>DICX01000046.1:600-7260 GCA_002417825.1 Lactobacillus sp. UBA5815 | reverse complement strand
TTGAAAAAGTCATCGCGATTGATCAAAGCCCGATTGGGCGTTCACCAAGAAGCAATCCTGCAACATATACCAGTGTCTTTGATGATATTCGAGATTTGTTTGCACAAACCAATGAAGCCAAAGTACGTGGCTATAAAAAGGGGAGATTCTCATTTAACGTCAAAGGCGGCCGATGCGAAGCTTGTAAAGGCGATGGTATCATCAAAATTGAAATGAACTTTTTGCCGGATGTTTATGTTCCCTGTGAAGTTTGTCATGGCAGCCGCTATAATTCTGAAACGCTTGAGGTGACTTATCATGAGAAAAACATCGCACAAGTTTTGGAGATGACGATACAGCAGGCTTGCGAATTTTTCGCTGCGATTCCAAAAATTCATCGCAAATTACAAACGATCGTCGATGTTGGACTGGGCTATGTCAAATTAGGACAATCTGCAACGACGCTTTCCGGTGGTGAAGCACAGCGAATGAAGCTGGCTGCTGAACTTCAAAAATTGTCGACAGGAAATAATTTCTATATTTTGGATGAACCCACAACAGGGCTGCATACGGATGATATTAAGCGACTATTAGGCGTTTTACAGCGTTTAGTTGATGAAGGAAATACAATTTTGATTATTGAGCATAACTTAGATGTCATTAAAACAGCAGATTGGCTGATTGACTTAGGTCCAGAAGGCGGCGAAGGTGGCGGACAAATCGTCGCACAAGGGACTCCTGAACAGGTTGCGCAAGTTGCTAAAAGTTATACAGGGCAATACTTAAAGTCGGTCTTAGATCGCGATAAGCAAAGAACTTTAACATTATCCAGCCAAGTCGTTGAGTAAGGCGTAAAATAAACTCTAATAAGGGGAGGGAAACCAAATGTTTTTATATTCAAATTCAGATCGTCCTCATGGCTTTGATTGGAGTGTTTTCATTGCCGGTGTACTGTCATTTTTGTTAGGTATTTTTATTTTAAAATATCCAAGCAAAGGACTTCGTGGGTTAGTTTTGGCTTTTGCACTCGTTTCAATCTTACAGGGATTGATGTGGATAGGCAGTTTTGTTAAATTTAGGCAGTTCTTTTCACGCAGTTGGGTAACTTTGATTTCTGGTGTGATTGATTTGGCGATTGGTATCCTTTTTTTGTTTGATAACAACTTAGGCGCTTTGACCATTTCATTGATTGTTGCCTTATGGTTTTTAACAGATTCCATCATTGCAATCGTATTTTCAGCTCATTTAGTTACTTTTGGAAAAGGCTATTTTGTTTTCAATTTGATTCTTAACATTCTAACTTTGATAATGAGTATCTTGATGCTGTTCAACCCGGCTTTGACTGCTTTTAGCTTGGTGTATCTGATCGCTTTTTATTTGATTTTGTTTGGCTTCAACGAAGTTGTTGTTGCTTGGGTTCATCGTTGAGTAAAAAAAGTCCGTTATGGGCTTTTTTGTGTGCCATCACGCAAATGAAACACCCGGTGTGATATAATTTAATAAACAAAGGAGGTATCGTCATGGCCACTAAAAAACAATTGCTGATCATCACTGGAATGAGTGGTGCAGGGAAAACGGTCGCGATTCATTCCTTAGAAGATATGGGGTATTTTGTAGTTGATAATTTGCCCCCAACATTACTTAGCAGTTTTTGGGATTTGATCATTCACTCAGATGATTTTACAAAAGCTGCAGTTGTGATCGATTTGCGAATCAAGAGTTTTTATAATGATTTGGTCAATCAAGTCAACTCTTTAGAAGACAATCAGCGTGTTCAAGCGACGATTGTCTTCTTAGAGGCATCAGATGAAACTTTGGTTGCAAGATATAAAGAAACACGGCGCTTACCGCCTTTGGCACAAACTAGCGGTCGCTTGCTGGATGCGATTCAGCAAGAGCGCGGAATTGTCGCACCAATAAAAAATTTGGCGAACATTATCATTGATACTTCAAAGCTCTCGCCTAAAGAATTAAAATCTCGTTTGGTTGCCGCATTCAATGATAAGAAGACAAAATTATTCAGTATTGAAGTCGTTTCGTTTGGGTTCAAATATGGCATGCCGATCGATGCAGATATCGTCATGGACGTTAGATTTTTGCCTAATCCTTTTTATATTCCAGCATTGAGACCATTTACAGGCTTAGATAAGCGGGTTTTCGATTATGTGATGGATAAGCCTGAAACAAAAGTCTTTTATGAAAAGTTCTTAGATATGCTAAAGACCGCGATTCCTGGTTATATTAAAGAAGGTAAGGAGAAATTAACGATCGCAATCGGTTGTACGGGAGGCCAGCACCGCAGTGTTTCGATTGCCCAACAATTAGCTCGAGACTTGTCTAAAAAATATACTGTTGCCATTTCACATCGTGAAATTAGTCGTTACATTAGGAAGTAGGTACTGATATGACTTATGTCGAGAACCGGATCGTTCGCGTCATCAAAGGGCGAAGGCCCAAAGTCGTCATTATCGGTGGTGGAACTGGGTTACCAGTTATCTTAAATGCTTTAAAAGAGCAGAATGCTGATATCACGGCAATTGTCACAGTAGCTGATGATGGGGGCTCATCAGGTGCGATTCGTAATTTTATCAACGTTGTTCCCCCTGGTGATATCCGCAACGTTTTAGTTTCATTGTCGGATATCCCACGTGAGGAAAAACATATTTTCCAGTATCGTTTTGATTCATCAGATTCATTTTTTGCAGGGCACGCGATTGGTAATTTGATTATCGCTGCTCTGAATGAAATGAAAGGGAATATTTTCGATGCGGTTCAGACGCTATCTCAAATGATGCGTATTGATGGGCACGTTTACCCCGCTTCAAACGAGCCATTGACGTTGAATGCCGAATTTGTAGATGGGACGACACAAAAAGGGGAAACTGAGATTACTTCTGAAGATAAACGAATCAAACGAATCTGGGTAACGAATAGTGATTCTGGTGATACCCCGCATGCGGTCTTGCCGGTTTTGGCCGCTATCATGCAGGCAGATGCTGTTGTCTTGGGTCCAGGAAGCTTATTTACGTCAATATTGCCCAATTTGATGATTCATAATTTAGGACAAGCTGTCAAGGAAACAAAAGCAGAAGTGATCTATATTTGTAATATCATGACACAAAAGGGTGAAACGGATCATTTTTCTTCTGCGGATCATGTCCAAGTATTAAATGAGCATTTAGGTGGACATTATATTGATACGGCTTTAGTGAATGGTGCTCAAATCGATATGTCGAAATTTAACCCTAATGATTATGATGAATATCTGGAACCTGTCCGTAACGATTTTGCGGGATTACGCGCTCAAAATTGCCGTGTCATTACAGATGACTTTATCGATCAGCGCAGTGGTCTAGTTTTCCATGATGGACATAAAGTTGCACGGGAAATTCTTAATTTAGCCTTTGAGGCTTATGCTAGGCGTCAACAGGAGGGATAAACATGATCAGCTATGCCAGCAGTGTCAAAAAAGAACTTACGGCGTTGAAAGTGCATCCTGAACATGCAAAAGCTGAATTAGCTGCTTTTCTGAGAATGAACAGCGTCCTTCATTTGCATGATCATCGGTTTAGTTTGGATATTACAACTGAAAATCCAGCAATTGCACGACGTATTTTTATGTTGCTGAAACAAGCTTATCAAGTAGAACCACTCTTGTTAGTGTCGCGCAAGATGAAGCTAAAAAAGAATAATCAATATTTGGTTCGTTTACAACAAAACGTCAATGAGGTTTTGTCTGATCTTCAGATTGCGACAGCAAAGACTGGCATCGTCACACGTGTTCCCAGTCAGATCAGGACGTCTCGGCAGCGAGCAATGTCATATTTGAGAGGCGCTTTTTTAGCAACGGGAAGCGTCAACAATCCTGAAACAAGTCGATATCATCTTGAAATTTATTCTGTTTATCAAGATCATAATGATGATTTGATGCAGTTGATGAATGGCTTCTTTAACTTAAATGCGCATACGACAAAGCGTCGCAACGGGTTTATCGTTTATTTGAAAGAGGCTGAAAAGATAGGCGATTTTTTGCATATTATTGGTGCAGTCAACGCGATGCTTGCTTTTGAAGATCTTCGGATCATGCGTGACATGCGCAATTCGGTTAATCGTCTCGTCAATTGTGATACTGCTAATTTGAGAAAAACAGCAACAGCTGCTGCCAAACAAGTTGAAGACATCAAATTACTTTCACATCAAATGGGATTAGAAAATTTACCACAAAAACTTCAAGTTTTGGCACGTTTTCGCCTAGAAAATCCCGAATTATCACTTAAAGAAGTTGCTGAAAAAGTGCCGGATGGTCCGATTTCAAAATCTGGGGTCAATCATCGATTTACTAAATTACATCAAATGGCACAGCGTATTCAGCAAGAATATATTTTATTGCAAAAAAAAGCCACCAGCGATTGCTGATGGCTTTTTAAAAAATTATTTTTCGGTATGAATATTTGTCATGATTTGATCGATAAGGCCGTAATCTTTGGCTTCCTCGGCAGTCATATAATGATCACGTTCAGTATCTTGTTGAATTTTATCTAAAGGCTGACCGGTTGTTTCATGAATGATGCCATTCAACATCTTACGACTCTTTAAGATCTCTTCGGCTGCGATCTCGATTTCGGTGGCTTGTCCTTGAGCGCCACCCAAAGGCTGGTGAATCAGAACAGTCGAATGTGGCAAAGCAAAACGTTTGCCTTTAGTCCCACTGGTTAAGATGATCGATGCCATTGAAGCTGCCATTCCAATCGCAATCGTTGAAATGTCAGATTTAATAAAATTCATCGTGTCAACAATCGCCATTCCTGAAGTGATGACGCCACCCGGCGAATTGATATAAAGTGAAATGTCCTTGGTGTTGTCTTGAGCATCCAAGAAAAGCAGCTGGGCAATGATGGCATTTGCCATTTGATCGTTGATTTCACCGCTCAGCATTACGATGCGGTCTTTCAGAAGACGCGAATAAATGTCGTAAGCACGTTCGCCTCTTGCTGTTTGTTCGATCACAGTAGGTACTAACATAATTTGACCTCCTATGTAATAAAAAAATTAGCACTCAAATAAGTACAGTGCTAATTAAACCATATTAGCAGACTAGCGTCAACTTTTAGCTTTTTTCTCATGCTTATCAGTAGACAAGTGGCCAGCTTCTTTAGTCCATCATCAATTTTTACTAAATGGATAAAAAGACTGCCTCCAATGTGAAGACAGTCTTGAATTATGCGCCCCCTGAGAGTCGAACTCAGATTTTAAGAACCGGAATCTTACGTGCGATCCATTACACTAAGGGCACAATGAACACGACATTTATTGTAACAGAAGAGAACCAAAATGCCAAATCTTGATTTTCTAGTGATTATCGTTGAAAAAATGTGGGCTTCTTGGTATACTAAAAGCGTCGAAAGGGAAATGTTGAAACTTTGTTGAGTCACGTTTCTCTAATATTTTTAAGCATTTTGGGTCATGTCTCGTCACATACTGGGACAAAATATGACCATAGGAGAGAGCGATAGTATGAATTCAGATTTTACACTGTTGCAAAGTCTGGTTCCAGATGCCTTAAAAATATTTCGACGGCGTTATCTCGTTTTGGAACAAATTTCGTTGAAAGCTCCGATTGGACGACGAACGGTTGCTCAGAGACTTGGCTTAAGTGAAAGAACGATTCGANNAGCAGCAGCTCTGATTGATCGGGTTTTTAGCGCGAATCAAACAGAGGCACGTCTAGCCAAGTATCTTGGTATCGACCGTGTGATTATCGCTCCGGGCGATAGCGACCGGCAGCAGCGAGTTTTTGACTTGATGGGTGAACAATTAAATTCGGCACTAGATTTATTATTACCATTAGGTCAAAACATCATCACTGTGTTAGGCGGGGAAACGATTGCAAGAATAGTCAATCAACTCAATCCCAAATTGCGCCGTAATCGGCAGTTGCTTTTTGTTCCTGGGCGTGGTGCCTTGGGACAAAGCAGTATTGAATTGCAAAGTGATTCACTCGTTCAAATGATGGCCAGAAAAACAGGCGGTCAATATAAAAGTTTGAATTTGCCAGAGCAAGTTTCGGTGGACGCATATCGCGAGTTGATTCGTGATCCTGCGATTGAGGGCGTACTGGCAGATATTTCACGTAGCGATGCGGTCATTCATGGCATTGGTATCGCAGACGAAATGGCTAGGCGCAGAGGCTTTGACTCGATTGCTTTATCTAAGCTCCATGAGAAAAATGCAGTAGTGGAATGTTTTGGGTGTTTTTTCGACCAGCATGGTAAAATAGTAGAGAGGATACCTCGATTGGGATTGCAATTGAGCGACCTCGCGAAGATACCGCACGTTTTTGCAATTGCTGCAGGAGCTCGTAAGGCACGAGCAATTGTTAGTTATATGCATCATGCACCACATCAGACGTGGTTAATCACAGATGAAGGTGCTTCAAACTTGATTTTAAAGGGGAGTCATTCCCGTTTAAAATAATTGTTACATGTTACCTATTTCCTAAGGAGGAATATCGGATATGACAGTTAAGATTGGTATTAATGGTTTTGGTCGTATTGGCCGTTTAGCTTTTCGTCGGATTATGGACTTGGGTGAAAAGTCTTCTGATATTGAGGTTGTTGCGATCAATGATTTGACCAGTCCAGCACTTTTGGCTCACTTGCTTAAATATGATTCAACTCATGG
>DICX01000046.1:0-321 GCA_002417825.1 Lactobacillus sp. UBA5815 | reverse complement strand
TGGATGGTCCTGTACGTAAAGGGAACTTCCGTGCAGCCCGTACTGCTTCTGCTAACATCATTCCACATTCAACTGGTGCTGCTAAAGCTATTGGTTTGGTTATCCCTGAATTGAACGGTAAACTTCAAGGACATGCACAACGTGTTCCAGTCGTTGACGGATCTTTGACAGAATTGGTTTCAATCCTTTCAAAGAAGGTTACAGCTGATGAAGTCAACGAAGCCATCAAGAAGCATACAGAAGGCAACCCGTCATTTGGCTATAATGCAGATGAAATCGTTTCAACAGATGTTTTAGGAACGACTTACGGCTCAATCTTTG
>DICX01000002.1:5891-8936 GCA_002417825.1 Lactobacillus sp. UBA5815 | reverse complement strand
GCCTATATTTTATCTACTTATATGGTAAATTAAATAATTGAAATCTTTTTATCAAGGATATTTTGAGCATCATTCATTAAGTCTTTAATGATTTTTTCTGCTGATTTTGATTCTTTAATCATACCAGCAACTTCACCAGCCATGAAGAAACTCTTATCTGGATCATCTTCTTTGACACCAACGTAGAGTCCCTTATTCAAGGCAGAATTGAATTCATCTCTGGAAACGCCAGTCTTTTCCAATTCAAACAATTTCCCTGCCTCTTCGTTAGCAATACCACGAGTAGCACCGCCTTTAATCGTTGAACCAACAACAGCAGTACCAGTATCAGTTGCATTAATGACAGCTTTACGCCAATTTTCCCCAACTGGACTTTCTTTAGCAATTGAGAAGATAGTACCACATTGCACGCCTTCAGCACCTGCTACAAACGCTTCAACAACGCCACGACCATCACCAATACCACCAGCAGCAATTAATGGAATATTGATTGCATCAGCAATCTGGGGCCATAAAACCATTGAAGTGGTGCTACCAATGTGGCCTCCGGCTTCCATGCCTTCAACGATAACTCCATCAGCACCCATTTCTTCCATTTTTTTAGCGATCTTAACATTAGGAATAACTGGTAATACTTTGATTCCAGCGTCTTTCAAGTCCTTCATGTAAGGCTTAGGAGTACCTGCACCAGTAGTAACTACTTTAACGCCTTCACTAATAATAACTTTCACAACATCTGGAGTGTTTTTATCCATTAGCATTAAGTTAACTGCAAATGGTTTATTAGTCAGTTTCCTAGCTTTTTTTACTTCTTCTCTAACCTCTGCTGGCGTCTTACCACCAGCAGCAATAATCCCTAAACCACCACCATTTGAAACAGCCGCTGCTAAATCCGCAGTAGCTACTTCCTGCATAGCACCTTGAATAATTGGATATTTAATTCCTAATAATTTTGTAACACGGTTCATACTATTTCTCCTTTTAAATTAAAGTCAAGTGATTAACAACTATATTATTTACCAATAAAGTGTTTATCTCTCTTTTCAACAAACCCGGCCATACCTTCTGATTGATCTTTAGTACCAAACATTTCTGCCCAAATTTGGCTTTCAATATCAATAGCAATGTCTAATGGTAAATCTGCACCTCTATCTACTGAATACTTTGCCCGAGCAACTGATAACGGTGCATTTTTCATGATTTTATGAGCTATTTCGATTGCTTTATCCATCAATTTATCTGGATCCACTATTTCATCAAACAAACCAATTCTATAAGCTTCTTCAGCATCAATCATATCGCAGGTAGCAATCATTTCTTTGGCTTTTCCACGGCCAACTAAACGAGTTAACCGTTGGGTACCACCAAAACCTGGAATAATACCCAAACCAGTTTCCGGTTGACCAACTTTAGCACTCATTGAACCAATTCTCATATCACATGCGCTTGCAAGTTCGCAACCTCCACCAAGAGCATAGCCATTAACGGCAGCAATAACAAATTGTGGCAAATGTTCAATTTCTCCAAATGATTTATGCGCAAGCTTGGAAAGTTTTAAAGCTTCAGTTACACTATCATGTTGCATTTCCTTAATATCTGCACCAGCAATGAATGCTTTTGCACCAGATCCCGTAATGATTACTACTCTAATATCATTTCTTGCCTTCACTTCTCTTAAAGCATCACCAATATCCTGTAGTGCTGACAAATTCAAAGCATTCAATGCCTTAGGACGATTAATAGTTAATACCGCTACTCCATCTTCAGTTTCTTTTAAAATTACATTTTCATATTCACTAAAGCTCATAATTAATGTCCTTTCATAATAAACACTCATCTTTTTCGCTCTCAACGTCTTCAATTTTTGCTCATTGTTGAGAAAATTTCAAATTCAAATATTTTTTGACTTATTTTGTAAAATCATCCACAATTGCTTTTATATAAAGGCTAAAGCATGTGTATTAGTTTTAGTTATTTCTACTATAACTAGACAAAACAAAAATAATATTTTCACAATTTCACATAAAGAAACCGCTTTCCATAAGTGCTAAGATAGCTTATAATTTTTAGCAATATTAAGCATAACTTTTTATATCAATACCATCTTATGGACTTGTATATTTTGACTAATCACACATATACTGCATTTGTAATTGTATGTTAAAAGGAGGATTATTATGTCTGGAAGCTGGTTAACTCGGTATTTTGCTGAGTTTTTTGGAACAATGATTTTAGTACTACTAGGTAATGGTGCTGTCGCTAATTCCTTTTTAAAAGGTACTACTGGTAATGGAAATGATGGTCAGTCAAACGGTGGTTGGAATTTTATTGCATGGGGGTATGGCTTGGGTGTGATGTTACCTGCCATGATGTTTGCCTCTATTTCAGGTAATCATTTGAATCCTGCAATCACTATTGGACAGGCTACAGCTGGTATTTTCCCTTGGTCACATGTTATTCAATATATCATTGCACAAATGTTAGGAGCTATTATTGGCCAACTTTTAGTAGTTGCAATTTACTGGGTTTACTTTAAAAATACAAGTGATAATCAAGCAATAATTTTATCTTGTTTTTCAACTGGTGAAACTTTAGGAAACAAATTGAATGGCTTTGTAACTGAATTTATTGATACAGCGATTTTGGGCTTTTCCGCAATGGGATTATACCGTGGCATGTTTTTTAAAGATTCCATAGATATTGCCAATATTGGTATTGGACTAATAATTACCGCACTTGTTATGGCAGGTGGCGGACCTACTGGCCCAGCATTAAATCCAGCGCGAGATTTAGGTCCAAGAATTGTACATGCAATGCTACCTATACCTAATAAGGGAAGCTCAAATTGGAATTACAGTTGGGTTCCTGTTGTTTCTACCACTTTAGGAGCAATTATGGGAATTGAAATTTACAAAATCAGTTTTGGACTTTAATCTCCTAAAAAACAAAAGCACTTATAAATTCATAATTTAGCATTAGTCTTAAGCTAATCACGTGATAGGTGAATAATACGGTTAAGTCACTTCAAAAGATTTTAAGACTTCA
>DICX01000002.1:0-5762 GCA_002417825.1 Lactobacillus sp. UBA5815 | reverse complement strand
TTAAAATTTCACTAAAACCCTACGCCATATAACAGGGCTAACGAATTTTAGCTAATCTGATCATCTCTTTTTGACGATTCAGATGGGATCATCAAACGTAGCTCGCTGAAAGTGATACCTTCAAACCATCACGAGTCAATGACTCAAAGGCAACGCATGCGCTTAAATTAAGCAGCTAATGCGTAAGATTTTTCGTTATTTGCAGTTATATTAACTGTGACGTTTTTACGAAGACGTGACCTTCGAAACGCAATCAGTGCAAATCTACGCCTGTCGAATCCCAAAACATCCCCATAAGACACCTTGATTTTAACATAAAATCAAGGTGTCAGGCTAATTTTAAGATTAATTCAAATGAGCAAGGCGAACAACGTCACGTTCAATCATTAATTCTTCGTCCGTTGGAACGATCAAAGCTTTCACTTTAGAATCTGGCGTTGAGATAATCTTTTCGCCCCTTGATTGATTAGCCTTCAAATCTGGCTTCAACCCGATAAAGGATAGCGACGACATCACTTTAGCACGAACATCCGCGCTATTCTCACCAATACCAGCAGTAAAGACGATTGCATCTGCTCCCTGCATTTCTGCCAAATATGAACCGACATAACGTACGACACGGTTGATGAAAATCTTGATTGCCAATTGTGAGCGTTTATCATCGCGATCTTCAATATCACGCATGTCTGATGAAATACCAGAAATTCCCAACAAACCAGACTTATGATTCAAGATATCGATCATCTGGTCGAAATCAGTAATATTTTCTTTCTTCATCACAAATTGAAGCAAAGATGGATCAACATCCCCACTACGGGTTCCCATTGTGATTCCGGCTAATGGTGAAAATCCCATTGAAGTGTCAAAAGACTTACCATCTTTGACTGCAGTAATCGACGCACCAGAACCTAAATGACAAACGATCAATTTAAGTTCTTTTAATGGACGATTGAGCAACTCAGCCGTGCGAGAGGCAACGTACCGAACAGAAGTCCCGTGAGCACCATATTTTCTTGCCTTATATTTATCATAATATTCATAAGGAACCGAGTAAAGATAGTGAACAGGATCCAAACTTTGATGGAAAGAGGTATCAAAAACGCCAACTTGTGGAACGCCTGGCAACAATTTCATAAAAGCTTTGATACCACGACCTTCAGCTGGGTTATGCAATGGTGCATAATCTGTGAGGTCAAATATTTTATGCAAATTGTTCTTATCGATCAAGGCACTATCTGGAAAGATTTCTCCCCCATTCACGATACGGTGACCAACACCAACGATTTCTTTTAAATCAGAAATACAATGATATTTGATAAGCCAATTCAGCAATAATTTAACTGCAGTTTCTTGATCAGGAAGTGCTACTTTTTCTTGATGCTTAGTACCGTCTGACAATTTAATATCAAACGTTGAACCTGAAATTCCAATACGATCGCCCAAACCTTCAGCAATCACTGTTTCATCTGGAATTGAAAATAACTTATATTTAAAAGAGGAACTACCAGAATTAATAGCTAAAATTTTATTCATTGATTGACTACCTTCTTTTCTAACCTACTTTGTAGTTTTACCATACCAATCATTTAATTTCACGTTAAATTCAACAAGTGATTGTTTGCGCTTGAAAGAATCTAATTTTGCGATCAGAACATCGTTGTTATTAGAAGCATCACCATGATTCTGAAAAACAAGAATTCGTTTCTGATCTGCCTTTTTGTGAAACATGTCGCTTGGCAACTGAATGATGGCACGCAAATTTACTTTTTTAGTCAACCACGACATAAAATTGTTGCCTTCATCTAATTCAAACAACGCCGTTGGGACGACAAGAAAAGCAAAGCCATTAGGTCTTAGGTTTTCAATGATTTGCTCAATAAAGAGCAAATGAGCATAAGAATGACCTCTAAGCCGATGTTGTTCAAAATGCTCAGCATTTTCATCATCAGGATAAAAGCCAACTGGCAAATCGCTGATCACGACATCAGGTTGTTTTATTAACCATGGCTGCAATGCATCTTGGCAAAAAAGATCAATCTTAAACTGATGTAAATGAAAAGTCAGATCCGCATTATCAAGCAGTGTTTCATCATTATCGATACCTGCCAGTTGAAAAATATTCTGTGAGTGATGCACTTGCTGCAATTCAGCGATTACGTTTGCTAGAAGTTGACCAGTGCCAATTGCGGGATCAATTACTTTCAAAGATCGATTAGGCAACAAACGTTGCGCCAATAAAGCAATAACTGTTGCAATAATTGGCGGCGTCGGCATTTGATTGCTTGGCCTTTTACTTTCAACCATTGCTTTCAATGTCAACAAAGAAAAAAGCTGTGCGCGATCATGATAACTAATCGTTTCATAATGAAGCGTTCGATATTTTTTGATAAGCGTTTGAACTTGCTCTTGTGTCGGTGCACCTGCCTCAACACGAATCTGGTCATGTTCAAGATTATCAAAAGTCTCAGTTAGTGCGGCTTCAAAAGATACATTTAAATCCACTTGCAAGCATGTGACAGCATCTTCAACCTGACTAAAAAGGGTTTGCATTTTCTCAAGCTTCAATTTGTCCTCCTTTAAAAAAACCGCTCTTTCTATTTTAAAATTCAATTCCAAATTGAGCAAGCGGCAATGGTTGAAAAATATTGAATAAGAAATTGATTACCTTCCATAATCAATTTCAAACACTGCACATAAAATTGAATAAATAACAAACTAACTATCATAATTAAAATAGCACTCATCAAGCTATTACCTGTCACTTGATGGCGCAATCTCTTTTTGAACTTTACTTGAATTGATTTTTTCATTTGAAAGTTCCTTTTTGCTTGACTGATGTTCTTCTAACTGCGCCTTTTGACCCTTTGATGATAATTCATAATGCCATTGTGTTTTCCGGTTATCTTTTTCTGTAATCAATATCGTGAGCTGATTTTCATGTACCACAAAAACAGCATCCTTAATGCCAACAAAAAGTGGCATATGCCCTTGAGTATCTCCAGTCAAGCGAATCATATCACCATACTTTTGAATTCGATAACTCTTAGCTTTTTCATCAACTTTTACAGCATCATCTTTTGATGCTGTTACTGGAATAAGATGGACCTCTTTATCAGTACTTTGCTCATGATCAAGTTCAAAAGGACCCTTTTTCTTTAAAAATTGATCTAATTGAACATAACTATATAAAATTTCATTAGATTCATTCTTGAGTCGTCCGATTGATTTAAGAGGCGCCATTAAAACAGACTGTGTCACCAGACAAAAGCTTACGATAACCAATGCCAAAACAGCTTCAATCATCGTAAAACCTTTAATTTTTGATTTCATAGCGTCTATCTACGGTTTCATCATAAATTGAATTTGATGTCTCTTTATGATACCAATGATCATGTACAAGCAAACGCGAGCAAGCCGTCTTTTTGAACACGTAGGCCACATAAGCACGATCCACACGAAGTTCTTGAATATTTTTGATTTTCCTTGTTTCACCAACACTGATCAAGAGTAAATGAGCGACCAAAGTCAGCACAATCAAAGCTAAACAACTTTCCAGCAATAAAAAACCAGCTGTTTTATGATGATATTTCATTTAAAACCTGCTTTCCCCATTGCATTTGTATTTTTAACTGTCGTGTTTTCCCATCACAATTGAATGTAAACGTCGTAGGTGACATCTTGCCCTCCTGATTGATATGAAAATTATCATAAGTTGTCCAACACGTCACGCGTGGGCTAAATTGAACTTTTTTAATCTTCGTTGTTCGATCTTTTTGTGCATAATAAAAAATCAAAAGATGACTTTCACGTGCATTGATGATATTCACTTCACAATTAGTCAATGTTGCGTAATAACTTGCATGAGAAAGTTCTGCCTTAGTCAATTTGATGGCTTGATCCATCTCTTGACGAGCTTGAAATCCTTTTAACAGAATAGGTGGAATCCCCAAAATCAACACAGTAACTAATAAAACTGTCACTGTTTCAAGAAGAGTAAAAGCACAAAGCCTATTTTTTTCCATCTTTTGTGATCACAACGCCATTTTCTAAAAGATATCCTGCGTTGGCTTTTTCTAATTGTTGTTTAGTTAAATAATCTTTCTCGGCCATTTCGGCAAAACTACTGCAATGATCTTCCTTTGCTAATTCATATTGTGTTTGCAAGGTGGTTCTAAAAGCATCATCTGCTTTATCTGAAGCACGATCCTTTTGCGCACCAAGATTAGGTGCAATCAATAAGATCAGCATTGCAATAATTGCAATCACGATAACCATTTCGATTAAAGTGAATCCTTTAGCTCGATGACGGGTTTGGATCCAAGATTTTGATTTCATTTTTCAATCCTTCTTTTTTAATTAAAGATGCTGCATCATGCCATACATCGGCAATAATAATTTTAAATAGATCCCAATAACAGCTGCACCGATCATTAATAGACAAATCGGCTGAACATTCAAAACAACTTTTTTCAGTGAAATCACAAGCTCGAAAAAGAGTGTATGACCAAAGAGCAATAATTTATCTCCTAAAGCTTCTGGAGAAGTTCCAGTATTTAAAAGCCAGTTCAACGCATTAGGCAAAAAAAGTTCATGATCGATGATTTCTTGAAGTGTCTTGCCCTGTTCAAGCTTCAAACGAACTTTATTTGCCAAAATAGCTTGCAATGAACCTTTAGGTTGTTCTTCATTGAGCTGACAAATCTGTCTGAGCGAAAAACCATTCTTTAGCAAAAAAGATAAATCATAGATCACTAAATAATGGACGTATAGGCGAATAGGCGTTTTAATCACAGGAAAATAAGCCAATTTTTTTAAAGAGATATAATCTTGTCTTTTTAAAAGTACCAATAGCCAAAAAAGGCCACCTAAAAATAGCAAAAAAAGGATTGAAAGACCAATAAGAATCAAGTTTCCAATTCCCATCGTACTACTGAATTCCTTTAAAAAAGTCTGCATGAAAATCAATAAACTCAACAGCATCATCACTAAAAGAGCAGGATAGGCGAGTTCAGATTTTAAGCGCTTAAGCTGCTTTTCTTTCACTTTCAAAAGCTGACTCAATTGATTCAAACAGGCGCTGATGTTCCCTTCCTGCATTGCTAAATCAAGTTGTGCGGCAATTGTCTGGTTAAAGCCGTATTGGACAAGCAAATTGCCAAAAGACTGACCTGCCTCGAGCTTCAAAGCAAAATCATGCAATACTTCTTTTTTACTTGGCCAGAAGGTTTGTAAAATAGTCAGCCCTTCATTCAAAGAATAGCCACTATCTAAAATCTGCTGTAAATAATTCAAAAACAGAAGTTGCTCAGTTGATTTGAATCTAGCCTGTTTGATATTCTTTCCAAGTTTCGTCATCAATGATCCCCTTTTCTCTCAATACAGTTAAATGTTCGGACCAGTTGACAAAATCATTGTTACTTGGCATCTCTAACGCATTTTGCAATTTTTTAGACGATGCAATATCAAATAAACCACTGATTCGCTGATCACAAGTTGGCAAAAGTCGCTGGTAACAAATTGCGGTCAAGCAGTTTTTTAAAACAATAGAGCTGACTCCCAGACCTTTAAGTCGCTCAATCGTTTGAAACGTACTTTTAGCATGAACAGTTGCCAGAACCGTATGTCCACTCAATGCGGCATTCATTGCGATGTCAGCTGTTGTCTCATCTCTGATTTCACCAATGATCAAAATATCTGGACGATGTCGCAAAGCTGCTTTGACTAGCGAAGCGTAATCTAGTCCAGCCGTCAAATTAACTTGT
>DICX01000037.1 GCA_002417825.1 Lactobacillus sp. UBA5815 | reverse complement strand
GTTGCTGCCATGTTGACGTGCTAGTGCTGCATAATCCCACGAAGCCGGTGCAAAGAAATCCCAGACGCCCTGAATCGCTCGCGTCTTGTTTTGATAAAAGCCGCTAGGCCGAACCAGAGCTTCCAATTCTTCACGATTCAAACGGCCGATCGCATCTGGTGAAAAATCTGTTTTTTGGCGTAACCCATCCAACGCTTTTGCGGCATTACGCCAGGCAGTATTCTGTACCAAGATCGCACCCAAGATGATCTCGACTTTACTGTCAGCCGGCCACCATCCTTGTGGTCCCATATGTGCCAGCATCGTTTCATAAAGTTTCATCACATCGACCGTCACTGCAGCTGCTCCTTTCGAGATGGCAAAATCACTACGCTTGATCGTAAACTTTTTCGCAATAAATTTCCACCAACTGATTTTTTCAAGCAAAAAGGCATTTCGTTAAATGAAATGTCTTTTTTTGCTGAAATTACTAGTTTAAGCTTCAGCATTACTGATTTCAGCCGATTTTTTCGCAACCTTTTCAGCTATTTTGATAAATGGAATATAGAACAAAGTTGTTACTATAATAATGATAATTTCAACCAAAACGACCTTCCAATCGCCGCCACTGGCTAAAAAGCCGGAAATAAACGGTGGTGTGGTCCATGGCAGATAAACACTAAGTGGCTTTACAAAACCGATTGCAGTTGCATAATACCCAATAATTCCGCCAATAACTGGACTTAAAACGAAAGGAATCATCATCGGAATATTAAAAACAATTGGAAAGCCAAAGATAATTGGTTCATTGATTTCAAAAATTCCTGGCACCAACGCTAAATTAACTACCTTTTTAAAAGGAGAATAGTGTGAAACGATTAATACTGCCAGAATCAATGAAATCGTTAATCCGGTTCCTCCCATTTGCGTATAAACTGTGACAAAGTCAGAATTGATAATATGAGTAGGCACTTTTCCATGTGCAACAGCAGCCATGTTCTCATTCATATTAATCAAATTTACTGGATCCAGTAAGGTGCCATTAATGACTGTCTGATGAATTCCCAAGGTAAAAAGGAAATTACCTGTTGAATAAATAAGCAAAAAGCCAGCTAATGATGTGTTCAATCTTCGCAATGGTTCTTGAATAAGTGTTGAAATCAACGTGATCAAATCAGTGTTGAATGCGGCTAAGACAGTCGCAATAATACCGAAAAACGTTACAATCAATAAGCTTGGAATCAAAACAGTAAAGCTTTGACCAACTGCGGGTGGAACCATTGGCCCTAAATTGATCTTAAAAGCTTTAACTTTAGACAATCTGATAAATAGTTCAGTTGCCAGTAGTCCCACAATGATGCCACCAAACATACTTTTAGTACCGATGCTATCATAAGTGATTGCACTCGTAATCGTAACTGCTGCTTTGGCACCTACAGGCGTAACTTTAAAATTTATTGCAAGTAAGGCAAAAAGCGATGCTAATGAAACTGGAATACAACCAATAGCGTTTCCAAAACCTTTGTTTTTGGCTAAAAAGTAAGCAATCATTGCACAAATCAAAATACTTGAAATGTTTAAAGTACCATTAGTCACTGCCGTTCCAAATACTTGCCATTTTGCTAACTCTGAACCCTTAAAAATATAAGGTAGCAATAAGCTGTTAATTAAAGTGGCAAAACCCGCTAAAATATACATCGGCATGATTGTTGCAAAGGCATCACGCAGTGAGCGCAGATGAACTTCATTACCTATTTTTACTGATACTTCAGTAAATTTATCTGTAAATTTTTCAAATCCAGATTTTTGCACAGATGAAGCAGGCATAATCATTCACTTCTTTCTATAGTCAAATTCACTCACAAATCTGTTCCATTAGACTGAATAACTTTTTTCAGCCAATAATAACTTTTTTTAGGTATTCGCTTCATATCTTTTAAATCGTGGTTAGTACGGTTAACATAAACAACGCCATAACGTTTCTCCATATCACCAGAGGAACTTAAGATATCAATCAATCCCCATCCTAAATAACCTAGAACGTTAACACCATCTTCTTCGATAGCTGCTTTAGTTGCTAGTATATGTTCACGCATATATCTAATGCGTGTATCATCTTGAATTTCATGCTGGCCATCCCACGTTTCTCGCAAACCAATACCATTTTCGATTGGAAACACAGGAATATGGTAGTGCAAATAAATCTTATTCAAAGCATCCCTTAATCCTTGTGGATCGATAGACCAGTGCCACTCACTCTCTCGCAAATATGGATTAGCTTTATCACCATATTTCATATAATCGTTTGGGATAGCATCTACTGGAATCTTGGTTGCATCTAATGTTCGGGATTGATAGTAAGAAAATGCCAAAAAATCGCTGCGGCACTTTCCTAGTTCTGCCATTTCATGTGGCAACATTTCAATTTGAAAATGATGAGATTTGATATAATGCATGACTTCAGTCGAATACCGACCATAAGCAAAAACATCAAGTAAGTTATTATCAATAAATTCCTCATACCGATGAACAAGGAGATTATCATCTGGGCTTGGACTCGCTGGATAGACTTCGGCATAAGCAAGCATTCCGCCAATTTTACAGTCAGTATTTTCATGAATATAATTTGCAATCGAAGCATGGCAATACATGACATTATGTGCAACCTGATAGAGGTCACCGACTGAATCATCTGGTTTCATAACACCTGCTCTTCTGAAAGCATCTGGCAGGAAATAAAGATTCTGTTCATTGAAGGTAATCCAATATTTAACGCGATTAGAAAAATGATCAACCAAAATTTTGCCATATCTAATGAAAGCTTCACAGGTTTCTTTACTCAAAAAGCCATTATATTTTTTAGCTAAGTGAAGTGGCATATCAAAATGATACAAACAAATCATTGGTTGAATGCCACGTTTCAAACAACCATCAATTAATCGATCATAGAATTCGATACCCTTTTGATTGATTTTGCCGTCACCGTTTTCGATTACTCTGGACCAAGAAATCGAAAAACGATACATGTTCATGCCTAAGCTCTGCATTAAATCAAGATCTTGATCAAAATCATGATAATTATTATTTGCAAAATGCCAATCACTTACATGATTCGTTGCCGGACGAATGTCATAGACAGACTGACTTTTTCCATCTTCATTCCAACCTCCTTCTGTCTGCATACTCGAAACTGAATTACCCCAAAAGAAATTTTCCATGATCTTTCTCCTTATCCACTAAGTTGAATAAATCTTAAGCTATTTAAATTATATAAGTAAGCGTTTTCAAAGTGAACATGTGATAATGGATATGTAAAGTTCTATGGTTACATATTGGAGGGCAAAAGGATGACCAAATACATCGAAATTGCTAATAAACTCGAGCATGCTATTTTAAGAAAAGAATATGACCATAAATTACCAAATGAAGCCGCATTAGCTCACCAATATCAGACGAGCCGCGTCGTCATTTCACGTGCATTAAAAGTACTTGCTGCAAAAAATATTTTGCACGTCATCCAAGGAAGTGGTGCCTATATCAAAAAGAACGATACTACTTTTCCTAATATGGTGGAATTGTCAGCCAGTGAACATGATGGCTTTTATCATTCAATGATGGGGAAAGGAAATATTACAAGCCACGTTGTCTCATTTACAATTCGAAAACCCGAATTAGAAGAAATTGAAAAACTAAAAATCAAACCAAATGACGAGGTTTACGACATCATTCGTCAAAGACTAGTTAACGGACATCCAGGAAAATTAGAATACACGATTATGCCAGTAAAAGTTATTCCGGGATTAACTTTGGATGTTTTGCATCAATCAGTTTATAACTACATCAGAAATACGCTTCATTTAGGAATTGGAAAAGCAAACCGCATAATCGTCGCAGATAAAGTTGATGCATATGATCAAGATTATCTAGATTGTAAGCCTGATGATGTTATATTATCTGTTCATCAAGTTGCTTACTTAAAAAATGGTTGCCCTTTTGAGCTTTCAGAAACACGTGATCGGTACGATCGAGCAGGATATATTTTGTTTGAAGTCAACAACAATAGCTAGTGACTGTTAACAAGCATCATGCCACAAATCAAATAAAGCTTTCTATTTATATACTTTATGAGTAAAGTGAATATGACAAATCAAAAAAATAAGCAATGCTTTTTAGCATTGCTTATTTTAGTATGATTCATCGCATTTTCGTAATAGCCAAATATCTAAGAAAAACAGTTTAAACTAATATCAATTCTTCAAAGCATTCTTAACGGCTTCTTTAATCGCACGGCTTGTTGCTGAAGCACCTGAAATTGCATCAACATCCGTAGAATTTGCTTTAACAATCCGCCTTGGAATTTCTTCTAAAGCTTTCTTACCAATGTCTTCACTTTCATGATTTTGCACGATTTCGACATTTTGAATCTTGCCATTCGCATGTGTAACCCGAACGACTAACTTACCGCCAATACCAGCATCAGAAGAACCCAAAGTTTGATTTTCGGCAAGTTTGATATCATCAATTTTGTTTCCATCAACGAGTTCATTAATATCATTGTATTGGTCAGAAGCTGCTTCACTAACTTCATCGTCGACACTAGCTGCTTGCTCACCAGCAATCTTCCCAAAAATCAAACATTCAGCTAAATTGCCGCCACCTTGATATTGATTGGCACAGATACCACCAAGTTCTCCAGCACCATATAAATGTGGGATTGGCTGTTCATTAGTATCCAAGATTTCTGCTTTTACATCCTTTTCTGGACCACCTTGCGTATTCAAAACATTATAAGCCATCTTGATTGCATAAAATGGGCCATCACTAAACGCACGTAATGATTTAGGATCTCTATTAAACTGAATATCTTTGCCATTTTCTGCAGCTTTATTAAAAATTTTAACTTGCTCTTTTAAACCATCGATATCAACATTGATTTTTTTAGCGAGTTCTTCTATTGAATCCGCTTCAATTAATTTTTCATCAAATTCATCATACGGAATTTTACCTTTATGAATATCTTCATACTGTGCCTTGTCGAAAACGATATACGGCTTTTCATACGGTTTTGGTACTCTCCAAATATCATGATCACTGATATGACCATGTCGATCATGTTCCGTTTCATCAAAATATCTTTTGCCATCGGCCACAATCATGAAAATACTGCCATGATTCAACTGAGGCCATTCAAGAAATAACTGTGAACGTTCACCTTCCGGTGTATCAAATGATAACCCATGAAGAAATCCAAGTGCTTCGTAATTCCACATATGCCACATTTTAGCTCCTACTTCTTCGGCCATTTTAATGCCATCGCCTTTATTATAAAGGGTGCCAAGTGGCGTCAATTTCGAAGCGCC
The DNA here is from genome assembly GCA_002417825.1 of Lactobacillus sp. UBA5815. Lineage (GTDB taxonomy): Bacteria > Bacillota > Bacilli > Lactobacillales > Lactobacillaceae > Lactobacillus. The sequence continues at coordinate 38,740 of DICX01000037.1, read as the reverse complement.
TAAATAGTTTTGAACCATTTCTTTGTTATTTTCAAAACCACCAGTAGTAAGAATCACACCTTTTTTAGCTAAAACATTGATTTTTTGCCCATCTTTGATAATTTGTACGCCCTTGATCACTTTATTTTCTGGATTTTGAACCAAATGTAGCGCACGTGCATCATACCAAACATCAATCTTATCTTTTCGATCTAAGACTTTTTGACGCAAAATTTTCCAAAGCGCAGCATCAAACCAACCATTATGAACCATCGTATAATCATAAGTTTTATGACCATCCAAATTTGGATATTCTTGACATGCAGCCGCCTTAGCTTCGTAAGGCATATCAAAATCCTTCATAAAACTTACGGGTTCAGCATCTAAATATTTTTTGACATATTCAGGTGTATTCACCATACCATCGACATAAATATTGACCATATCTTCGGGTAAATTCATCGGCCTAGTCAAGCCTTCATAGTATTTTTTTAATGCTTTACGATCATAACCGGTACCAATCAATTGAGCTGAATATCGCGTATTGCCACCTTCATGACCATAGGGGGCAATATCTGCAAGCAATACTTTGGCACCATTGTCTGCAGCAAATCGAGCAGCAGTAGCACCTGCACCGCCAAATCCTAATACAACGACATCATAACTTGCTTTCCAATTAGTTTGTTTCGTCATAGTTATCTGCCTTTCTATTTGTTATTTTTTGTTATCGCTTTCATTTTGAACTATAATTCACAATATGTACAGTTACTTTAGTTGAACAGATTTATAACAGATCAGTTATAGCTAGGAAGATAAATATGACTAAAGAAAGCAATTTATACAATATTTTAAATACAGTTTCAACTTGTAATAGCCTAACAGAGATTGCAAACAAGCTTTTTATGAGCGAGCCATACATCAGCAGGACTATTTCAGACGCGGAAAGAGACTATGACACTTTTATCATAGATCGCAAAAGTAATCCGATTAAATTAACCAAAGCTGGTGAAGTGCTTCTCAAAGATTTACGTAAAATCATGGAAACACACAACGAACTTAAATATGACATTTTACCATTTAAAAAAAGCCGAGATGATCAACTCAAAATTGCAATGAATCAACCATGGTTAGAAACTAATACCGAAATCTTGATTAAATTTTTGGTTACGACTTATCCCGAAATCACTTTTTCATTTTATGAACGTACGACGAATCTCGCACAAAATTCACTTCTTAATCATTCTATTGATATTTTCATCGGAAAATACTTAACTAATAAAGCAATTTTTTCAAAATATATCTTACCCGCCCGTCTTTATTTCATCATCCCAGAATCTTGCCCATTGTTCTACTTGAATACAACAGAATTAACTCCTAACTATTTAAAATTATTTGATGACGAAAATTATGTCAGTCTAACAGACAATTCTTTTTTTCAAGCTATGGTTGACAATTTATTTAATGAACATGAAGTTCATCTAAAAAAGACTGTTAAAGTTGAAAATTCGCTAACTGCAATCAAATTAGCTATAGATGGTTTAGGCTACGCCATCGGAATGCGTGATTTAGCAACAAAAATTGCAAATAACAAAAATAAAAAAATTAAGTTGATTCATATTCCTGAGAATTTACTTCAACTTAATATCGGTATTTCACGTCTAAGCAAATGTCAAAACAACGTTGCAGAAATCAGTAACTCAATTGAAAAATTCATCACACAGAAACCAATTTTTTGATTCATACCCAACATTAAAAAAGCCCATCAAAGTGAGTTTTTCGTTCACCTTAATGAGTTTAAATCTTGTTCTTAAATTTTTGTTATCAAATTTTCGTGGTAATTATTTGATTCGCGCAGCGAATTGCTTTTCTAAAAAGCCTAAGACCCAGTCGGAGATGATCGCCATCAGTGCAGTCGGCAAAGCACCAGCTAAGATGATGGCACCGCCATTCGTCGCATTCGTTCCTCGAATGATGAGATCGCCTAACCCACCAGCACCAACGAATGAACCGATCGCTGTGATCCCAATGGCAAGTACCAAAGCATTCCGCAGACCAGCGACGACGACAGATAGCGATAATGGCAGTTCGATCTTGAACAACAGCTGCCAGCGTGTCATGCCCATTCCCTTGCCGGCGTCTAAGACATCCGGATTGACGTTGCGCATTCCCGTATCTGTGTTTTTAATGATCGGTAACAGCGAATAAAGGAACACCGTCAAGATCACAGTGTTGACGCCTAAGCCCAGTCCCAACATGATGATCGAGAGCATCGCCAAAGATGGTGTCGTCTGAATCACATTGGCGATTCCGATGACCCAAGTTGCAAGGTGATGATGCCGCGAAATATAAATTCCGATGGGGATACCTACGAGCGCTGCCAAGACGACGCCATAAATCGAAATCAGGAAGTGACGACTGAATTCAGTCATGATGTATTGTCCGTTGTGTGTAAAGTAATACACCAACTGCTGCCACAAATTCATCTTTTCCACAATTAATCATCGCCTTTCTCGAAATAATGATGGGCCTTCAAAAAGTCTTGTGCCACGATCGATGGTTCGATCAGATCGTTATCGACACGGTAGTTCAATTTCTGCATCGTCGTCAAATTGATCTTGCCGTTCAACCGCGACAAGATTCCTTTGAGCTTCGGATGGGCTTTCAAAGTACTTTCGTTCACCATGACGCTCGCATTATATGGTGGGAAGAAATGCTTGTCGTCTGTTAGCAGTTTCAAATGATAACTGGCGATCCGCCCATCTGTCGAATAGCCAAGGACTGCATCCATTTTGCCGACTTGCAGCGCGTTATAGACTAGTCCAATCTGCATCGGATAGAGATGCCCGAAAGAAAAGCCGTAAGCATTCTTAAACGCATCATAGCCGTCGCCTTTACGGTTCGCCCAGATCTGATCGATCCCGACACGCATGCTGCTGGCGACACGCTTCATATCAGAAACGTTCTTCAAGTTGTTTTCCTTGGCAAATTTAGGCGTCACCATGAATTGATAGGTGTCCGCAAAGCCATAACTTGGGAAATAAATCATATGATATTTTTTCTTGATCTGCTGGAAGACTTGACGGTTCACGACTTTAGGATTCGTTTCACCGCTCAAGCCTAAAATGGTCTGATAATCCGTTCCCGTATAACGAATCGCAGTAAGGTCAGTATCTCCACGCTTTTGAGCTTCAAAGCTGACGTTACCCGACCCTAAATTATTCACGATCGTCGTCGGTGTCTTAGGATCATAATGCTGAATCATCTGCTGGATCATGTTTGCCATGATCTGCTGCTCCGTCGTGTTTTGCGAACCAATCTTGATCGTGTCTGGCGTCGTGCCTTCCAAACCCGGCCAATTGAATTCACAACCACTTGTAAAGACCATCGTCAGCAAAATGACGATTCCAAGACAGTATCGTTGCCAAATATGTTTATGCATGACGTTCACGCTTTCTTCGAAGTCGCCGGCGTGACTTTCTTCTCGACGAGGCCTAATAGCCAATCTGCGACCAACGCCAAAAGGATCGCTGGAATCGAGCCGCCGAGGATCAAGTCGCCGCGGTACAAGTTCAATCCGTTGAAAATCATGTCACCTAAACCACCGGCGCCGATATAAGAAGCCAATGCCGTCCACGCAATGACGTAAGTCCCAGAAAGCCGGATTCCTGACATGATGACACCAGCCGCTTGGGGTAATTCGACCCAACGAATGGACTGCCAGTTGTTCATTCCCATTCCTTTCGCGGCATCCAACAAGTCTGGATTCACGTTGGAAAGGCCGATATAAGTGTTTCTCAAGATCGGCATCAATGAATAAATGAATAAAGCGACGATTGCCGGCGTCGTCCCAATTCCAAACATCGGGATCATCATCGCCAAAAGGGCCATCGCTGGAATCGTCTGCAAAACGCTGGCCAAACCGATCACTGCATTCGCAACACCACTGGGTGCACGCGTCAGTAGAACCCCTAAAGGAACCGCAACGATCACGCCCAAAGCCAGTGATACGGCAGAAATATAAATATGCTGCAGCAACTCCTGCCAGAGCTGGCCGCCATATTGTGTCAAGAAATCAATCATGAGAAGATTTCACCACTTCTCTATGTGTTGATTCTTGTGCCTTTTCTTGTGCCTTGACCGTTGGGGCACCAGCTTTACTGTCAGTCGTTCCAACATCAGTAGTATTTGTTTTCTTCACAGTGCTCTTTTCACTATTGCTACCGCTTAGGGCGTCATAAACCATGTCGACCAAAGCGACACGCGTGACGATCCCCGTCAGTTTTCCGTCGTCATCAACGACAGGCACGTTCCGATAACCCAATTTTAAAATATGGTCCACGGTATCCGATATAACGGCGTTTTGGCGCACGTAAAAGACTTTTGAGTTCATCACATCCGAAACACGATCGGCTCGCTTATAGTGTCGGTTGATCATTTCCAAATCGACATACCCACGCAAGATGCCTTCTTGATCCGTGATGAGCAGCGTATCGACACGCATTCTATGCATCAAATCCAAAGCTTGACGCAGTGATGCGGTCTGTACGATCGAGATGGCCTTTTTTGCAATCTGACCAACCGTCGTGATCGTCGGCCGTGCTTGAACCAAACGACTTTCACCGATCAGGTTGGCCACGAATTCGTTTGCCGGATGGCGCAAGATGTTTTGCGGCGTATCGATCTGAACCGCTTCACCATGCGACATCACGACGATCCGTGTCGCCAATTTCAAGGCCTCATCCATGTCATGCGTGACAAAAATAAAGGTTTTTCCTAATCGTTCCTGTAAATCTTTCACTAAATCTTGCAGGGCGTCCCGCGTGATCGGATCGAGCGCGCCAAAAGGCTCATCCATCAAGATCAACTCTTGATCTGCTGCGAGTGCCCGAACGACACCGATACGCTGCTGCTGCCCACCTGAGAGTTCACTTGGATAACGGTCAAGGTCTTCTTGCGGCAATTCAGCCATTTTGATCATTTCAATGGCACGACGATTCAACCGGTCTTGATCCCATTTAAGCATTTTGGGCACCATCAAAATATTGTCTTTGATCGTCATATGCGGTAACAATCCGATGTTTTGGATCACATAACCGATACGACGGCGTAATTTGACTGGATCCATCTTCGCAACGTCCTGACCCTTGATCTTGATCGTACCAGACGTTGGTTCATTCATCCGATTGATCATCCGCATCGTCGTCGTCTTTCCAGAGCCAGACGTCCCAATAAAGCAGATGAACTCACCTTGATCGACAGAAAGGTTAAAATCTGAAACGGCGACAGCATCACCATAAGATTTGTAAAGGTGTGAAATTTCAAGAAATGCCATAAAAAGCGCCCCTTTCATCAATATTGTGTCATCAGATAACCGGTCATCCGTCATGACCGTTCTGTGACTAAGCGTTATGACCATACCATAACACTTTTAATGTGATAGCTTTAATTTAATGATTCTCAGGAATCGTTCAGAAAGAAGAAAGCGCTTTCTTATTAAACATCAAGATTCATCTAGGTTTTCGCGCAAATCAAAAAGCACAGCAAGAAAAAGCTGTGCTTTTTTTAAAGCAGATTCGTGAAAATTAAAACAAAATCAGTACGATATCGCTGCTTCAATACTTACTGTCGTCCCCAAGTTTTGAACAAGCGGGATAATTGGATATCAGGCAATCGAGCAGCTCGAACCTGTGTCACGACCTGCGCCATGGCACTTTCGAATTCTTGACTCAATGCACTCGGCAAGATTTGGCTGATCAACTGTTGCAAATGGTTGAGTGTGATCGTCTCATTCGGAAGTACTGGTTCAAAATCATCTTTGAGCGTTTCCGGACAAGTCATCTTGATCGTGAATATGTTTTTGGCTTGGAGCAGGCGAACTTCAGCATCCGCAATCACTTGCATGCGATCACGCCAGCGCGATACCTCGACATATCTTGGCAAAAGCGCTGGCAGCCGCCAAGATTCCAGATCGATGACGCAACCGCGTAAAACGCGCCGTGCATTCGGCGTAAGATACCCTAAAGAGCCATGGTGGTCCAGCGCGGTCGTCATCTCTGCGGCGAGATCTTGACCTACAGGTGTATCGCTTAACTCATCAGACAAATGGGTCGGTGAAAAGAACTGCGATGAAAGATGCGGCTGCGGTGCTTGACCAGACAAAATCTTCCACACATCGAAAACATCGTTCACCAAAAGCATCTCTTTGATTTCCACATGATGCGCATTCAACCAAATCAGCTGTTCATCGGTCTGATGACTTTCCAGAGCAGGATCCATACTTGGCACGACCGCTTCCCAGTCTGACGGAAGCCGTCCTGCACAACGCAATTGAAACGTCAAACTGATCGTCATCACATGCCGGATCGCCTGAAGTGCCCCAAAGAAGGCGTTTTGTGCAGCATCACTGGCACGCATCAAATCATCGAGCATCGTCATCGTCGTCCCAGGCATGAACGTCAGTGCTTTTTCTTTTGGCGGCTGTGCATACCAAATATCAAGGCCTTGATGGATCATACGATCGAACGGCCAATGCGTCAAGACTTTCTCATCGCCCTCATGCCAAACGAGCTGATAATTTCGGCAGATCGTTTTGACCTCATCAAGCGTCAAGCCGCCAGACGATTCAAAAAAGTCACAAGTCTCTGTTTCTGACATGGCATTGTTTCCTTTCCAAAAAGGTTATGTTGGCAAAATTTTCAATCATCACTAGTAGTTAGCGATCGCCTACTTTTTATTTTGCAAAAAAGCGCTGACATACCTGTCTATCAATGCATGCCAACAATGGAGCTGCTTATGGTTTTCATTATATCGAATCGAATTCATTTTTGTATAGTCGTTTTGGCAAAAAATAAACTTCACTCAAATAATTAGTATATCGTTAAAATAACCATTTTTTGATATGCAGCTTTTTTGAGAATTCCAAAACTAAAATACAAACTATCATTGAAATAAGCGTGGTTATCAGAGCTACTAACCACAAATTCATTATATGAAAATGATTAATAAGCAAAATGCGTGTTGCAGCTAAAGGCAATAAATGAACTACATAGACTTCCATTGAATTTTTACCCAAATAACTCACAAATGCTTTTAGTTTTCCTTCTGATTTAGAAAAATTCAATGCAACCAAGAGAAAAAGAAAAGATCCTATTAACGCCATAAATAAAGAAAAGTACAAATGCCAAAATGCCTGAGTCTGTTGAATAAATTTGATTAAAATTACGCACATTAAAATAAAAAGAAGAGCATTTACTGCTAAAATCCAACTTTTATGTAGTAAATCAATATGCCGTGAAACAAATGAGTATACGTACATTCCTAAAGCATAAAAGATTGTATAATAACTTAAATTTTTTAAGATCCAAACATTTGGAAGAATAGGATTTAAGACAAACAAAACAATCGAAAAGGCAAAAAAAGCACCATTGCCGCGTTTAACAAACAATTTCGAGAAAATAAAATGAAGAACAAATATAACGAAATAATCATATAAGAACCAATAAATTGAAAAAGGAATTAAAGGTGATAACAAGAAATTTTTAATCCTAATCCACTATTTGTTTGTCCTGAAGCTAGTTGCATTGCAAGTGCAGTGATAAACGACCAAATAAAATATGGTGGAATTAAACGTCTCAATTTAATTTTAAAATAGCTTATATTTGTTTTAGTATATAAACTTCGTGCAAAAAATCCAGCTGCGAGAAAAAAAGCAGGCATATGAAAACTATAAATAATTAACTTAGCATTCAATATACTACTGAAACTGACTACGGTATTCAAAGAATTATCAGAAGCTATTCCTTGAAATCCATGACCTAAAACCACTAAGAAAATAAGTATCCCCTTATATAGATCAACCCACTCTATACGTTCCTTTTTCATTATACTTCCACTCTATCTATCTCATTAACAAAATATGTTTAACATATAAATCATACACACTATTTTCTATAAAACCAGTATAAAGTAAAAAAAGAACCTAATTCTCACCAAAACATTTCTCGGGCTAAAAATATTCTTGTAAAAATTTAACTATAAAGAAAAAGGAACCTAATAATAGGCTTCTTTTTTATGACTTCGTAAAAGTAAAATTCTTTTGCAATTTTATCATGATTTAAAAATCGATTTTTATTACAGATCAACATTTTAATAATTATCGTTAATTATGTATCCTTTTATTTAAAAAATTTAAGGCTTATACAATACTTTTTCCCAATTTATGACTTTGATTTTCATCAAAACAGTTGTTTTGTTGTCTCAGTCATAAATAATAAAACGCAATCATGTTTCATCAATGACTTGATCTATTTCGTAAATTCACGACTTCTTATCTGACCTAACGTTCCCACTCACAGTAAAAAAGAAATACGCCATTGAGAAATCTGCAAACTTCTCAATGACGTATTGTTTAATCAACTAATTGTCTAATCAGCTCGATGCCAATCCAACTTCAAATGGGTCTCGATGAGATGTCCGTTCACGAAAGCAAAGGGTTCAACGACAGAACCGCCATCCTTTGTGAACTGGATATTCAAGGTATCTCCATCTCGGTACACAACTTTGAACGTACCACCAGTAGTTTGTCCATCTGACGTGCCAGAGTACGTGCCATCATCGTTGAAGGTGAACGTGGTGCTGCTATCCTGCTCCCAGTTGCCGATCAGCCCATCCGTGCTGTGGTTGCCATTGCGGGCAGATATGTCGTCTGGCAGATTGTCCATATCGACCGAGTCATCATCGTCACTGCTATCGTGTGAAGACGAATCATCTCCCTTATTCGATTTTGCCGCTTCTTCCGCAGCGTTCTTGGCTTCTTCAGCTTCGGCAAGGATTGCCTTCAACGTTTCCTCAGTCTTTGACGATTTGCTGTTAAAACTGAGAACAGCTGGCGTTTTAAACGGTGATACTATGACGGTTTTAGTCAAACGTTTGCTGTCACCAGCCTTTTTGCCGGTAACGATCACCCGATACTGGCCGGGATAAATCGTAAATTTCCGCTTCCGGCCATCATTGGTGCTGCTTAAATTATGATCATTCCAAGTGATTTTTGTATCATTTAAATTCGTGGTCAACGGTACCTTGACTTGGCGCAAGACGACCCGGTAACGAGGAAAGAGACCAAAAATACGACCGTTTTGCTGAACAGTTACCGTACCAGTCGTATGAGCCTCCAAAATCCAAGTGTACATTTCTTTTTGCACTTTAGGATCGGCTTTGTAAAGCGCCCTCAATGGGGCAAGATCAGTGTTAGTAAGCGCGCTGCCGTTATTTTTCACCGCTACTTTGGCAATCGCTGCTGGGTCGTTACTGGTCATTCCTTTTGCTAATGCCGTTAATTGACGGTCGCGACTGTAATAAGCATTGCCGCCAAAGTAGGCACCGCCAAGAAGCAGGACAATCAAGCCTAAGACGATCCAAAGCCAACGTTGGTGCTGGCTTTGCGGTTTGTTTGGTGTCTGCGCGGCCCTGGTGGGTGTGACCCGATCAGGAGATGGTGTGTTTGGCGTTAGTTCTGGTTTTGATCGTTCAACTGATGCAGTCGTCACATGTGTGGTATTCACGAACGGCGCTGTTGTGCCATCGTGTTGCAAGCGATACTTTTTAAGACTGAATCCACAATTCTGACAAAAGTCATCGTTAGGACCAATCTTGGATCCACAATTGGGACAAAACTTTAAATCCATTAATGATTACTCCTTCTGCTTGATTAATCGCATGAGCGCTTGAGCGATTCGATCATGCCCCATTTGATTGGGGTGAAAATCATCTCGGGGACCCCAGGCAGCAAAGTCTGGCAGCATTTTTCCTGCTGGCCCGACGACCTCTGGATGATTATCCCAAATCGAATGCAGATCAACCACAGGAATCTTTTGAGATCGCCCAACAGCTTTGATTTGCGCATCAAAAGCGTCATCATTGCTGACATAAGTGCCGCCAGTCGGGCTCCAAGTCGTCATGAGAATCAGTTGCGCGCTAGTCTGTCGTTTAAGCGTCGTCACGATCAAGGTCAATTGCGATTTAAAAGTTGCCAACGCAGCTGGCGCATGACCTCCCACCGCATCATTCGTGCCAAATTCGATCGTCACAATATCCGGTTTCTGGGCAACGATCGTTTTAACTTGGGGCACACCAAGGTTCGCAGCGGTTTTCCCCACAACTGCAAGCCCTTGTTCATGCACTCGCTTGCCAGTGGCACTGGCTAATCGTCGCGCAAACAATGTCGTGAACCGTGACTGAGTGCTATCCGCAAAGAGCCCCACAGAAAGTGAATCACCAAATGGCGCATATATCAAGGTACGATCCTTTTTTGCTTTCAGCTTCGCGAGGATCGTTGAGGTCACGTGAGGCTGAGCACTTGACTTAACTGATGATTTTGCCACAGCCTTTTTCGACTGCACGACCTGGTTGCTGGACGATGTCTTCGTCGATCCTTGCTGTTGGTGACAAGCACTCAAAATGGCAATGACTGTAAGCAGCCATAAGACTGTCAGCCATTGCCACGTTGCTTGTTTTCTCATTTAAAAATACGCGGGCATCTTGGGCATGTTGGTCACGATGCTTTGGATGACCCAAATACTGAGAATAATTGTAGTCAACACATTGATTGCAACCATCATGATCGTCAAGCTGTATACACGATCAAGTTTTTTGTGTTTTGAACCCTCGTTACTAGTAACGAATAAGGCAACATTAATTTGAATTTGGTAAATGATCAGCAAAATATCAATAATGATGATACTGATAAAGCCCCTGCTAAGCCAGGAAAAGAGGAATAACAAAACTAAAACTGGTAATGTACCACTAGCCCGGAAAGCAAAGCGGTTCGTAAAATCGGTAAGCGTAACGGCTGGATCGCCAATAAAGAACCGCTGAGTAAGAAAGCCCATCAATACCATTAAAGCCAGAATAATGAGTACGTAAACAAAGAACTGAAATAAAAGACCAGTGATCCGACTACTCATGCTGTTGTCAAGTGCAGCCAGAATGGTGTCGCTGTTACTTGGGTCGCTGTTACTTGGATAGTTGGCTGCTTCAGATCCCCAAGTTGATATCATATTTGCGATGACGCGCATCAGACTCTTCAAGAACATCCAAAAATTAAAGGTTGCCAAAATGGCAATAAGTAGAAGGGTAACGTAACCGTAGTACTTTTTCTCCGTTCCGGCGATTGCTTCAGTGTCGGAAGGATGGCGCCAAGCACTCACCAACGTCGAAAAATAATTGCCGCTGTACTTCTTGACTTGTTGAATCGTAGGATTAGGTTGCGCCGATACATTTTGAGTGGGTTTGGACTGATTCTGCTGATTATCAGGTGCTTGCTGCTGCGATTGCGATGTTGGGCTAGATTGCTCAGTTTCCTCGTTTGGTGTCACTGCTGACACATTGGTTAGATTTGACCCGCATTTCACACAAAACTTTGCGTCTGACGCATTATGCGTCCCGCAAGACGGACATGGTTTATACATAAATCTTTCCTCCCTAGGAGCGATGTCCCTTTTTAAAGAATTTCTTAAGATAAATATATTATAGTATTTCATGTCTTATATAGGCAAGTCGTATATTATAGTATTCCATGCGTTATATAACCAAGTCGCAAGCATTAATCAGCAACTATATAGCTAATGATGCGCTTACAATAACACTGGTTTTTCTTTTGATAATAATTTGGGCATAAAGAAGCCCCAGTTGGATCTTGATCTAATTCTGGGATTCCAAGTGTTTTTCACTACTCTTATGACTTTAAAGTTATAAGTATCAATCTATGTGACTCGTATAAAATAGCAGTCATAAACACACAAAACACTAATCCCGTTTCATCAATGGCTCGATCTGGGTCGTGTAATATTTTGCGATTTCTTGTCTGATCTGACGTTTCCACTCAAGGAAATTTTTTATCTCAGTTTCTGAGTGTGCCGCGATAAATTGGTCAAAAACAGTTTTCTTCATCAAATCATTCATGCCCTTCTGCTGATTGCCAGCGTCAGGATCATAATTTGCCATCACATAACGCAAGTCATCATAATTCAATTGATAACGCGTCGCGAATTCCTGCAATAGCTTCTCGTTTTCTTGATCGATCAAGTCTTCCAAAACTTGGTCGATTTGCTTTCCCGTGTATTTTTGTGGATTGTTTTGAACATCATGCCACAAGGATCGGATGATCTCAGCCAATGGTGGATTATCTTTGGCCAAGTGATCGATATAAGTCTCGATTGCTTGATCGTCACGTTTATCGTCCGATTGCGGTAAAATAGTTTCTTCATCAGGAACACAGGCTTGAATCAGACTCGTGATGTAACGATAATCGATTTTTTTAGTTTGAAATGCTTCAAGTTCATAATCGTCATCAAGGTCAAGTTCATCATTATCATCGTCATCATGATTTTTCTGCAGCTGTGCGACAACGTTTTCATAAGTGCCACGAAGTGACTGCATCTGGTCATCTGTAATTACTGACAAATCAACGCGCTGATCTTCTTTGAGTTCATCTTGACGATCGAGTTGATCATACGTTTGAATCGCTGCCGTCTCTTTATCAAATTGACGAAAAGCATCGACGAAAGCTCTCTGCTCTTCTTCAGGCGCGGTCAAAATCGATTGTCCATCATTTTGCAAATATTTTGTGACTGCACGACGTGCCGAAAGATACCGTTGCCGTGTCGTCTTCCAATCTGGTGCCAAGATTTCATTCGTTCCACCATTCGAATAAAGTTTCAAAGCCCTGTCGATTGCCTCGTCGAACCCATCTGGATACTGGAACGTGATAATCTGACCCCAGCCTTTGCCATCATCACAAATACGATTCGTCCGTGAAAAAGCCTGAATCAAGTTTTGCGAATTCATCGGCGGCCGATCGATATACAAGGTCGACAATTGTGGGGAATCAAAACCGGTTAAAAGCCGATCCACGACGATGACGAGATCCAATTGCTGACCGGGAAGCTGATATTGTTTCTTCTTGCGCGCCAATCGATCGTTGACGTTTCGACTGTAAGCATCAAACTCGGTCATCGAAAACTGCATCTTGAACATGGCATCATAATCTGCCATTGCCTGCTTCATGGCTTTTTGATCATCATAAGACCCGTCTTCGTTTTGTGAAACCGAATACGTTATCGCGATCCGTGGAAAATCTGGCGCGACTTCTTTGATTCGCTTCGGCACGGCACCTTCTGCAATCATACTCTTGAATAACTCATAATAGCGTTGTGCCTGTTGAATCGATGATGTCGTCAAGATGGCAGAATAGCGGTGTCCCCTTGCTAAACCTTGTGTCCGATAGGATAACGTAAGGATATTTTTCACGACTTGCCGCATATGTGGTTCGGAAAGATAACGGCGATTAACTTTCTTGTAGTCACCCTCATCGATCTCAGATTGAACACCACTGTCACCCAAATTTTCTACTTTAAAGCCCAAAACTGTCTTGTCTCGAATCGCATCTTCGATCGTATACTTGTGCAAACACGGACCATATAACTGTTCAGTCGTCCGTGCTTCTTGGCCTTTCTCATCGCGCGCATTTTCGTCAAAAATCGGCGTGCCGGTAAAGCCATACCATAGTGGTTGCCGATGGAAAAATTTGTCCAGCTCGCGTTTCTGACTCGGCGTCACTGTTCGGTGACATTCATCAACGATGAACGCTAAACGCATGTCCTTTAATTTGGCATATCTGCGTGCCGCCTTCGGATCTTCCTCGAGACGTTTGAAGATGGTTTGCAGCTTTTGTCGTGTCGTTACGATAACGGTCCGCTCACTGCTGATCAACTGATCTGCCAGTTCATAACTGTTGTTCGTTTCTGTCACGTTGATCGTGTCATTGTTAGCGTAAGTCTGAAACGCCGATGTCGTCTGCATGTCCAGATCTTTACGGTCGATTAAAAAAACGGTCTTTTGAAGTGAAGGAATCTGCAACAAGTTTCGCGCAACTTTGTAAGACGTTAAAGTTTTACCAGAACCTGTCGTGTGCCACACATAACCGGATCGACCTTCACGTGAAGCTTTGAAAATAGCTTCAATGGCATGGATCTGATATGGCCGTAGCAAGATAAGTTTCTTGGATTCGCTATCCAAAACAGTGTAGTCCGCAATCATGTGGTGTGCCGCAGGAATCGAAAGCACGTCACGTGCAAAATCCAAATAGTGATCGACAGCTTGATTATGACTATCGACCCATGACGTCAAAAATTTGGGGTTCAGTTGCTGCCCGGCCGCAATATAACGCGTGCTAGTCCCATTCGTAACTACGAACATCTGAACGAAACAATAAATATCAGAAAATTTGCCTTCATCAATATATTTTTGAATCTGGTTGAATGCCTTTGAATAAGCTTTATTCGGTGATTTCAATTCAATGTGAATGAACGGCAAGCCATTGATCAACAACGTCACGTCGAAACGCCGATCTTGATCCAATGTCATCGTCTTGGGAACTTGAACTTGATGCACGACTTGGTAAACCGATGTGCCCCCGGCAATGTTGGAATCATCTAAAATTAGCAAATCTGCATCTGGCAGCGTCGAATCATCGCGCTTTAAATGTATCCGAACTTGACGATTGGCACCAACCATCAATTCAGCTGCCCGGTAAAAATTAGGCTGAATCAACTTCGTCCGGATCGTCTCTTTTTCATTTGCCGTCAAAGGCACATCAGCAAGTTGTGATTGATTGTTCGCCGATAAGATTTGGAAAAAATTCACCCACAATTCTGGAATCGTCCTCAAATCTTCTCGTCTTTCCCACTGATGCACGCCTTGCGTTAAACGCGTGATCAGCTTTTCTTCCATCACCGCTTCTTCTCCCAAAACAAAATTTCCTTTCTTAACTAACTAGCTTCTGCAAATGATTCTTATTCAAAGTTTTCAATCGCTTCAATTATTACTTTGCATCATGAGCTTAAAAAACATTTTTTGTACTCTCATCATCATATTATGATACTTCATACTTTCAATTCGAAGTCCCTTTCAACCGCATCCCCAACTTTTTCATTTCAAATCAGAGTCATTCAGCTTTCTTGTTCAATGGATCTTGAATCAGGTTATTGAAATACGCCTAGAAAAATTAGTCACTAGTTCTAAATAAGCATCATTATAAAATCACATTTAGATAAGAAAACTTACTATAACGCAGAGCTTCAACTGAAGTATGACAAATCATATGGGTAAAATTGACTACTTTGAATCCAAAGCATCTTAATTTTTATATACAAATCATATGATAAAACAAGTTAACTAAGTTATAAAGAAGATCGTAATATCTTGTTGACCACCTGCTACTATTAGAATGTACTGCCTTTTGTAAGACAAAAAGCAAAAATTTACTGATATATATATGCAAAATGAGCTTGTTAAGGCTCAATCATTTTAATCAATTTAACTTGTTTAAGCCTATGCTACCGCAATTTTTACTAGTCAAAAATTGCTAACAGAGAATTTTGCTGACGATTGGGAACAGCGTAAGTTGGGCAGTATTGCAAAAATTACAATAGGAGAATTTGTGATAAAGACTAAACAAAATGATGATAGCCCTTACCCTGTATATAATGGTGGTATTTCTTATACTGGAAAATATGATGAATATAATAATATGGGACCTAAAATTGTTGTTAGTGCACGGGGGGCCAATGCTGGGTTTGTAAATTTGGTAACTACAAATTACTGGGCTGGCAACTCATGCTATTCTATAGAAATGATTGATAAAAATTTATTTAATTTAGATTATATATATGCATTTATGAAATATAATCAATGGAGATTTACGGCATATCAACAAGCAGCTAATATACCTTCTGTTTCTAAATCAGATATGACAAGATTTGATATTAATTCACCTAAAACTAATGAGCAACAAAAAATTGGCACCTTATTCCAACAGTTTGACTCTCTAATTGCCTTTCATCAACGTAAATTAGACAACCTCAAAAAGTTGAAAAAAGCTTATCTTCAAAAAATGTTTATTTAATCAGTAAAAGCACTCAAATGAAAATATCACTTGAGTGCTTTTTTTACATTAAAACGGACATTTCATGCATGATTTTATTGTTGTCTTGCGATTCAAGTTCATTGATAATGTGCAGATATGTTTTTTGAGTCGTCGTAATACTTGAATGCCCTAATCTTTTCGCAACCGTTGCGATTGAAACTCCTGCAAATAGCAAAAGTGAGGCATGTGTGTGACGCAAACCATGAATCGTTATGACTGGAACTTTGGCTTGTTTGCATAGTACGGTCAATCGATGATTGATCGTTGAATTAAAGACGCGACCGTTGACAAATATTGGTTTTCCTGAAGGCAGATTTTGAATCAGTTTTGAGAATTGAGTTGCCAATTTCAGATCAAGTTTTACTTTTCTGACTGAAGAAGTATTTTTAGTGGGTTGAAAGCCACCGCGAGCTTGACGATAATTCCAAGTTTTATTGATCGTCAACTGTCGTTTTTCAAAGTCGAAATCTTCTGGTGTCACACCTAATCCTTCAGCAAAGCGGACACCTGTTTTCGCAACCAATAAAATAAACCAATCCCAGTTCAAATTTGTTCCTAGATTAAGGCTTTTAATGACAAGCTGCAGCTGCGTTTGGCTTAAATACTTCAATTTTTTAGGTCGCGGTTTTTTCCCTTTAATAATGACTTTGCGCACAGGGTTTGTATGAATCAAGCCTTCATCCAAAGCATCTAAAATGGCACTTTTAACTTGATGATGAAAGTCAATCGTTGTTTGCCGTTCGTGATCGATAGCATAGTCATTGATCAATTGCTGATAAGTACGCCGATTTAACTGGTTCAATTTTAGCGTCGGTGCGAGTGCTCTCAACCAGTGGAGCGTTAAATAATATTTGTCTAACGTGACTTCGCGAACTGCATTGATTTTATACAATCCAATCCATTCTGCGTAATAGCGATAAAAAAGTTGTGTTGATTTTTTTGAAGCCATAAAAAAACATCCTCCTAACATTTTTCAAATTATCAGCTGATAAAATCAATTATTTAGGAAGATGAGATATATTTGAATATAAGGCTTCAAATATTGTTTATTCTTTATGTTCGTGAAAATCAAACTTATTCATTATTTTTCAAAAAAGTAATGTCTAGTAACAATACATAATTAACAAAACATTTTTTGTAAATAGGCTTTTTTGAGTTCTTTTAGTTTATCCAACTTATGTTGGTTAAGGGTGATGAATTTTTCGAGCTGCCTAAAAAAGATGCCAATTTTTTCCTGTTCGTTATTTTTTTTAGGAATCATCAATTCTTTATCTAATAAATCTAGCTTAGTAATTCCTTTAATAGATGTCCCTTGCAGATCATTGGATTCTTTTTGTAGCATAGCATACAAAGAATATATTCCAAAATATGGATCCACTTGTAAATCCGAAAGTGACAAAAAATCTTGACTAGTAGTATATTCAAAAGTCATTAGAGCAAGTTTGCCAACACCAACTCGTGTCACTATTGCAATTGAGTTAGCAGGAACAAGTTTTGTTGCAGATTTTCGGATACTCTCATTAGTAATATACTTTTTAGGGGAAACATTAAATAATTTATGACTTTCTAGATCACTACTTTGAATCCAAGGAATAACTCCATTCCAAAATTCTTTGATACTAGTTTTTGGTGTGCCTCCACCATAAGTCTTTTTAGAAATACTTGAAACCTTACGCTGTTCCCAATCGTCAGCAAATCCTTTAAACCGTAATTCGGGCACTTTGACACCATTTCGAGGAAACATTTTTTGTAAATAGCCCTTTTTCAATGCCTTGAGTTGATCTAACTGATGCTGACGAAGGGTAATGAGCTCGTCAAGCTGCTTGAAAAAAGTGCCAATTTTTTGTTGCTCAGCAAAGTTTGGTGTACTTATTTTAAATACATTTAAAAAGTCTTTTTGTACATGTGGAATATTAGGAGTTCTATAGTTCTTATAAATAAGTTCTTGCTGCCGTTTCAAAAATTGATAGACAAAAGTACTATTCGAAGTTGTTTTATACGCCTTTAAGGTAGAACCCAGAGCACCTGAAAATCCTGTATAAACAGTACCAGCTTTAGAACCATCCCAAAGAATTAATATATCATCTTTTTCAACATTTTTAGTTCCATTCGTGAAAAATGGTATTCCACCATTTAGTCGTGACGCATCTAAATAGTCAATATTTCCCTCACTTAGATTATTCAATTGTGCTTTGCCTTTTATTTGCTTTTTGACAATTTCTTTCAATGTATGCTGTTCCCAATCCTCGTCAAAACATTTGAATCCAAGCTGAGGCCTCTTTCTTGTAACTGGTTTCACTGCAAGTCCTCCTCTAAGTCTTTGATGACGTCATTCAACCCGGACATGATCTTGTCATCGTCAGAAGTTAAATCTTTCAATTGTGAAACAAGATCATGTTCATTTTCTTGAATAGCTTGGCGTGTTTGGCTCAAGTCTTTTGCGACTTCTTCTAAGTCAATTTCTGGCTCAGGTTCGAAAGTATCGACATAACGGGGAATGTTCAGATTAAAGTCGTTTGATTCGATTTCATCAAAAGTCGCCAAATGTGCGTATTTATCAACATCTTTACGTTTTTCACAAGTATCAAGGATCCGTTGAATATCCGATTCACGCAATTGATTCTGCGTTTTGATCTTTTCAAATTCTTTCGAAGCATCAATGAAAAGCACATTACGATCTTTTTTATCTTTCTTCAAAACCACGATAACAGTTGGAATGCTCGTACTGTAAAACAAGTTAGCTGGTAACCCGATCACTGCATCGATGGCGCCTTCTTCTAACAGCTTATGACGAATTTTCCCTTCCGCAGCCCCACGGAACAAAATGCCATGAGGCAAAACGATGGCCATCGTGCCGCTATGCTTCAAATGATAGTAACCATGAAGCAAGAATGCATAATCAGCTTTTGACTTAGGTGGTAAAACGCCATATGCAGAAAAACGTGGATCTTCTTTAAAGCCATCAGCGGCAGACCATTTTTGCGAATAAGGCGGGTTCATCACAACAGAATCAAAGTTCGTAATTTCTTCAGCTGGCCAATCTTCATCTAGCGTATCGCCGTTACGCAATTTTTGATTGGTGATCGGAACGTGGTGCAAGATCATGTTCATCCGTGCCAGATTGTAAGTTGACGTGTTGATTTCTTGACCAAAGAAAGTGACACGATCCTTGCCAACGGTCAAATACTTTTTGAAATTAAGCAGTAAAGAACCTGATCCCATGGCAGGATCATAAACCGTCATCCCATCATGATAATCTTTGCCGAGCAGCGTCAATCGTGTCAATAATTCTGAGACTTTTTGCGGCGTGTAGAATTCGCCGGCCTTTTTCCCAGATTCAGAAGCGAATTGACCAATGAGATATTCATAAGCATCCCCCAAAGTGTCGCCCGGTTCTTTGACCAGATCCAGACCGCCAATTGCAGAAAGGACACCAGAAATCGTATCAGCACGTCTTTGCGCGGTATTGCCAAGACGTTTGGAATACAGGTCATAATCGTCGAACAAGCCTTCGAACTCTGCACCAGACCTAGACAGGTTCGTGAAAGCGTCGTTCAATTGATTCACTTGGAACGTGTGTGCTTGAACTTCTGCCAATAGGTGCGTGTAAGTATCTTCTGGCCTGATCACATAACCAAACTCTTCTTTTAATTCGCTGATCAGATCTTCATCAGACGCATTGGCCTCATAGATTTCTTGTGCTTCGTCCAAGTTGGTCTGATCACGATCGTGGTTCAACAATTCCGCTGCTGTGTAAAGCAGATTGTCTGACAAATATTTGTAGAAGATCGTCCCTAAAAGATAATTTTTGTATTCGTTTGCGTCCATCTTGGATCGCAAGGTATCCGCCGCACTGAAAAGTGCACTTTGCAATTCTGTCGTCACTGCCATTTTTGATTGCCTCCATTGGTATCTTTTTTATCTAAGACAGATAAGCTCATCTGCCAAATCTTTTTTAGTCTTCATATTTCAGTCATATCAAGGTTAACGTTTATTGCTATTTTGACAACAAAATGAAATTTTTAAATCATCTCAAAAACTAATTAATGCAATTATACAAACACTGTTTTCTATTTTAGGATAACAAAAAGGCTTTGGAAAGCTATCAGAGCTTTTCAAAGTCTTAAGCGATGATTTTTGATACTATTTTTTGCTATTTTTGTGATGTCTTCCTAGCTCATACATTCCCACTGACAACGCTACTAGTAAAACAATGAGACCTAATATCACAGCAAGCCATAGTTTCCACTGATCACTAGATGTGTGACGTCTAGATTCAGTCGATTGTGCAACATGTTGACTAATTTGAAATGTTCGATCAAAATGCCATATCCGCTGACCAGAAGTTGCCGTTAGATTTAACAAATATTTACCTGCAGGCAACGGCTTCTTCAATAAGACATGATAATCAAAGCGACTTAGTGGCGCCATAGTCATGTTGTTTTGACTGCTTTTAGACATAACACGATGATTTTTGACATTGACAATTCGCGTTTTGAAACTCAACTCACCAAAGAAAGTCGGTGTCACATTAGCTATTCTAGCAATCACGACAGGAATATTATGAGTCACTTTTGAATAAGTCTTTTGCAATACTAACTTCGTATGAACGATTTGATTACTCTGGCTCAAAATCACAGGGATTACATACGCAAAAACATTAGTATATCCCATGGCCATTTTGTTTTTGGATGTTTTAGCCAATTTGCGTTTGGACACAATTTGCCGAACATAAAAACCACCGACAACTACTCCCTTGAATTTTTTATCCGGAGATTTTATCGTATAATTTTTTACAACTTTTCCGTGGGCAGCAAGTTTGACGGTCTTAGGGCCATTTATCAATTGGTTGAAATTTACAGAGCCAAAATAAGAGGGCTTGGGATTCTCTAAATTATACTGAACGTTACCTGTATCACCAGTAAAAGCAGTATTACATGAGATTGATAGATTCTGCGAATGTGCACTGTTATTTGTAAACAGTAGTTTAACAGTAAACACTTGCCCCGCTGTAATTTGACGTTGGACAGCAGCTGGGCTTTTTTTATCTTCAGTTTTAACTGAAAAGTCCACGCTTGCTGCGTTTACTGTACGAGAAATCAATAGAAAACAGCACATCAAGCCCAACACTGTAAATACAGTGAAAAATATCCAACGCCAATGACTATAAGTATGCGTCATTGCCACTACTCAGCTGGTGTAGTTGTACCACCAGTTGTACTACTTGCTGTACCGCCAATCGTGCCAGTGTTTCCAGTTAAAGTCCACGTAATCGTTCCTGTGTAATTTGTCCCGAAGACTTGTTTATCTGGTGCTAAAGTAACCGAAGTATTATCACCTGTTAATGACGTTGTTGTGTTGCCTTCATTTGTACCAGTAGCAACAACAGTACTGGTTTTACCATCAATAGCTGAAATCGTCTTACCATCGATCGTTAAAGACGCTACGCCTAAATTGTGTGGTTTGCCGTCACCGCCAGTATAAGTTAATCCACTAGGAACAGCAGATAATGACCAACTCGTATCCGTTCCATACCCTTGATCATCAGTTGTGACAATGTTTCCAGGAGTGCTTAACTTCACAGTGCTATTTCCTGTAGCATTTGCAATGCTGTCAACACTGCTTGTAAAAGACAAGTTTGGAACAGTTCCAATTGTTAAATCACCTGATGTAACCGAAACGCTAGTGGTATCTGAGCCCGTAGTCGATCCTGAATCCGCCGCATGTACGACGCTCATGGTGCCTGTTGAAAGTCCTAAGGCAATTAACAGCGTTAAAGCAGATGGAAAAAGTAATTTATTTTTCATAGTAATCCAGTACGCTTTCTAAAAAAACATATGATATAACATATATATTATATCATATGTGCGCTTAAAAATATACGATTTTGTGCGCTTAAAAATATACGATTTTGTGCGCTTAAAAATATACGATTTTGGAATAAAACATAATTTATGTACTCATTATTACAGAAAACTTTTTATAATAATATATTTGTAATTATCTGCTAGTATAAAAACAAATTATTTTTAATATATTAGCAGTGTCTTATTTATCTAATTTTTTTATCAAGCCGTCGTTTCAGTTTTAGTTTATTCAATCAATTCAAATCTATCTGAATTTGGCTGGTCAGTCACAATCATCTTCTTATTTGCTTATGTATATCAAAAATTTACTAGCAAAGGCTACACCTCTACATCGAATAACGATAAAACGATATCAAGTCAAAAGTGATTACTTTGATAAACCAAGTAAAAAAGGTATCGCTCCCAATACCTTTTTTATTGCTACTATGCTTCCTCTATATATACAAAATACTTTCTCCCAAGTTATTTAGCTAAAGTTGAAACATGTCGAAAACGACTGGACAAAATGATCGCAGCTTCATCACTTCATGTACCACTTGACACGTTAACTCCTGATGAATGGTACCAGTACCGATCCAGATACGATGAGTTAATTGCAACAATCTTATCTTCAAAGCCTAAATTTACGAATGGACAACTCAAAACTAAGGTCGAATCATTTTTAGCTGGCTATCTTTTATTCACAAGATGATTTCAACTGGATCTATTATTCTTTATTTGCGCGTCAACTTTGTACTGGCGCGTTTTTTTTGTGCAGAAAAACAAAAAGCGAAAATTCCTTCATGTAAGTTTGATTCCTAATTGGTAAATACCAATAAATATGGTATTCTTATATTGAAATCGCTTACATAGAGGGAGGACGCTTATGATGACGAGCAGTTCTTAACATTTTAACCGACCACAAATTTTCGATTCCGTCACATTGATCACTGAATGTGACGTGAGTCATCAAAACAGCATTTATTCGCTCATGGAGGCAAGACATGACAAAGTCCAAAACAACCCCATCTCAATCAAACGAACAAACCTCATCATCACGAGTTTGCATTAAGCGAAAGCCCTGGCCCGTATTCTTCTGGCTTGCGATTTTCTCACTCTGCATCGGCATCTTCCCTTCCACAGATACACAAGCAGCTACAGTAACTGAACCACATGCTTCAGTTTCAACGCTCAAGCGCGCCAACACTGAAAACGACTCTCAAAAAACTTTGGAAAGCAACCTGCTGGGATACTTCCAAATCGCAGACAATAGCAACTGGACGCTGGATCCAACCACAGATATCGAAGCCACGCTTGCACGATTACAAACTTATTCTAAAAGCGATGCTCAATTATATAAACAAGTCCTGACCAAATGGAAATGGGACGAAACACAGATGCACTTGAATATCGCCACCGCTCCTGACGGTCTACCCACCGACAACTCTCACGCTTTCGTGGTACTCGGTTACGCACTCAATCCAGATGGCACGATGACAGATGAACTGGTCGGACGGCTTCAGACAGCACTCGATGCCGCCAAGAAATATCCGAATTCTTACGTGCTCGTCACTGGCGGTGCCGAGAAAAACGGTTGGACTGAAGGAATACGAATGCGCGACTGGTTGCTTGCACACGGCCTGCAAGAAAACCGGCTCATCGTAGAACATAATTCCAAAGATACGGTTCAAAACGCAGAATTCAGTTTCGATCTTTTATATCAGCATCCCGAAATCAAGAAAATCACGATCATCTCAAGTGAATACCACTTAAGACGTGCCTACATTTTGTATTATGCTGAATCGTTGTTGAAAGCCCAAGAATACGGCGGCACTCCAATCGAAGTCGTTAACAACGTCGGTTGGCTCCGGTCAGATTTACGCGTTGAATCGATCTCCCAAAAAGTCAGCAGTTTAGCCGGAATATTAGGAATTTCCGTTCCATCCGATACGATGACGCTTTCACAATTGGATCACATCACGGCAACCAACACGACTCAAGCATACTCACTTGGAAGTCAGCTTAAAGTTCAAGTCACGAGCTACTACAAAGGAATCGATTTCAAGCGCGATATTTCTAATCAAGCCGTGATCACGGGCTTTGATTCCAATAAAGTCGGCAAGCAAAACCTCACAGTTTCCTACACTGAAAATGGCATCACGCGTACGGTTCCCCTCACAGTCACCGTCAAAGGTGCAAACAAAGACGCGCTTATCGCAGCGATCGATCACGCTGACACTTTGCAAGCCAAGCTTTATACACCCGAAACTTTCAAGACTCTCGTCGCTGCTTTAAAAAATGCAAAAGCAGTAAAAAATGATCCTAACGCTTCACAAGCACGAGTCGACACAGCAACCGCACAACTTGCGTCTGCAGTGAAGAAACTCGTTCTCGTCGACAACAATGATAATGGTGACGACAATAACAACAATGGCAACGCTGATGATCAGGATAATAACCAGCGTGATCATCATTCTGATCAAAACACCAACAAATCAACGGATAAATTACCTCAAACTGGCGAAGCTGATCATGGCATCGGGATGACTTTAATCGGTACGAGTTTGGTTTTCGTTGGCCTGTTCTATCTGGACCGCAAGAAAAAGATTCGCTAATTCGAAGTTTATTTTTAAATGCGGATGATCACGACATATAATGTTGCAATAAAAAAAGACACTGTGTGAGCAGTGTCTTTTTTTCGTCAAGATTAACCGTGAGCCATTCAATTATCATCGCTGCTTGCTTTAGATCATGAGATCCACCTAAAAGGGCAAAACAATGATACAATTTTTTCAAAAGTCATCTGAAAAATAGCGCGCAACGCATTAAGGAATCATAATGACAGAAACGATTGGCATTATTCTAAAAAAGCACCGCAAAGCATTAAAGCTGACACAAACACAAGTTTGTGAGGGAATCTGTGCACAATCGATGCTGTCAGCCATTGAACACGATCACTACATCCCTAATGCACAGCTCCTGATCGCGCTTTGCCGGCAACTTGAGATTTCATTAGACGCTTTGAGCCTGGCAAACAATTATGCAATCAGCGACAAGCCGTCTTTTAATCAGCAGATGATTTCGCTGTGCAATCATCATCAATATCAACAACTCCTTGATTTTCTCTCCGATGATACCGTGAGCGACACTGTGGCCACCGATGCGCAAACACAGTCTTATTATTACTATTTAGCCGTTGCTCAGTTGCAAAGCACTGATCAACCTGATTTGAACTTAGTCCATCAATTTTTACAATTATCTCTTGCGAGTGCGACCCCTGCTCAGCAGTCATTGACACGATTGACTCAAGCCACACTGGCTTATCTTGCTGCCAAATCTGGGAAAGAAAACGAAGTCGACAATCAGGTCAAGCTTGCACTTGCCAACATTGAAGAGGGGCCTTTTGATGAGAATCTCAATATTGTTTTCTATTTAACCGCACTTGCCAACTATTTTCTCGGTAAAAACCAGGCAAGCGTCCATTTAGTGACTCAAGGCATCGATTTCATCACCAAACACGATTCACACTACATGCTCGCTAACTGTTATTACCTGATAGCGTTAATTGCAGAATCACTTGGTGATACCGAAAAAAGTTCCCAGTCCGAATCACGATCTGATTTTCTCTCAACACTCTTCAACGAAAAAGTCTATAAACGATAACAATATCAGTATTCTGATTATTCGATTTTGCCCGTTTTGGATATGCTGTAGTCATCTTATAAGGAGGGTGACACACCTATGCAAAACTTTTTTACCAACACCATCACTGTTAATACGGACAAAACGACGATTTTAGAAATTTTATTAGACCCTAAGCAGCTGATGCACTGGGATTCCGAGATTCAAGTCGTTTATCCACAAGATAAATCCAATGGCTATCAAATTCTTCGTGCTGGCGATGCCGCCAACAAAACAGAAACACTGACGATCTCCAGAAATCAAGATTCTGTCGATTATTATATTCATGGTGACCGGCTTTCCTATCTTGTTAAATTCGACTTGATCAGCGACAGTGATACCACGACGATCAAGCAGCACGTTTCAATAGACACGGATACATGGCTAGCTTCGCCGATCATGTGGTTCAAGCCGATTGCCAAACGCGCATTTTTGGAAAATTTACAAGTATTGGCAGCCATCGCAGAACACTGGTCAAATAAAAGCAACTGAAGGTCATGAGATTAATCACCTTACAGCAATAAATAAGCTTGATTGGCAATATCAATTAATGAAAAAGCAAAAAACACTGCTCAAGCAGTGTTTTTTTCTTATTCATTTAATCAAATTTCTGATTGTTTTTGTGCCAATTTCACACTGTCTCGATATTCCTGCGCTTCCGGTGTTTCGGAAAAATCAAAAGTTAATTCTTGATGTTGGGCTAAAACCGATTTGATATCTTGCATCGTAATTTTAAAATATTCTTTGCGTTTATTGACCCGATTGACTCTTTTTCGATCAAAATAGTTGTGAAGTTCAGCTTCTAGTTTAAACGCATCATCACTAAAAATAAGTGCATGAACATCGAATTTGAATGGCACTGAGGCACTGCCTAGTTCATTGATTCGATCCATGGGATCTAATCTTCTTGTTACTCCTATTTTATAGACGTCTTGTCCAAATGAACCAACGTTTGAAATAATGTAAACATAACCTGCAGTTGGATTTTGTGCACGATCAGTTAGCTTTTCTTTCTTGTTTTGAATATCAGTCAATTTGTCTTGTAATTTTAAAAGTTCATTTTTAAGAGCTGCCACTTCTGAAGGTACACTAGATTCTTTAATTTTTTCTTCAACTTCATGTTTTGCTTTTTCAAAATGAGATTCATCTTTTTGATATTTTGCACGTTCTTGTGCAATCTCTTTTTGAAGTTGTTTTTCTTCACGTTCGCGTTCTCTTTGCTCTCGAAGAATTTCACGTTCTTGCTCTTTTTTCAGTGCATATTCTAAAGCCAACCGTGCCTCGTCTAACTTACTATCACAATAAGACTGCGTTAAACGAACACGATTTGATTTGTTCAATCGGCTCAACTGATCGAACGAACGTCTGATCCTTTTTTCAATTGTTTCAATATTCGATTTTGTTACTTTATTAATTGCAGCTTCAGCTTCGCCATTAAAAGCTCTTAAAATCTGCTTGATATTTCTTCGCTGCATGGCCAATCCCTGAACATCAGAATTGTTCATTGTCAACCGTTCAACAATTTCAGCTGCAGTTTCTTCACTGATCATTTTTTTCTGAGTTGAACGAATTTCTTGTAATTTTTCACGATAACCATTGGCAGTCGCAAAATCATATTTAGGCTTATACAGGCCATAAGATTCATATTTTAATTCTTCTGATAGATCAACTGTCTGTTCACGTAAAATGTCAATCTTATTTTGAAGAAATACAATCTCTTGATTTTTTTTAGAGCTCAATGCTTGGTTAATTTCAAGTTGCTTATTGAATGCAATTAGTTGTTTATTTTTTTGATCAACCATTTTTTGCAATTCAAATGGCGCTATTTGTTGAGCGCTTAATTTGAAATTGGCGATTTTTTGTAAATCGGTATTCTGTGCTTTCATTTGCGCTATTTTTGCGTTCAACGCTTTTATTTCTAAATTCAATTTTTTTTGCAAGTCATCATTCTTTGACTCTAATTGTACTTTTTCTGATTCAAACTTTTTAAACTGTATATCATTGTTCTTTTTCAGATCACCATTTTGTGTTTTTAATTGTGCAATTTCTGTTTTAAATTCAGTAGCATTCAAAAAATCAAATATTGACATCGATTACTCCTTAATTATTTTTTTGATCAATAAAGTACGCTAACCTATGACATTAACATTCTTGTGATTTTAAAATTCAAGTAATATAAAATTCATTATTTTGATATGTTAGCTATTATAATGGTAATAGGCTAATTGCGTATAATTATACAGCTTTTATCTTTTACCGAGGTGTCCCATATGAAAAATAAGCCTATCGAAAAAAATAATGAATTGCAACAGCAACTCATCAAGTTTGCTAGCCATTATCCAAATACAGCAAAATTACGTCGTTTTATTAAATTTAATAAAGAAAATCCCGAATATCAATTAATGACTGATCAAATTCCAAAGTCATTTAATAAACAAATACGACTGCCAAACTTAAAAATTAAAGGTTCAGTTGGTAAGGGTCAGTGGGCATTAGTCCCATGGTTGGCTTTTTTTGATACTCGAATTAGTGACACTGCAACAAAAGGATTTGATATTGTTTTCTTATTTTCAACAAAATTTGACTACTTATTTTTGTCTTTTAATCAAGGATGGACTTTTTATAAAGACTATTACGGTACCAAAAAAGGAAAAAAGAAAATTAGCCAAGTATCAGCTTACTTAAGAGAAAAGCTTAATTCCATTCCTAAAAAAACAGAAGAAAGGATCGATTTACAAAGTTTAAACAACTTGCCTAAAGGATATGAGCTAGGAAACATCGCAGCTTTTAAATATGATCTGCACCATTTACCTAATGATGCCACCATTTTAAATAACATTGATCAATTATATGACTGTTTAAATGAATTAAGAGCCAAATTTCCTAATTGTAATTTTGAACAAATTATCAATATTGGATTAAATGCATCTGTTGATGTTAAGAAAAAGACTTCACCAAAAGCCTCTAAAAAAGCAGTACTTGATTTTTTAAAGCAAAATATTGATCACATGTTGCTTGAAGAAGAATCAAAGCCTCACCACACCCCTACCATCGAAAAGACAAGTTATGTACAACAACAAGACACACCATATACGCCTAATTACTTAGAACAAGAAATGGAAAAATCAGAGTTAGGACTTTTCGGTGAAAAGTTAGTCCTAAAATTTGAAAAAGACAAAGTTTGCGAAAAAGATAAGACAAAAATCGAACACACTTCAATTATTCATGGAGATGGCCTCGGTTATGACATTAAATCTTTAGATCAAGAGGGTCATCCACTTTTTATTGAGGTTAAAACCACTTTAGGTGATAAGAATCGGCCTTTTCATTTAAGCCTGAACGAATATCAATTTGCTAAAACTCATCCTCAAAATTATCTTATTTATAGAGTTTTCAAGAAGAGCAATCATATGAATCAATTTGGTTTTTTTAAATTGACTACTCTAGAATTATTAAATCATTGTCAGTTAAGTCCTGAAAATTTCTTAGTCACCGTTAATTAAAGTTGCCTTAAACAGAAATAATTAACTACAAAAATTCAAGAAAAAACAAAAAGAGCATCAACCCATTATTGAGCTGATGTCTTTTTTTATCTATATGCTATGTAAGGCTAAAAGGTGATATATTTAATAATATAATGAATAAAGTAGTTTAGAAGCATTGATCATCTCATTTAAATAATTAAGGATATCCAATCATGATTCATTTATCACCAGAAGAAAGTGCCCTATGGGCAAAGAAAAAAATGGAAGATGGCGAGCCACGATGGTTGCCGTTGATCACCCATCTACTTGATACACAAAACACGATCAACTGGCTGTTTTATCACTGGTTAGCGCCTGCACAGCGAGAAATCTTGACACAAAACATGTCAGAGGAAGACATGCAGAAGTTGGTGAAATTTCTTGGCTTTTCTCATGATATCGGGAAAGCCACTCCGGCCTTTCAGACCGAACCTTCTTATGATGGCAGTCATTCATTAGACAGTGAATTGATTGAGAATTTAGTTAGAAATGGATTTTCGCAATTAGCAGATGCTGAACTATCTTTCCCACGAAAATCACCGCATGCAAAAGCTGGTGAAGTAATCTTAAAAAAACTTGGTGTTCCAGGATCGATTAGTGCCATCATTGGTGGTCACCATGGCAAACCTGAAAGTCATTTTCCTAGAGAACAAATCGGAAATTATACTTCTAATTATTGGCAAAGTGATCATGACTCTGGACTTCAACATCCCTGGCAAAAATCACAAAAAGATTTGTTTAACATTGGACTAAAGTCTTCCGGCTATCAAAACGTGACAGACATCCCATCGGTCACACAACCGGAGGCCGTGATTCTAGAAGGCTTGTTGATCATGTCGGACTGGCTCGCTTCTAGCGAATACATGAGTCAGGATCGGAACATGACCTTATTTCCATTGATCCGACTCGATCAATCGTGGGATGACCTTGACATGACTGCACGCTTTCAACATGCGATGACGACTTGGGACTTAGGTGAGCCATGGGAGCCGCAAAAAGTTTCATTGACTCCTGATCCCTATAAGGTCCGTTGGGGATTCAGTGCTCGACCAGTTCAAGCAACCATGACGAAGGCAATCGGCGCCATGACCGATCCAGGAATGGCGATCGTTGAAGCGCCAATGGGATTAGGCAAAACTGAAATTGCGCTGATTGCTGCTGAACAACTGGCTTACGAAACCAATCGAGACGGTTTGTTCGTTGGTTTGCCAACGCAAGCGACGACGAATGCGATGTTCGACCGCGTCGAAGGCTGGCTTGAATCAATTGCCCAAGCGCAAGGTACTAACTTTTCAATCAAGCTGATGCATGGCAAGGCTGCTTTTGATCCGACTTATCATAATCTGCCAGATGCAACTAACGTGGACGATGCCGGCGCAGTCGTCGTCAACAGTTGGTTTTTAGGTAAAAAATCGATCTTGACGAAATTCACCGTTGGCACGATCGACAACCTATTATTGATGGGATTGAAGCAAAAACATCTCTTTTTACGCCATCTCGGCTTCAGTGGTAAAGTCGTCATCATCGATGAAGCCCATGCTTACGACGTCTTCATGAATCAATATCTTTATAAAGCCATCGAATGGCTTGGTGCTTATCACGTTCCTGTCATCATTTTGTCAGCAACACTGCCCAAAGAAAAACGAAACGCGCTTTTGATTGCCTACTTAAAAGGAAAATATGGCAGCAATGCCTACAAACATCTTTTGAACGCCTCTCCTGGATGGCGAGACAATCAAGCTTACCCGCTGCTTAGCCTTTTAGATGGCAATACGATCACGCAAGTTTCAAAATTTGACGGACAAAGCGATCAATCACCAGTAAAAGTACGTGTCAGACGCTTCAACGCAGCCAATTCAGAACTCATTCAAGACGTTTTAGACAAGCTCAAGTCTGGCGGAATCGCTGGAATCATCGTAAACACAGTAAAACGTGCACAAACTTTAGCCAAACTCGTTCCCCCAGAAGTCAAGCTGCTGGTTTTGCATTCTGCTTTTTTGGCAACTGACCGCGCCAACTTAGAGGAAGAATTGCAAGCTGCCATCGGCAAAAATGGCAAGCGGCCAGACAAAATGATCGTGATCGGAACACAAGTTTTAGAGCAATCCTTAGATATTGACTTCGACATCTTATACACAGATATCGCACCGATCGATTTGATCTTACAAAGAGCCGGGCGTCTTCACCGCCATCATCGTGAACGGCCTCAAGCCTTACAAACACCACAATTGACCATTATGGGAATCAATGACTTTGGTGATTATGGTGATGCTAACGAAGCTATCTATCATAATTATTTGCTGATGAAGACTGATCATTTTTTGCCAGAAACGATCGTACTGCCTGACGATATTTCTCGGTTAGTCGAACAAGTCTACGATCCAGCCACAGATTCTGAAATAACTGAAATCGCGGATGCAAGAGATTCTTTCCAAACTTATCTTGAAAAAGAAACAAAAAAAGCACAAGCTTTTCAAATCAAAGCACCGCCGTCACGTCATAAAACGATTCATGGCTGGTTAGATCGTAGTCAAGATAACGTCGATCAAAGTGATCAACGCGTGGCAGCCGCCGTTCGTGATATTCAAGAAACTGTCGAAGTGGTCCTTATCCAAAAAACTGACAAAGGCAACTATATTTTAGACGGACGGAAGTTAAATGATGTCTCACCACAAGAAATCGCAAACCAAGTCATCCGCATCCCTCACGCCGTCACACCCAACGTGACTAAAGCAATCGATCGATTAGAAACACTGACAATCAAAAACTTTCCTGAGTGGCAAGAAAGTATTTGGCTGAAAGATGCGCTCGCCTTGCCTTTAGATTCAAACTTTTCGACTCAACTTGGTGATTGGCAGCTAACTTATTCTGCCAAGTATGGGTTAAGTTATTCAAAGGAGTCCAAATCATGAGTGATCCAACTTTCAATTTAACGACACAGCCATGGCTCAAAGTCATTGACAAAAACAATAATCAAGAACAAACCGTTTCTTTGATCGAGCTGTTTAAAAATGCGCAGGATTATCGCCAGTTATCCGGTGACATGCACGTCCAAGATTTAGCGATTTTACGTTTTTTGCTTGCTATTTTACTCACCGTCTATTCACGTTTCAAAGTAGACGGTTCACCCTATGATTGGTTAGAAGTCGATCCCGAGACTTTCAAAGCGACAAGCTTGGATAGCGAATCTGATCCGGATGATCTGAATGATGAGCTGTTTAACACTTGGCAGACGCTCTATCAAAATGGTCATTTTTCAGAAATCGTAACCCAATATTTGACCAAATATGCGGACCACTTCAACTTATTCGGTGACCATCCCTTTTATCAAGTCACGACCAGTGATTATGATGCTTTCGTTCCTAAGAAAAAATGGATTGCGACTGGAAAGGGGACTGTTGCAGTCAAACAAGTCAACCGGTTGATTTCCGAAAGCGGCAATAGTGTCTCACTATTCTCCCCTAGTTCCGACAAGTATAAGAATCAAATCAGTTTAGCGGCTTTGGCCCGTTGGCTGATCACTTATCAGAATTTTACCGGAACAACTGACAAAACCAAAATCGAGACGACGGAGAAGTTTTCAACACCGGCCGGCTGGCTCTACAAACTTAATCCAGTCTTTGCCAGCGGCACAACTTTGTTTCAAACTTTGATGCTAAACCTGACCTTGGCATGGCGTCATTATACTTTTCAAAAGCCTATTTGGGAATATGAGTCGATAGAAACATATCTTTCTGAACGAAAAAAGATGATCCAACCAAACAATTTAGCAGCATTGTATACGACTTGGTCGCGCCTGATGCATATCGAATGGCATGAATCACAACCACAGATTTTCAGCGCAGGGATTCCCATGTTTAACAGTGATAATGCCTTCATCGAACCCATGACCACTTGGAAGCAAGATAAGAAGACGCACATTTGGCATCCAGCAATGAAACGACTCGCAACCCTGAATGTCGCAATGTGGCGAAACTTTGGTCAATATGTCAACGTGAATGGCTCTGATGATAATCACCAGCCAGGGATCGTTTCTTGGCTGAACGAGCTGAAAAATCAAGACTTGATTCCTTATGACACCTTGCTGAATTTGACTTCAGTGGCTTTCGTGAGCGATGGCAATGCCACTTCACAATTGCCTGTCGCCGAAGTTTACGATGGCATGCGCATCAATGCAAGTGTCCTTTTTGACTCTGATCACGCTTCCTACTGGCCAGAACGAATCGCAGATACGATTGAATTGACGCAGCAAATCGGCAGAGATTATTGGCAATTCGCAAACAATATTGGTCAGATTCGTGACCCAACCAGCAGCAAAGCATTCGCCAATCAAATGACCGCAAAATTTTATGATCGCCTGAACGTGCCGTTTAAAGACTGGCTTGCCAGTCTATCGAATCAAGAAGAAAGAGATCCAAAAATCAATTTGTGGAAACGAGCGCTCAAACACATCGTGATTGCTTCTTCCAAAGAAGTCATGGCGTCAAGTTCGCCGCGAGAAATAAAGGGGCGTCTTGATTCAGAACATGTCGTTAATGTTTTCACCGTGAACAATCGTTTAAGACGCAACCTGCAGATTCATCTTGGATTAAAAAAGGAGTGATTGAAAATCATGACA
Source organism: Lactobacillus sp. UBA5815 (assembly GCA_002417825.1). Classification (GTDB taxonomy): domain Bacteria; phylum Bacillota; class Bacilli; order Lactobacillales; family Lactobacillaceae; genus Lactobacillus. Next base: position 5,110 of record DICX01000037.1, on the reverse strand, counting down.
TATGAAATCGAAAGGGCAACAGATCGTGTTATTCGATCGTTATATTCTGATGGCAATCCCAATAAGGCAGTGCTATCTAGTGCAAGAGGGGCTGCCTCGATGACGAATCGCAGAGCTCAAGGGGTATGGCCGATCATGTTAGCCAATCTTGATGCCAAATTTTTAAGTCGTACTGGACAGCCAACACATGCAGAGGTCGCCGTCTATTCAGCGATTCATTTTTATGCGATTCATCAACAAGGTAAAACGCAATTCGTTTACGGCCCAGCAAATCAGACTGATGAAACAAAAGGCAAGACATTATTCAGTGCCCTAGCTGACCTTCGAAAAAACGAAAAGACACGAACGGCACTTGATAGACGGGTCCAACCACTTTTAGCAACGACTAACGTCAACAGCGTGATCAACTCGATCGAACACCTCGTGGAAATCCTTAAAGCAAGCAATTGGGAACAAAAAATTGATTATGCACGCTTGGCACAAGATCTTTATCGTTTCCAAGGGAGCTATGAACAGGCCAACAGCGTCCGCCTATTATGGGGACAGCAATATTTTAAAGCTATTGATTAAACAAATTGAAAGGAAAAAATTATGTCAAATTTATACTTGGATTTAAACGTTTTGCAAACCGTTCCATCTTCTAACATCAACCGTGACGACACTGGCTCACCCAAAACAGCACTTTACGGTGGCGTTACACGTGCACGTGTTTCTTCGCAGAGCTGGAAACGGGCGATACGTCAAGCTTTCAACGCTGAAAACCCCAACACCGGAATCCGGACGACGACAGCACCCAAACTATTAGCAGATCGATTAGAAGCACTTGATTCAACGTTAGGCGCAGATGCCGCAGTCAAAAAAGCGGCTGATATTTTTAATGCTGCCGGTATATCGCTCAATAAAGACAATGAAACTAAGGCACTGCTTTTGGTCAGTGAAGGTCAACTTAAAAAATTAGCCCAATATGCTACTGATCATGAAGATCTTGACAAAAAGGAACTCAAAAAGGTACTGAAAGGCGATCAATCCTTAGATTTGGCGCTCTTTGGTCGTATGGTGGCCGACAATCCAGAATTGAACGTGGAAGCGGCTTCCCAAGTTGCCCATGCGATCTCGACACATGAAATCGTTCCAGAGTTCGACTACTTTACGGCACTGGATGACAAACAAAGCCAAGACACTTCCGGTGCTGCAATGCTGGGAACGATCGAATTTGATTCCTCGACTTTATATCGTTATGCCAACATCAACATGAATGAATTGCGTGACAACATTGGGACAAAAGCAGCCATTCAAGGTGCTGCAGCTTTCATCAAAGCTTTTGTCCTTTCAATGCCGACTGGTAAACAAAATACGTTCGCCAACAAGACTTTGCCCAATTATGTGATGGTAACGGTTCGTCGGGATACACCAGTCAACTTGGTCTCCGCATTTGAAGAGCCAGTTACCTCAAAGAATGGTTATGTTGCCGAATCCGTCAAACGAATCGAAGCTGAATATCAATCCACGCTTCAGTTCGTTGAAGCACCTACGACCAATCTGGTATTGAGCAAATATCCTTCTCAGGCAGGCGAAAAAGTCAGTGATTTGTCTGAGCTCGTCGATAAGATCACCGAAGCTTTAAGCGAGGCGGTTTCCAATGAAAACGATCACGATTAAATTAACTGCACCATTGCAATCTTACGGCAATGAAGCCACTTTCGATCGCCGAACGACTAGAACATATCCTTCAAAAAGTGCCATGATCGGCATGATCGCGGCAGCCCTTGGTTATGCTCGAGACGATTCCCGTATTTTAGAGCTGAATCGTTTGAGTTTCGCCGTCAGGGTCGATCAACCTGGAAAAATACTGACAGACTATCAAGTCGTCGAATGGAAAAAAGACAAACGAAAAATAACTTATCGTGATTATCTGCAAGACGCCGTTTTCGTTGCTGCTTTAGGTAGTGAGGATTCACAACTGATTTCAAAAATCGAAGCAGCTTTGCACCAGCCGCACTTCTCATTATTTTTAGGGCGTCGCTCAAATGCGCCTGCAGGCGTAATCAAAGTTAAGATATTTAAAGATTCAACTCCCCTATCCGCTCTAAAAAAATTGAATTGGCAAGCTTCAACTTGGTATCAAAAGCGTCATACGGACCAGAAAGCGATTCACGTTGAATTGATTGCAGATGCAGATTTATTGCCGGGCTATCCTTCTACAATGGTGAAAGATCGCGTAATTTCATTTGATCAACGTCATCGTCAATATGGCTTTTCACCTATTGCGACAACACGTCTCGATCTAGTGAACCCTTGTTTTAAAGAAACCGATCCTTCAACGACACATGACGTGATGAAATTCGTCTAGAAAGGACTCAAATGTATTATTTATCCAGAGTTCAAATCGACGTGAATAATCGACAAAAAACCAAATCATTGACACACCTTGGTGCTTTTCACAATTGGGTCGAACAAAGTTTTCCCGATGAATTGGAGGCTGGTGAGCGCTCAAGACATTTGTGGCGAATCGATACGTTAGCAGGCAAAAAGTATCTTTTGATCTTAAGCCCTGACAAACCTGACATACAACACTTATTAAAATATGGTGTCTTGGGAACTGCAGAGATCAAATCTTACGACAATTTTTTAGCTCACATTCAAGAAGGACAGATCATGCGATTCAGATTGACTGCTAATCCAACACATTCTGTCACGAAACCCGGTGAGAAAAAGAAACGGGTTTTCCCTCATATCACAGTTGCACAGCAACAAAAATGGTTGGAAGATCGCGCTGAAAAATCGGGATTCAAATTACTTGATTCCACTTCTACAGAGGCAGAAAAAAGTTTCGACATCGTCAATCGCAGTTGGCAGCTTTTACGTCGCGAAAACGGTCACCGTGTACGTTTGAGCAGTGTAACATTCGAAGGTTTGCTTCAAGTCGAGGATGTCACACGTTTCAGACAAGTCTTAGTCAACGGTATCGGACGTGAAAAAGCATTTGGCATGGGATTGATGACTGTGATTCCTGAAGGCTAAATTTATGAACAAAAAAATAGGGGCTAAAAAGCCTGAACTTTCAGAATTAAGCAGAGCTGGAGATCGCATCACTTTTCTTTACCTTGAGCATGCCAAATTAAACCGTCAAGATAGTGCGATCCTTGTCACCGACAACCGCGGCAATGTTTTCGTCCCAGCATCGATCATCAGTGTTTTACTGCTGGGACCGGGTACCGATGTGACACATCGTGCCATGGAGTTGATGGGCGATTCAGGAATGAGCGTCGTTTGGGTTGGCGAACAAGGCGTCCGTCAATATGCTCATGGCCGGGCGTTAAATCACTCTTCATTACTGCTTGAAGCACAAGCCCGACTTGTTTCAAATGCACGCACACGTGTTGCGGTGGCACGAAAAATGTATCAAATGCGTTTTCCGAACGATGACGTTTCTCAGCTGAGTATGCAAGAATTACGAGGCAAAGAAGGCGCTCGAGTACGCAAGATTTACAAGATACAATCTGAAAAAACAGGTGTTGCTTGGTACCGCCGGCAATACAATTCTAAAGATTTTGATTCAAGCACACCGATCAACAAAGCCTTGACTGCTGCACACCAAGCACTTTATGGATTGAGTTACAGCGTTATCGTCGCATTGGGGGCTTCTGCCGGATTGGGATTCGTTCACACGGGACACGATTTGGCTTTTGTTTATGATTTTGCAGATTTATACAAGGCTGAATTTTCAATTCCTATTGCTTTCGAAATCACAGCAAAATACGCCAATGATGCAGATATCGCGACCAAAACGAGATTAGCCATGCGCGATGCTTTCAAAGATGGCAAATTGATCGTACGTATGGTCAAAGATTTAAAAGATCTTTTAAATGCCAAAGAAATCGGAGCAGAAACTGATGTCCTCAATCTTTGGGACGATAAATTAGGCTTACAAAAATTTGGGGTTCAATATCACGAATTTGATGAAGATGATTAACTATGATCGTAATCACATTAACAAAAGTGCCACTGTCTCTTCGTGGTGATCTAACGAAATGGTATCAAGAAATTCAAACCGGCGTTTACGTTGGCAATGTGAGTGCAAAAATTCGAGACCTTCTTTGGGACCGAATCATGGAAAATATTGGCAACGGTGAAGCCACGATGGTTTACAACACCAACAATGAATTAGGTTATCAATTCCGGACGACACGAAAAGATCGTGAAGTTGCAGATTTCGATGGTATCCCGCTATTGATTCATCTCAATACGATGCCTGTGACAACGGTCAAACACGGTTTTAGCAAAGCCGCAAAATTTCATCGTGCCAAAATGAGTTCTTCAATCACGCCAACATACAAGAAATCATCAAAATCACCAAATGAAATCACAGCAATCGATCTCGAAACAACTGGTTTAGATGTCAGTCATGATGTTATCATTTCTATCGGGGCAGCTAAGAAATCAAATGATGGTACTGAACCTGAATTTTATCAACTTATTCATATCGATCGTGAAGTTCCTAAAAAAATAACGCTTTTGACTAAAATTTCGACAGATCAATTAACGTCTGAAGGTATTGACTTGAGTTCTGCGTTGCAAGACCTAAAGACTTTTATCGGCGATTCAACTCTAATTGGATACAACATTAGATTTGATGAAAAGTTTCTTTCTGAAGGTTTTAAAAAGTTGCAACAACCTGATTTAACTAACAAAATGGTTGATCTGATGCCTATCGTCAAAAAGAACAACAAATTTCTCGACAATTATCGACTAGCCACTGTCCTGCAAGCTTATCATATTCAAAACCTCGAACCACATCACGCACTATCAGATGCTAAAGCGACACTTGAGCTAGCAGACAAACTCATAAAAAACGGCCTTTTGAAGATTTAAGAATGTTGCTATGACTGGGATCCTTTACTGTGTTCCCCACGCATGTGGGGGTGATCCTACCATCAGCCGGACCTTTGAGTCACCCCTCGCGTGTTCCCCACGCATGTGGGGGTGATCCTACCGCCTCTTGTACCTGCTTTGTTCTGCCCGTGTGTTCCCCACGCATGTGGGGGTGATCCTGTCCATAACCCTACTTGTCACAGCCGTCCCGAGTCTTCCCCCCCCCTGCGGGCGTGCT
>DICX01000047.1 GCA_002417825.1 Lactobacillus sp. UBA5815 | reverse complement strand
TCTTTTGAAATGATTTTTAAATCATGAATCTTATTTTTAGTTTCAATATCTGCTTCAGATAAGGTCAACTGTGACAAATCCAGATTGCCACCGCGAATCGCTAAAAGCGTCGTGTAAAGTTGCTTTAGCATACCAGAATTGAGTTGAGACTTTTTAAACAGCAGTAATTCATCTTGATGTTGCTTAATAATCTTTTCCAATAACATCTGTGCAGCAGCATCATCTAATAAATGTGGCATTGCGATTGGTGCGTCACGCAAAAGAAACCAAGCCAAACGAGAAAACGACAAAATGTGCAGATTCTCGACAGAAGTTTCACTTCTATTTTGAAGCTGTCCTAACTTATCAATCGCTTCAACTTCTGTGGTAAACTTGATATGATTTGGTACGATTAAAAATGTTGCGCGATGCGGATTGCTTTTAAATGAAGCAACTGCAGTTTGCAGCATTTTTTTCCGTAAATTATCGGTTTGATGCCCTATGATGATTTTGATCATAACTCAAATACTCCTTACGGTTATTTTAACATAGGAACATCGTCTTTTAGTTGGTTGCATTCAAACGAAAAAGGAGGTTTTTGATGTTCACCACCAATTATACCGCTCATGGGAAAGTCATTTTACTTGGCGAACATGCTGTCGTTTATGGTTACGATGCATTAGCCGTACCCGTCCAATCATTAAAAATCAAGACAACGGTTAGCGCAAACCCGCGAATTTCAACTTTGGAAACTTTTGGCTACACAGGTTCTTTTAACAATGCCCCCCACGATTATGATGGCTTAAAATACGTCGTCAAAACTTTGCAAGAAAAAGCAACACGGCCCACACCAGTCACGATTCACTATGAAGGCAAAATTCCAATGCAACGTGGATTGGGATCAAGTGCAACTGTCGCCTTGGGAACGACACATGCTCTCAGTGATTACCTGAGTGTAAAATTGACTGAACCTGAAATCATGGCGATCACCAATCATGCAGAAGCGATTACACATGGCAAAGCTTCTGGATTAGACGCAGTAAGCGTTAATTCAACTCGTGCACTTTTCTTCAATACCAAAGAAGGCGCCACGTTCATGTCAGGAAAACTTGGAAATGGTGCGATTCTTTTGATTATGGATACAGGTGATTTAGGCAGTACAAAAGAAGCTGTCATGCATGTTCATCAAAAGTTAACCGATCATCCCCAGTTTAAGTCAGATATGCGTGAACTGGGACGACTGGCAAGAGAGGCAAAAAAAGCATGGGAAACTCATGATCAAAAGCAACTTGGTCATGAATTCAATCAAGCACAGCATCTTTTACGTGATTTTGATCTTTCGACACCTAAAATAGATCAATTGTGTCAATTAGCAAATCAAAGTGGTGCCTTAGGTGCCAAGCTTTCAGGAAGTGGACTTGGCGGTATCGTCATTGCACTATGTTCTGACCAACGAATTGCTGAAAGAATCATTGAAAAAAGTCAAGATTTGATCGCACATGCATGGACCGAGGAAATTTAATGAAAAAAACTGCGCGTGCACATACAAACATTGCATTGATCAAATATTGGGGAAAATCAGATGAAATGTTGCATCTTCCTTTGATGTCCAGTATCTCAATGACGTTAGATGCGTTTTATACAGATACCAGCTTTGAACGCTGCCCTAAAGCAAATGAAGATATTTTTTTCTTAAATGATCAGCGTATTGAAATTTCAAAAAGTCAGCGTGTCATCACCTATGTTCATCGTTTACAGAACATGTTTGGTTTAAAAGAACATTTTCGAATCGACTCGACTAATCATGTCCCAACAAGTGCTGGATTAGCTTCTTCTGCTTCGGCCTTTGCCGCATTAGCTGCAAGTTTTGCCAAAGCTTATCATCTTGACTGTTCCTTAAATGAACTATCACGCTTAGCACGATTAGGTTCTGGATCGGCTTCACGTTCAATTTTCGGTGGCTTCGTTGAATGGCAAAAAGGTCATGATAACATGGATTCGTTTGCCATTCCGATAAATGAAGCACCTAAATTAGATTTATGCTTATTGGCCGTTGAAGTTGATGCAGCACCTAAAAAGTTAGCTTCTTCTGTTGGAATGAAGAAGGCTCAGGGCTCTCCTTTTTTTCCAATTTGGTTAAAGCAAAATGAAACTGAAATCGCACAAATGCGTACGGCGATTGCTCATGACGATTTTGATGGTATTGGAAAATTGGCAGAACAAAATGCCAATGAAATGCATGCGATCAATCTAACGGCACGCCCAGGGTTTACTTACTTTGAGCCTGATACTATAAAAGTTATTCAATTGGTTCATCAGCTTCGCGAAGAAGGTATCGATTGTTATTACACCATTGATGCTGGACCTAACGTTAAAATCTTGTGCCAATTAAGAAATCACCAAATTATTCAAGAACGCCTTCAAAAGGTACTTAGTCATGTTAAGATAGTTTTTGCACAGTTTGGTCCGGGTATCACTTATTTGGATTGATCATGTTGATTTGTAAAGATTAGAGGATTAAATCGTTTTGATAACTACAAAGGCCCCAGGAAAACTTTATATTGCTGGTGAATATGCCGTCTTAGAGCAAAATTGCCCAGCTATTTTAGTCGCTTTAAATTCATTCGTCCGCGTTACGATCGCTAAAAGCATCGGAACAACCGGCATCATTCATTCAAAACAATACCAGCAAGACTCGATTCATTGGACACGCCAGGGAACTAAGATGGTTATCGATAATCGTGACAATCCTTTTGAATACATTCTTTCTGCAATCAATTTTACAGAGCAATTTGCCTTAGAGCAAAGCATTCCATTGGCGCTATATGACCTGCATGTCAATTCTGATTTGGATTCTGCCGATGGTAAAAAGTATGGTCTAGGCTCCTCTGCAGCAGTCACCGTTGCAACGGTCAAAGCCATCCTAGCTTTTTACCAAATCGAAGCTTCGAATGATTTGATTTTTAAATTATCTGCTTTATCTCATTACAGCGTTCAAAAAAATGGATCTGCTGGTGATATTGCAGCGAGCGTCTACGGCGGTTGGCTGGCTTATCAAACTTTTGATAAAGATTGGTTAAAAGCTGAACTTGAGGTCAAAACACTTTCGGAAGTCGTCGGCGAAGCTTGGCCTGGTTTAAAAATTCAAGTTTTAACGCCCCCAGAAGATTTGCATCTCGTTATCGGATGGAGCCAAAAACCCGCTTCGACTTCTCGTCTAGTCGATCAAACCAATGCCAAGAAAAAAACGATCCAACCTGAGTACAATGCTTTTTTGCAGCAATCACGTCGATGTGTTCTTGAAATGATAAAGGGCTTTGATCACAACGATATTGCATTGATTCAAAAAAAGATTCGCGCTAATCGTAAATTATTGCGTCGATTTGCTAAAATGAATCAAATCGCAATCGAAATTCCACGGCTTAATCGGCTTATCACCATTGCAGAACATTTTGGCGGTGCCGCAAAAACTTCTGGCGCTGGAAATGGTGATTGCGGCATCGTTTTAGCAGATGGGCACACAAACATTGAGGCAATGAAGATGGAATGGCGAAAAAACGGTATTTTACCTTTAAATTTTTGGGTTCATTCTATTATTTGAAAATGTAAGGGAAATCATAAAATGACGATTTCAGATCGAAAGCAAGAGCACCTAAAGTTAGCTCATCAATTGTTTGATCCTAAAAAAAGAAATGATTTTGATCGCATGCATTTAGTGGCTCCGGCATTGCCGGAAACCTACGTTGATCAAAATATTTTACAAGTTGAAATCAATCATAAACGTTTAGCTGCCCCATTTTTTATTGAAGCCATGACTGGCGGCAATAAACAGTCGCAAGAAATCAATCGTCACCTTGCTCGCATTGCAGCGAAAACTAACATTGCAATGGCATTGGGATCAGCAAGTCTGTTAGAAAAACATCCTGAACGTCTTGAAAGCTTTTTGGTTGCACGTCAAGAAAATCCTGATGGCGTTCTCTTGGCGAACGTCAATCCCAATACCAATCCTGAACTTGCACAAAAACTCGTAACCGCACTTAACGCCGATGCACTTCAAATTCATGTTAACGTTCCACAAGAAATCGTAATGCCCGAAGGCGACCGAGATTTCTTATGGCTTAAAAACATGGATGCGATTCGACAAGCAGTCAATGTTCCTGTCATCGTCAAAGCAGTAGGCTTTGGTTTTGATCACCAAAGCTTGATGCGATTAAAAGCCCATCACTACGAATGGATCGATGTTGGCGGACGTGGTGGAACGAATTTTGTTGCGATTGAAAATCAACGTGGTCATCATTCTTATGATTATCTTCAAGATCTGGGACTATCTACGATTCAAAGCTTAGTCTTGGGGGAAAACACCGGTTTACAGTTCATTGCTTCAGGAGGTGTTCGGCAGCCTCTGGATATCATCAAAAGTTTAGCATTGGGTGCGCACGGTGTTGGTATCGCAAATACGTTTTTAGAGACATTACGCAGCCAAGGTGAAGAGGGCCTTTTCAATCAAATTCAAAATTGGAAACAGCAATTGGCAAGTCTGATCGCCATGTTTGGTGCCCAGCGCTTATCCGATTTGACCAAATCGACTTTCTATTTTGATGCTGATTTTGAACAAGAATTGATGCACTTAAAAAAACAGGCTTAATAACTTTATGACTACTAAAAAAGCAGACAATTACGAAAAAGTAACTGTCTGCTTTTTTGATTGGCTTATTATTTTTGGCGTAATCCTTTGGGATAAAAGTTTTTTAAAATGCCATCATGACCCGCCTTACCAAAACTAAAAATATGATTTCGATGACGAATCAAAAGATAGCCTTGACATTGACCGTGATACGAGAGTGCTTCTCCGCCAATATAACGCTGATAGTCTTGATCATTCAAATCATAAACTTGGTTTTGTCTACACTGCCCTAATACCTCCGCTAATTGGTGGCTGGGTTCAAATCGACCAGGTTTTAGCAATCCTAATTCAACACCATTGCTAAGGACATGAAGACCAGTTAATTCTTTTGGTGGTATGACCGGCATAAAAATATGTTGATGACTATTTTGACATTGTGGCAACTGACTTTTCAGCGGTTCTGGGCAATTGAACAAAGCAAGCTGATCACTAATTTGAGATCGTTCTTTCGATGTCACTCTTTCTTTTGAATTTTGATGATCGTGCGTCTGAGCAGACGTTTGGTGACTTAAATCTGCTGTGTCTTTTCCTTCATTGGCACGCTTTTGATTCATTTCTACGTATTGCTCTTCGCCA
>DICX01000026.1:1521-5191 GCA_002417825.1 Lactobacillus sp. UBA5815 | reverse complement strand
CAGGATTTGATTGTGTCGAGCCGCCTTCGGTTTTACCATTTTGATTATTCTTCTGATAGAGTTTGACAGCAAGATCTTGTGCAACTTTAGACAGTGCATCCTTCTTTGTTTTCATCTCATCAAGGTTATTGTCAGCTTGTGCTTTCTTCAAAGCATCCTCAGCATCCTTAACCTTCTTGATTTCATCATCTGAAACCTTGCCTTTAACCTCCTTCAACGTTTTATCTGTCGTGAAGATCAAAGTATCGACTTCGTTTTTCAGATCGGCTTCTTCTTTTTTCTTCTTATCTTCTTCAGCGTGTTCTTCCGCTTCTTTTTGCATCTTCTTGATTTCTTCATCAGACAAACCTGATGAACTCTTGATGGTGATCTTTTGTTCCTTACCAGTCCCTAGATCTTTGGCAGAAACATTAACGATACCGTTCTTATCGATATCAAACGTAACTTGAATTTGAGGGACGCCACGCGGTGCTGCTGGAATATCGGTCAGCTCAAAGCGGCCCAGTGTCTTGTTGTCTGCTGCCATCGGCCGCTCACCTTGCAAAACGTGAACATCTACTGCTGGCTGATTATCTGCTGCAGTTGAAAAGACTTGACTCTTTGAAGTTGGGATCGTCGTGTTGCGATCGATCAATTTCGTAAAGACGCCGCCCATCGTTTCAATTCCCAATGACAATGGCGTTACATCAAGCAAAACGATGTCTTTAACATCACCAGAAATAACACCGCCTTGAACAGCAGCTCCTAAAGCAACCGCTTCATCTGGATTGATGGAATGATCTGGATCCTTGCCACTCCATTTCTTGACTGCTTCTTGAACAGCGGGAATACGAGTTGAACCACCATTTAAAATGACTTTATCAATGTCGTTAACCGTTAAATTGGCATCTTTTAGTGCATTGTCAAACGGTACTTTAGTCTTTTCAACCAGGTCAGCAGTCAATTCATCAAACTTGGCTCTCGTTAAATCAGCTTCCAAATGAAGTGGACCACTTTCACCGGCACTGATGAACGGTAATGAAACATGAGTTGAAGAAATGCCAGAAAGATCTTTCTTGGCCTTCTCGGCAGCATCCTTCAAGCGTTGCAAAGCCATTTTATCTTTAGATAAATCGACGCCGTTTTCTTTCTTAAAGTTATCGATCAGCCAATTCATAATACGTTGGTCAAAATCATCGCCACCAAGGTTAGTGTCACCGTTTGTTGACAAAACTTGGAAAACGCCATCGCCCAATTCAAGGACCGAGACATCAAACGTACCGCCGCCCAAGTCATAAACTAAGACTTTTTCATCCTCATCATCTTTATCCAAGCCATAAGCAAGCGCACTTGCAGTCGGTTCATTGATGATTCGTTGAACGTTCAATCCTGCAATCTTGCCAGCATCCTTCGTTGCTTGACGCTGCGCATCATTAAAGTAAGCTGGGACCGTAATAACAGCATCTTTGACGGGTTCACCTAAATAATCTTCTGAGAACTTCTTGATATATTGCAGGATCATGGCTGAAATTTCTTGTGGGGTATAAGCCTTGTCACCAATTTTAACTTTGTAATCAGCTTCCCCCATATGGCGTTTGATACTACGAATCGTGTTTGGATTCGTAATTGCTTGACGCTTGGCAACTTCACCAACTTGAATCTCACCATCTTTGAAAGCAACAACAGAAGGCGTCGTTCTTGCACCTTCAGGATTCGTAATGATTTTAGGTTCTTTACCTTCCAATACAGCAACAGCAGAATTAGTTGTCCCTAAATCGATTCCAATCACTTTAGCCATTTGATAAACTTCCTTCCTTATTTTGAAACAACGACCATTGCAGGTCTCAACGTTCTATCTTTATATTGATAACCGACTTGCAATACCTTGACGACCTGATCTTTTGGCTGTCCTTTTTCTACTTCGATAGCCTGCACCGCTTGATGAAGATTAGGATCAAATTGAGCTCCTTCAGCTTTGATTTCAACGATGCCATGATCAGTCAGCGCTTTCTTCAAAACGTCTAAGGTCATCTGTACACCCTTTTTTAATTGCTTGGAAGCTTCATCATCACTTTTTACTGCAAGCGCACGTTCCAAATTATCAACCGCTGGTAAAATATCCTTTGCCAAAGCTTGACTTTCATATTTGATCAACTGAGCGCGTTCTTTGGCATAACGTCTTTGTGCATTTTGAATTTCAGCTTCGCTGCGCAAATACTTATCTTCCAAATCCTTGATCTTTGACTGACTCGTTTTTAATTCCTGCTGCAACTTTAGAATACTTTCTTCTGAAGCAGTCTCATTTTTTATCGAATCAGTTTTATCATCAAATTTAGTTGTTTTATCCGAATCATGTTTTGATTCAGTCTCAGGTTTCTTTTTTTTAAAATCTTTTTCCTCTAAATCTTTTTCATGCGGAAACTCTTCTTGACTCACGATAACCTCCCCTATTGAAATCGGCCATAATAATCAAGTAATCTTTTAGCTAGTTCCTCACGCAAAAAGCCAAGCAAACCAATCATTTGCGAATATGGCATATTGGTTGGGCCTAATAATGCGATTGTGCCGTGGCCATGCTGACCAACTTTATATTCTGCAGTCAGCAAACTGTAATTACGCAACAATTCATTTGGTAAATCAGTACCCAACGTTACTTTGACTGGATATCGATTTTCATCATCATCCTCATCATCTAAATTCAAAAGTTGGTTAAACATAGAATCAGAATCGATCAACTCATACAACGACTTGATATCCGATACATCCGTCTCAGCTTGATTATTCAATAAATTGATCTGACCGTTGACGTACATTTGTTCACTAGCAGCGTCCTTAAAAACGTCTTCAATCAAATCAAGCCAATCAGTAGCATGATCCGACCGTGCCAAATGTCGCGTCATTTCACTGAACTGATCGAAATGAATTTCGTTCAAGCTTTTGCCGACTAACTGATCATTGATCAAGCGGACTGCTTTTTCAATTTCTTCTGCCGAAACATGACGCGGAAGCGTGTAAACTTGATTCGTGACTTTTCCATAACTCGTTACCAAAATCGCCATGACTTGGCGTTCCGAAATTGGTACGATGCGAAATCCCGTTACACGAATATCTTCTGACTCTGGACCAGCCGCAAAAGCGGTATAATTCGTCAAATTTGACAAAATCTTAGACGCCTGATCAATGATATCGTTCACTTGATGAAAAGGATGATCGAATTGCAATCCAATCTGCTCGTAAACCTGACGTGGCAATTCTATTGGTTCGATCAAATGATCTAAATAATATCGATAACCATCCGTCGACGGAATACGGCCGCTTGATGAATGCGTCTTCTCAATCAACCCCTGATCTTCGAGAATTGCCATTTCATTGCGAATCGTCGCACTCGACACTTTGATCGGTAATTGTTGCATGACCGTTTTAGAACCCACGGGCTCATGCGTTTTCGTAAAGTCCTTGATGATTGTTTTCAAAATAAGTTCTTGCCGTTCACTCAACATAATTTTGCCTCACAATTAGCACTTGTCATGTTTGGGTGCTAACATGAATAAGATACCAAGGCATTAGCAATCTGTCAAGGGATCTGCTAATCTTTCTTTGAATCTTTTGCCTGCGCAGCAACGTCTTGTGCAAAATAGGCTTCCACTTGTTTTTGATCATCTAACATTTGCTTTTTCAGGTCTTCAAGACG
>DICX01000026.1:0-1492 GCA_002417825.1 Lactobacillus sp. UBA5815 | reverse complement strand
TGGCCAATGGTCACATTGTACCCAACACTTGTCATCGACGGATACCATTGCCCGTCAAATTTCGTTTTAGTGGCATAAACACCAACTTTAGGAACCACTTTACGAACATCCAATTTCAAATTCATGGTTGGGAAACCCAATCGATGGCCATTTCGCAGGCCATGTACGATGGTGCCACTCATCAAATAAGGGTGGCCAAGCATTTGAGTGGCGATTTCAAGCTGACCTTGTCGAAGTGCTTGTCTGATTTTAGTCGAACCAATCTTATGCCCATTAAAAGTTTGTTCCGGTAAAGAGACAATTTCAAAACGGTGACGCGCAAAGTCCGCTAAATGCGCCATATTGGCAACATTTTTAGGACCATAAGTATAATCAAAACCAGCAACAACGATTTGAGCTTGCAGCTTGACGATCACATTGTCAACGAAAGCTTGCGGCGGCAAATGGCTAAATCCTGTCGTAAATTGTGCAATCACCAAATAATCGACATCAAGTGCTGCCATTTCATATCTTTTTTCATCAGGAGAATCCAAATATTTAAAATTCTCATCATGCTGATAAATTTCTTTGGGATGCCGATCAAAAGTTAAAACCATCAAAGGTAAGTTCCGTTGCTTTGCGATTTCATGTGCCTTTCCAATCAATCTTTGATGTCCCAAATGAACACCATCAAAAAAGCCAAGTGCCAGCACAACTGGTGAAGCGGTTAATTTTTGTGTGATCGGATAACTGAGCTTAATAACTTTCACTTAAAAAATCCTTATCTATTCATTTTGCAATAGCATCAGGTCTGGCCGATAAACTTGATCTTGCTTCCGGTAAATCGCTTTAACCTTACCTTGATACCACAGAACAACTTTAGGAACAGTCAGGTCAAGTGATAATGAAACACCATTTTTAACGAGTGCCCATTGTTCTTGGGTGAGTTTAATAGAAGGTTCTTGAGTAAAAAATGCTTCTATTGGAACAAGGTGTGCAGCAATTTTATCGGGATTTTTGATTAAAGCATCCAAAGTAACCGACTGCTTCAAGTCAAATCCACTGCTAGCAGTTCGCGTCAACTGGCTCATCACTGCAGGAACACCCAATTTATCCCCTAAGTCATTAACCAATGAGCGGACATAGGTTCCTTTATGACATGTAATCATAAAGGAAAAAGTTTGCTGTCCTTTTTCAGAATCAAAAACAAGTGGTGGCTGAACACGATAAGTCATGACTTGAACGGCTCGGTGCGGTCTTTGAACTTCAAGTCCCTGCCGAGCATACTCATAAAGTCGTTTACCATTCACACGAACTGCAGAATAAATCGGTGGTATTTGATCGATTGTTCCAATGAATGTATTCATTTGGGTTTGAATCTCTTGAATTGAAAACGGCTTGATCAATTTCTTCTCGGCAACAATCTTGCCAGACAAATCATAGCTATCCGTAGAAAAGCCAAAAATACCCTTTCCAACATAAGCTTTGGGGCGTGTATGCATCAATTCGATCA
>DICX01000050.1 GCA_002417825.1 Lactobacillus sp. UBA5815 | reverse complement strand
GGGGCGCGGAGAAGTGTATAAGAGGCAGGATCCACAAGCCAAGCGTTTTACTGAACTTACACAAGTAGATGTTATCTCCAAGAACTTGAAAGTTATGGATCGCACGGCTAGCTCACTGTCAATGGATACTGAGATTCCATTGGTCGTGTTCAACGTTAATAAGCCGGGCAATATCAAGCGTGTGGTTGAAGGCCAAAATATTGGAACGATCATTCGGGGTGAAAATCATGACAAATGAGATTATTGATAAAGCAAAGTCAAATATGGCAAAATCGATTGAAGTTTTTCAAAAAGACTTAGGGACGATTCGTGCCGGTGTTGCTAACGCTGGACTCCTTGAACCAGTTAAAGTTGATTATTATGGTGTTCCAACGCCGCTGACACAAATGTCGAGTGTGACGATCCCCGAGCCACGGGTCTTAATGGTCACGCCCTATGATAAATCAAGCTTAGATGCCATTGAGCATGCTTTACTAGCCTCTAATCTTGGTTTGACTCCTGCAAATGATGGCAACGTGATTCGTTTGGTTATCCCGCAATTGACAGGCGAACGTCGTCAAGAGATTGCCAAGCAGGTTGGTAAATTATCCGAACAAGCTAAAATCGCGGTTCGCAATGTCCGTCGCGAAGCGATGGAAGCTTTGAAACGCCAAGAAAAAAATGGCGATTTAACAGAAGATGAACAACGTCGCTTAGAACAACAAGTTCAAAAGGAAACCGATACTTCTACGAAGAGAATCGATGATTTGGCGGATGAAAAACGTCAAGAAATCACCCAAGGATAATTGAGATGGCAAAAAAGAAAAATCAATTAGATCATTTGGCCATCATCATGGATGGTAATGGCCGTTGGGCTAAGGAAAGACATTTGCCACGTTTTGTCGGTCATCGTGAGGGTATGGAAAACATTAGACGGATTGCTTTAGCTGCTGACGACTTGGGAATCAAAGTGTTGACGCTTTACGCCTTTTCAACTGAGAACTGGGCACGGCCTAAGGCTGAAGTTGATTACTTGATGAATTTACCAATACATTTTTTTGACCATTATATGCCAGAGTTGATGGCACATCATGTTAAAGTCAATATTATGGGATTTTTAGATGAATTGCCTCCTAAGACATACCAAGTCACACAAAAAGCAATGGCGATGACTGCCCAAAATTCCGGGATGATTTTGAATTTTGCATTTAATTACGGGGCACGTCGCGAGATTGTGACTGCGGTAAAGCAATTAGTTTCTCAAGTTCAAACAGGTACCTTGAGTGCAGATGACATTGATGAGCAGCATTTTTCCAAAGCATTGATGACCCATCAATTTGGTGATTATCAGGATCCTGACTTGCTTTTGCGGACGTCAGGTGAACAGCGCCTGTCTAATTTTTTGCTTTGGCAATTAGCTTATACTGAATTGAGTTTTACCAAAAAATATTGGCCAGATTTTACTAAAGAAGATTTAATTCAAGTCGTTAAAGATTACCAAATGCGTGATCGTCGTTTTGGTCAGATTGAGAGCGAATAGCTTATGAAGCAACGTGTTATAACTGCAGTGATTGCACTGATTTTTTTTATTCCAATCGTTTTAGCTGGTGGTCTTTGGATCGATTGGCTGACGGTTTTATTGGCTTCAATCGGTATTGCCGAAATTTTTATGATGAAGAAACGCCGATTGACTTCAGTTGATTTTTTACTTGCACTGTTAGCAACTTTGACGATTGTTGTCCCTGATCGTTTTTGGGGATTTTTACCTGAACAATTGACGCGATATCAAGTTTACTTTATCTTTGTCATGCTGATGATGGTTTGGACCGTGTTAGTCAAAAATCGCATCAGTTTTGATGATATTGGTGTTTATACGCTAGCTTCGCTTTATATCGGTACAGGCTTTCATGGTATGGCTGCAATTCGTAACGGGCAAGAAGGGCTTAAATTGCTAGGTTATGTTTTTGTTGTCGTCTGGGCAACTGATGTTGGTGCATATATGATTGGACGCAAAATAGGACGACATAAGCTATGGCCAGCCATTAGCCCGAACAAGACTTGGGAAGGCTCTATAGGTGCACTGATTTGTGCATTAGTTTTTGCGAGCCTCTATGTCATGGCAATTCCAACAACGCTATCTAAGCCTAAACTGATCAGTGCCGTGATTTTCTTGTCCATTGCAGGACAGATAGGTGATTTGGTTGAATCTGCCTATAAACGTCATTACGGTGTCAAAGATTCAGGTAAGATCTTGCCAGGGCATGGTGGTATATTAGATCGGTTCGATAGCCTTTTGTTCGTTCTTCCAATCGTTGGCTTTCTTGTCTTTTAATTGGAGCTGACCATGAAAGAAATTTTGATTTTTCTCGTTATTTTTGGGCTTTTAGTTTTTGTCCATGAATTTGGACACTTTATCGTGGCACAGAAATCAGGAATCCTCGTCAGAGAATTTTCGATTGGAATGGGTCCCAAACTTTTTCAAAAAAAAGGGAAGCGGACGACTTATACGATTCGGTGGCTACCTTTAGGTGGCTATGTGCGACTAGCTGGTCCTGATGAAGTTGCTTCTTTAGATCCAGGAGAAACGGTCGTCCTACAATTTGATAAACAAGGCCGTGTCTCTCGTATCGATGCGTCGTCATCGCAAGTGCGAATTTCTGGGTTGGCGGTGCGTGTTATAAAGGCTGATTTAGTCGACCAACTTGAGATCACCGGCAATCAAAATGGTGATGAGGATGAGCCCAAACTTTTCAAGGTTTCACACGATGCTTCGATCATTGAAAAAAATGGAACTGAAGTTTTGATTGCACCGCGGGACACGCAATTTCAGGAAGCGTCTTTAGGCAAAAAAATCGCAACCAATTTTGCCGGACCTTTTATGAACATCCTTTTAGGCTTTTTAGTCTTTTTGATTTGGAGTTTTGCTGCTCCCGGACCTTCGACAACAACAATTGCCCGAGTTATTCCAGGAACACCGGCAGCAACTAGCGGCTTTAAGTCTGGCGATCGTGTTGTTACCTTGGCGGGTAAACGAATTACTTATTTTGATCAAATCAGCACACAACTTTCTAAAATTAAAGGAAAGTCAGTTTCTGTTGGCATTGAACGAAATAAGCGTCAATTACAATTTAACGTGAAGCCAGCCAAGAAAAAAAATCAAGGACAGACGATTTATCAATTAGGGATTTATGCGCAATCAGATAATCGTCTAGGTGTAAAATGGAACCGTGGTTGGCAGACTGCATGGTCAACGACAATTTTGATTTTTAGTGCAGTGGGTCGATTATTTCGTCATTTTAGTCTGAATGATTTATCAGGCCCAGTTGGAATATATTCGCAAACGGCTCAAGTCGCTCAAATGGGATTGACCTCCATCTTGGCGTTTTTAGCCATGATTTCGATTAATTTGGGAATCGTTAATTTATTACCAATTCCGGGATTAGACGGTGGTAAATTGCTTCTGAATCTTATTGAACTGATTTTCAGAAGAAAGATTCCCGAGGATAAGGAAGTCATTGTCAACTTGGTCGGATTTGGATTATTGATGTTATTACTGATTTTAGTCACAGGTAATGATATTTATCGTTACTTTATCAAATGAATTTTAAATTGAATTAATAAGTTTTGGAGGAAAATAGATGCGGCAATCTAACTTTTTTATGCCAACTTTGAAAGAAGTGCCTTCTGACGCTGTTGCTAAAAGTCATCAGCTGATGCTTCGGGGCGGTTACGTTCATCAAGTTACGGCAGGTGTTTATGCTTATTTACCGCTTGCATATCGTGTTTTGCGAAAAGTAGAGCATATCATGGAAGAAGAAATGGCGCGCATCGATGTTCCGGAAATGTTAATGCCAATATTACTGCCAGCAACGTTATGGGAATCATCCGGTCGTTTGAAGAAATATGGTCCGGAAATGTTCCGCCTGTCTGATCGTCATGATCGACCATCGCTTCTTGGGCCAACTCACGAAGAAACTTTTACTGAATTGATTGCGAAGAATTTGAAAAGCTACAAAAAAATGCCTTTAGCACTTTATCAAATTCAAACTAAATTTCGTGATGAAAATCGGCCACGTTTTGGCTTGTTACGTGTTCGTGAATTTATTATGCTTGATGGTTATAGTTTTGCGGCAACGCGTCAACAGCTTGATGAGCAATTTCAGACACAGTATCAAGCATATCAGCGTATTTACCAACGTTGTGGGTTAAAAGTACTTCCTGTTATTGCCGATTCAGGAACGATGGGTGGTAAAAATTCGACAGAATTCCAAGCACCAGCAGCTATCGGTGAAGATATCATCGCATTCAACGAAACCGGGACTTATAGTGCGAATCTCGAAATGGCAAGAAGTATCGATACGTTTAAGCCTGAGTCAGAACCACTTAAACCGCTTGAAAAAGTTGCAACCCCAGGACAAGAAACGATTGCACAATTAGCAGACTTTTTAAAGATTCCGGAGACACGTATCGTTAAAAGTGTTCTTTATATTGCTGATGAGCATAAAGTTTTAGTTTTAATAAGGGGCGATAAAGAAGTTAACGAAACCAAGCTGAAAAATGTGCTTGATTGCACAGTATTACGTCCTGCAACCGAAAAAGAACTGGTTGATTTCACAGGTAGTGAAAAAGGCGGCGTTGGCCCAGTCCATGCAGATTATGCGGATCAAATTGTTGCAGATCTAACGGTAAAAGCGTTGACTAATGTTGTTGTCGGCGCTAATCAAACTGGTTATCAATATCGCAATGCCAATCTGGAACGTGACTTTTCAGTTGAAAAATTTGCAGATATTCGTGTTGCAAATGAAGGGGAGCCTGATCCGATTGATCATCTGCCACTTCATTTTGAGAAGAGTATTGAAGTCGGACATATTTTTAAGTTGGGTACCTACTATACGCGAACGATGGGTGCAAACTTCTTAGATGAAAACGGCAAAGCAAAGCCAGTTATCATGGGAAGCTATGGAATCGGCGTTTCGCGTTTGCTTTCTGCGGTCGTTGAACAACATGCGACTGATCGTGGTATTGCATGGCCAAAATCGATTGCACCGTTTTCGATTCACTTGATTCAAATCAAAATGAATGATGATGCACAAACCGCGTTAGCTAAAAAATTGACGACAGCATTATCTTCTCGATATGATGTGCTTTATGATGATCGGCATGAACGTGCAGGTGTCAAATTTGCAGATGCTGATTTAGTTGGTGCACCGATTCGGTTGATTATTGGTAAAAAAGCAAAAGATGGAATCATTGAATTGAAACATCCAACAGATAAAAATTCAGTTGAAATCCAAGTCAGTGATCTGGACCAAATCTTGTCTAAAGAGTTAGGGTAATGCTTTGTGACTAAACAAAATGAACTTTTTTTAAAACTTTTATCGCAAATCAAATTTCCAACGACTTTTGCGGATCAAGCTGTTTTACAAAAAGGACTTATTGAAGACGTGGAAGTCTACAGTGCACAGCGCAAGTGGAAAATCCACGTTTTTTTTGACACGCCTTTACAATTTTCGACTTATCAGGCACTGAGACAGGCGCTGTCACATGAGTTTTCTGATCTAGTCGATGTTGAGCTTTTGATTAAGACCAAGCAAGGCGACGATCAGTATTTACTAGATTATTGGCCTTATGTCGTCTCTCATAGCCAGTTGGCACTGGCGACACGTGAGTTTTTATTTGCCAATCCGCCAACCAAAAGGAAAGAGCGCTGGCTTGTTTCTGCGCCTAATCAGATTGCAACTTCGTGGTTGACCCACGATACGTTGTTAGACTTAGGCATGGCCTTTCGAGAGTATGGCTTTTTTAACTTGAAATTTGTCACGCAATTAGATGAGTCTAAACTTGAAGAAAACGAAGCAAGTCTGAAGGCTGCGCAGCGGCAGCATGCTGCAAACATGCAGCAATATTTTGAAAATCAACCGGCGCCGGCGAGGAAAAACCCAGCGACGACGACAAAATTTGATACGAACGAAGATTTGTCTTCATCACCTAAAACAGCCTTGAAGTCGCTTGAAGCTGGAATGCGCCACATCGTGGTTGAAGGTTATGTTTTCAAAGTTGAAACACGGCCTTTGAAATCGGGTGCAGTGATTTTTTTGGGTGAAATGACTGACTACACAGATTCGATTGCCTTTAAAAAGTTTGTGACAGATAAAGATCAGATTACGAAATTAAGTGCCATTCAACCTGGTGTTTGGATAAGAATGCAAGGTGGCGTTCAAGACGACCCTTATCAGCATGATTTGGTTTTCAATATTAAGCAATTTGAGTTGGTTGAGCATCAAGGAAGAAAAGAAACTTATTCGGGCGAGCCAAAACGGGTTGAACTTCATCTTCATACGAATATGAGTCAGTTGGATGCGATGGACAATCCAAGCGATTTTATCAAAACTGCAAGCCGCTTTGGACAAAAAGCGATTGCTATCACTGACCATGCCGATGTTCAGTCTTTTCCCGATGCTTACCATGCAGGACAAAAGGCTGGCATCAAAGTTTTATATGGTGTTGAAGCGAACATGGTCGATGATCATGCATTACTTGTTTTGAATCCAGCTTCAATGGATTATCGTGGACGTGAATTCGTGATATTCGATGTTGAAACGACTGGTTTGTCATCCGTTTATGACACGATGATCGAGATTGGTGCAGTTAAAATGCAAGACGGCGAAGTTTTAGATCGCTTCGATTCTTTTATCAATCCGCATCATCCGTTAAGCGATACCACGATCCAATTGACGTCAATCACGGATGAATTATTGTCACATGCAGAAGATGAGGGAGAAGTCGTTAAAAAGTTTCGGGATTTTTGTGGCGACCGTCCATTGTGTGGACATAATGTTCAATTTGACGTTGGTTTCGTCAATGCTGCTTTGAAACGTGCACATTTGCCTGAAGTGACACAGCCAGTTGTTGATACACTGGAAGTTTCACGTCTCCTGCACCCCGAACAAACGAATCACAAACTTGATTCACTGACTAAAAAGTATAATGTCGTTTTAACGCATCACCATCGTGCAGATTCAGATGCAGAAGCAACTGGATTGCTGATGTACAAACTTTTGGATGCTTTCAATGATAGGTTTCATGAATCTGATTTGGGAAAGCTCAATCAGTATGTCAAATATGGGCAAAGCTATAAGCGGACTCGGCCAACTCACATGACCATCTTAGCCCAAAATCAAATCGGTTTGAAAAACCTGTATAAGCTGGTCTCACTGAGTTGTACGAAATATTACTATCGCGAACCTCGTATTTTGAAATCAGAATTAGTCACTTATCGAGAAGGACTTTTGTTTGGAAGCGGCTGTAGTGAAGGTGACGTTTTCACGGCAATGATGCAATCTGGTTATGAAAAGGCAAAGCAGAAAGCTTCGTTTTATGACTTTCTCGAAATTCAACCACCAGCCAATTATGCCCCACTGATCACTGAGCACTTGATCGCCGATGAGGCGCATTTGCAAGAAATTCTTCAAAATATATATAAACTTGGACAAGACTTGCATAAACCTGTCGTTGCAACTGGGGATGCACATTACATTGAGCCTC
The DNA here is from genome assembly GCA_002417825.1 of Lactobacillus sp. UBA5815. Classification (GTDB taxonomy): domain Bacteria; phylum Bacillota; class Bacilli; order Lactobacillales; family Lactobacillaceae; genus Lactobacillus. Next base: position 613 of record DICX01000050.1, on the reverse strand, counting down.
ATGAAGCGATTTATCGTGAAATTTTGTTGGCTGGGCAGAAAGGAAATCCCAATCGGAATCGACCGCAACCTGATCTTCACTTTTACACGACACAAGAAATGCTTGATGCTTTTTCATTCCTTGGAGAAACCAAAGCCAAAGAGGTCGTGATCAAGAACTCCAATGCAATTGCGGATGAAATTTCAGAAATTGCACCGATCAAGAGCGGACTTTACCCACCACATTTAAAAAATGCCGATCAAGAAATGAAAAAGCTGACGTATGATAAAGCTTACGCTCTTTATGGAAAACCATTACCAAAGATTGTCGATGACCGACTTAAATTGGAATTGAACTCGATCATTTCAAACGGTTATGCGGTGATTTATCTGATTGCACAACGTTTAGTTGCCAAGTCGAATAAAGATGGTTACTTGGTGGGGTCGAGAGGCTCTGTGGGATCCAGCTTGGTTGCAACGATGTCTGGTATCACAGAGGTGAACCCGCTGCCACCTCATTATCGATGTCCTAAATGCCAATATTCACATTTCTTTGAAAACGGTGAATATGGGTCTGGATTCGATTTACCAGATCAGAAATGTCCAAAGTGCCAAACGCCTTTGGTCAAAGATGG
>DICX01000058.1 GCA_002417825.1 Lactobacillus sp. UBA5815 | reverse complement strand
ACGTGCTGTGATCACAGCACGTTTTTTGATTTGGAACAGGTCTTTCAACTTTCAGTCTTGAATAACGATCGTGAAAATATTATGGCCGATTTGCTAACTGAATATAAAAAGAGCCTGCTTTCATTAATGAATGCATTAAATAAAAGTCTTGACTTGCTTAGTAGCGCCCATTTTTCATGATTTTTTAAAAAATGAGAAAATCCAATGTTATAATAAAAAATATCTTATGTCAGGTTGACTATAGTTGTGTTTGATAGCGCTAACATTGCTATGGACATTTTTACTTTCATCGATTGGAAAGGAAGTTTGAAACATGATCAGTGATTTCTTTTCTAATATGTTTTCTTCTCAGCGGAGGTCGAAAAATTTTAGAAATTTTTGGTTTGGCCAATGTCTTTCAGTGATTGGGACGTGGATCCAACGAACAGCGCAAACATGGCTCGTTTACAAGATGACGGGATCCGCACTTCTAGTTGGTATCTTGTCAGCATGTCAATTCGTGCCAATCTTGTTTTTGACGTTGATTGCAGGGACGATCATCGATCGTTTTCCCAAACGTAACATCCTGCTTTTGACACAAAGTGGATTCTTAGTCTTAGGGGCAATCATGACGGCACTCGTTTACTTTCGTGTCGTTCGTTATTGGGAGATCTTACTGATTGCGATCGGTTATGGTATCTTTCAAAGTTTCGACACGCCGGCTCGACAGTCGTTCGTTTTCGAATTGGTTGGCCCCAAAGATCTGCTTAACGGTATTTCATTGAATTCGTCCGTTTTTAACCTTGCCAAGATCGTTGGCCCATCAATCGCGGGAATTTTGATGGCAAAATTTAGTATTGCCGCTTGTTTCCTGATCGATACTTGCAGTTACGTTGCGGTCTTGATCGGCTTGTTTTTTGTCCAAAACGTCCCAGCAACGATTCGGACAGCACATAAAAACGTCATCCGTGACATGAAAGAAGGACTACACTATGTGATCCACACGCCAGCCGTTCGTTTGAGCGCGGAATTGATGCTGATCGTCTGCACGCTAGAATTCAACAACAGTGTGATCATTCCGGTATATGCCAAAACTGTTTTGCACTCTGGCGCGCAGACGTTCGCTAATTTGATGTCAGCAGTTGGGATCGGATCTTTAGCAGCGGCGTTTACGATGAGTTATCGGTCAAAAGATGGAATCAGTCGCAAGCTTTACTTGATCGTGACTTTGGGGACCGTGATCGCCCAGTCACTGATGATTTTCGTTCATACGTACGTCATGGCACTTGTGATGATGATCATCATCGGCTTTTGCAACATGATCTTTCTCAACCAGTCGAACGCATCGTTCCAATATTCTGTTCCTAATGAATTACGCGGCAGGATCATGAGCGTTTATGTCTTGTTGAATCAGGGAACGACACCGCTTGGCAGTTTATACGTCGGTGCGATCATGGATGTGACGTCTGGCATCTGGGGCTTTCCGGCTTGTGGCCTGCTTGCAATCTTATGCTTGATTCCTGTCGTGATCGATCAAAAAAAGCTGTTGCGTCAATGGTTTGCGACAGGAAGATAAATTTGAAGCGGTTTGATTTTGAGTTTGAACATGATGTCGATTAAGAAGGTCTCAGAAACTGCCACAAAGAATTGAAGAGAGGCGTTTTATCTGAGAAAATGAAACTAAATTCTATAAAAAATCCTCAAGCTGACATCGGCGATTATTTAAAAGTCATGGCATGTACGGCAGTGATGCTGCAGAGCTTGCTCAGCTGGACGTTGGCGGCGAGGACGGATCATGACATCCAAACAGGAATCGGTATCGTTTACGAGCTGGTCAAGTTCACGGCACCGGCTTTTATTTTCGGAATCCTCTATACGACGACGCGGCAAAAGATCACTGATCCGCCAATGTATCGGCGTTATTTGAAACAAGCTTGTCTGACCACGTTTTTTCCGACCTTTTTTTGGACGATCATTTATTTGACCATGATGCCATGGTTGCAGCAAGTCAGTGCCTATCATGATATACCTAGTTTTTTGTGGCAGTTCATCAATGGCAATGCCGCGCCTCACCTTTGGTATAACACCATGATGATTCAATTCATCTTGTTGATGCCAGCGTTTTGGAAATTGGGGCGCTGGTGTGGACATGATCGTGATCGAGGAGTTGTGAGCGTCGTTGCAACGCTTCTCGTTCAGATTATTTGGATTTTGTTTTATGAGTACAACGTTCTTGTTGGCCCGCATTCGAGCGATTGGTACTGGTGCGATCGGCTGTTCATCAGCTTTTTGTGCTTTGGCGTCTTAGGGATGCTGACTTGGCAATATCATCACTGGCTGCTGCCTTCGTTTGAAAAATCATGGTGGCTTTGGGGCATTTTAAGTTTTATAGACTTCTTCTGGAACGTGAAAAGTTTGCTTTCCTATGGTTTTCCAGTTGACTTGAACCATTCGCCTTATGTCAGCTTCAGCATGATCTTTTATGATTTGATGGTGATTTTTTCGATCGTGTCATGGGCACAAAAGCAGCTCATGCGCCGATCAAAACTGACGCTTATCGTGCACTGTTTAGCAGGACTGGCCTATCAAGCTTATCTGTCTCATGTCTTTTGGGCACAATGCCTCTGGTTGGCGTTTGGCCGAAAAATCATCACGACACATCCCGTTTGGGGTCTTTTCGTCATTTATGTGCTGACTTGGTTCATCTCGTTTGCTTCTGCATTCATTTCACTTAAATTTGAAGCTTGGCTCAAAAAATCGTTTGCTTTTAAATCAGTAAAATGATCAAATTAAACTAGATTTCAAGTTCACGATCGTCATTTTTACGATAAAAGGAGGGTTCAAATGAAACATCAGCTGCTGCTCGCTGAAGATCTTTCTTGTGCAGGACAAGTCTCGCTCAGTGTCGGCTTGTCGATTTTAGGAGCAAGCGGGTGTGAACCAACTTGCCTGCCGACGACGTTGCTTTCGACCCATACTGGCGGATTTGGCACACCAGCTCGTTTCGATCTTAGCAGCATGATGACTGCGATCATTTCACATTGGCAGCATATCCCATTAGAATTCGACCAAATCTATTTAGGCTATTTGGGACAAGAAGCCATCGACGTCGTCATAAAAGAGTTGCCTCGCGTTTTTTCAAAAAAGCATCAGCTCTTGTTAGATCCGGCAATGGCCGATAATGGCCGATTTTATCGTGGCTTTGATCTGCGTTATGCGATCAAGATGCGTGAGTTAGTCACACAAGCTGATCTGGTGACGCCAAACGTGACGGAAGCGTGCTTACTGCTTGACCGTCCATTGGTTGCCAAGCTTGATCTGCCGGCAGCCAAGCGATTGATCAGCGATCTGCAAGAAAAGTTCCCATCTGTGTCGTGGCTGCTGACCGGAGTGTCCGAGGGGGAGGACATCGTCGTTTTGGGCCTTTTTTCTGACCAGACGTCGCCTAAAGTGTGGCATGCTTCGCGCGTTCCAGGCAATTTTATGGGAACAGGAGATGTTTTTGCGAGTTTGATCATGGCAGGGCGTTATTATGAGGTCCCTTTGCCAGTACTGATTCCTGAAGCGATGTCTGCAATCACGCAGATGTTGCAGGAAACCAGTCAAGCTTCATCGCGTGATTCGCGCCTGGGACCGATTTACAACGAAGCACTTTTAACGTTTTGTCAAAAACTGGCAACATGGAGGAACAACGAATGCGATTAAATTTGACCCGTTTACAAAAAATAGCCGTTACAGGCCTTTTTGCAGCCTTGATCTACGTGGGCGTTTTTAGTTTACGCTTTCCACTACCGGCGATCGTTGGCAGGCCATTCATCCACTTTGGAAACTTGCTGACGGCATTAGCAGTTTTGATGCTTGGATTTCGTGCCGGCGCGGTCGCTGGTGTCATCGGGTTGGGCGGTTTTGATCTGCTGAATGGCTATGCCGCAACTTCTTGGCTGACGATGATCGAAGCGATTATTTTTGCGGCTGTTTTGACGTTGGTCGATCGGATGACGCGTGGAAATGATGTCGTCGTGGGAATCTGCGGTGGCATCACGAAGATCATCACGTCATATCTTGTTGGCGTCGTCGAAAGCTTGATGATCGGAACGGCGCTTTCAACCGCCATGACAGCAGCGCTGTTCAGTTTGACAGCAGCCGTTGCCAATGCGATTTTTTTGGCGATCTTATTGCCGATTTGTTGTTGGGGATTGAAGCGGCTCCGCCATCATGGGCGATTTTAAACTTTGTTTTCGATGACTTGAAAGTCATCTTTTTGTCAGAAAGAATGGCATCAAATGACGACGATTCGATTTTTGGCTGAACCGTGCCTGACCCAGGCACATGAAGCAGCAGCTAAAAAACTGATCTCACGAGTCCATCAAAACGATGGCAGTCGTAGAGATCCTTATTTAAATAATGATTTCAATACATTTAAAGAAATGCCGGCGTTTTTCTTAGCATTTTATGGCCCACGTCTCGTCGGCTTGTTGACGTTATATGCCGATGAAAGTCCTCAAGATGGGGAAGTCGATGTGACGATCAACGTACTTCCTGAATTCAGACGCCGTAAGATTGCGCAACACCTGTGGCGTGATGCAAAACGAACCTTGAAAAGATATGGTTATGAACATGCTGAGTTTTTAAGTGAACACGCATTTTTGAAACAGAATCCCAATTTTCTTACGAAAACAAAATTGCAACCAGATGAAATCAGTGAATTTCAACTGGTTGCACCATCGACGCCTAAAAAAAGCCAAATTTCGACTGATCCACTTCAAGTCCGTTTAATCACAGAACAAGATATTCCGAACTTGCTGCCAGTTTACATGGCAGCTTTTGATGAAACTGATGGATCTGGATCAGCACGTTATTTAAAAACAGCGGTTCGAAAGCAAAACGGTTACGTGGCCTTGCTTGATGGCGAAACGATCGGCTACAGCGCGGTTGATTTTGGCGATTATAATTATCTGTTCGGTTTGTTCATTGCCGAAAAATATCGCGGTCAGGGACTAGGAACACGTTTCGTTCATGATCTAATGGTCAAGACGGCTAATCAGTATCCTTTTAAGCTTGGTGTGGATAGTGACAATATTGCTGCAATAAAAATTTATCAGCATAATGGTTTTGAAACCGAGACTCAGCTGTTTTATTTGACCGCTCAAGAAGGACCATGGGCGATGACCTCTGAGTGAGCAAAAGGTAGATTTTTTCAATTTTAATGATTCAGAGCTTCAAAAAAAGCACTCAGAGATTTGACCTGAGTGCTTTTTTAAATTTAATCATCAAGTGATCCCATTATTTCGTGATGTCACTATGAAAATATTTGACTGACAAACGCTTCAATTCGCCTTCTTGACGCAATTGTTTCAGAGCACGGTTCAATTTTCCTTTAAGCGTGTTTGAACGACGGTTCAACAGACCGACGATTTCACCTGGTGCTTGTTCGTCTGAAACATCTTTCATTTTCAAGCCTTTGGTTGAATTTTGCTGCTTATAAGCGAGCCATGCTTCTCTAGAGTTGATGGCACCATCGGCACGACCTTGTTTGATCAAATCCAGTGTTGTCGTGAAACTAGGTGATGGCAGCACTGTCGCACCAAATTTTTTGGCGATCAATTCGTTATTGGTGCCGGTACCTTCTGCAAATTTCTTACCTTTGATGGCCTTTAAGCTGGTCATCTTTTTCTCAGTATCGCGGGTGATCAAGATCGAATGTGAATAGATATAAGGGACTGTGACTTGGAAATTTTTGGCACGTTGTGGCGTTTTTCCAATGTTATTTAAGACGACGTCATATTTGTTCGTTCCCAAACCAGCGATCAAGCCATCCCATTTCGTCAAAACGAACTTTGGTTTCAAGCCAAGCTTCTTGGCTAAGCGGCGGCCTAATTCAACTTCAAATCCAGTCAAATGACCGTTTTTACTGCGGAAAGAATAAGGGGCGTAATCGCCCTCTAAGCCGATCGTCAATGTCTTGGCTTGCGTCAAATGTAGGGAAGACGTTGAATCGCTCGTCTTTTTCGTTGCGCAAGCGCTCAATGTGATCAGGGCGAGCAACGGAATCAACATAGCGAACCATTTTTTATTCAACTTTTTCATTTTCATTTTTCTCCTTTTAAGCGATTAAATTTGAGCAAAGGTCATGGCTTGGATGAAAGTCTTGATCCTTGATGTTTGTTTTGGACTGAAGAAGGCTTCTTGGGTACCATTGAACAAGATCTGGCCATCTTCTAAGAACACGATTTTATCAGCAACTTGCTGTGCAAAAGCCAGATTATGCGTCACGATCACTAAGGAACGGTTTTCTTCGTGAAGCTGTTTGAGCACCTTAAGAACTTCGAGTTCGGCTTCTGGATCCAATGCACTCGTTGGTTCGTCCAACAAAATGTATTTGGGTTGCATTGCCAACGAACGTGCGATCGCGACGCGCTGAGCTTGACCGCCAGAAAGCTGGCTCGGATAAGCTTGAGCGCGGCTGGCAACGCCGACTTTTTTCAGCAGTTCCCAACTTTTGGCTTCAGCCTCTTTTTTAGGCAATCCCAGTACTTGAATCTGCCCCTCCATCACGTTTTTCAAGACAGTTAGATGTGGAAACAAGTTATAGTCTTGAAAAACCATCTCGGTTTGCCGCCGAATCATAAGCGTGTCTTTAGCCGTGATGCCTTTGGCAAAATCAAAATGCCGATTATCGAAGGCATATTGGCCACTTTCTGGGTGTTCCAAAAGATTCAGTGAACGCAGCAGTGTTGATTTCCCTGATCCGGAAGGGCCTAAGACGACTGTCGTTTCATGTTCAGGGAAGTCCACACTGATCTGATGCAAAACTTCGTTTTTGCCGAAACTTTTCGTCAGCTGTTGTACTTTTAACATGCGATGCTCCTTTCTAAGGCCGTTTCAACACGTAACGTGACGTGATTTTTTCCAGATGCCCTTGTAGCCAAGACAATAGGCTGCAGACAACAGCATAGAGCAGTGCGACTAGGGAATACATCAGCAATGGCTGATAATTCTCAGCTGCGATCTGCTGGCTGACCTCGAACATTTCCACGATCGTGATCGAAGCTGCCAGCGACGTGTCTTTCACGAGGCCGATGAAACTGTTTGCTAATGGTGGTAAGGCGACACGAAGTGCTTGTGGCAGGATGATCCGCTGCAAGACTTTGCGCTTTGTCATTCCAAGTGCATAAGCGGCTTCCCATTGTCCCCGTGGCAGCGAAGCAATCGCCGCGCGGATCGTTTCGGAAGCATAAGCCCCAGTATTCAAGGAAAACGTGATGATGCCGGCAGTGAGCGCCCCTAGCTTGATACCGTTTGGCCACAGGGGAGCCCATCTCAAATAGGGCAATCCAAAATAAACGATAAACAACTGGACCAGCAAGGGCGTACTTCTGAACAGCCAGACATAAAAGCGAAAAATCACTTTTATGATGTTAAAAGCACCTCCGCGCGGCGATAGGCGTACCAAAGCCGTGATCAGGGCCAAGATGAGGCCGAAGATGAACGCGATCACGGCCATGGGCAGCGTGTATTTGATTCCGGCAGCGATCAGTTGCGGAAGAGCTTTGATGATGATTGACCACACTTTTTATTTTCCAATCCTTTCTTTTGCTCCACTTTGGTCAAAAGAAAAAACCCTGTTTGATCGTCGTCCGACCAAAACAGGGTTTTCACTTTTTGCACTTGATTAAAGATTCAACGCGTCCAATTCAATGAACGCCAAAAATGCAGTGAAAACGAACTGTTCGGTCTCATTGCACAAAGACATTCACGAAAGATACGATTGAAAAACATTTGAGTCTCCTTAATCAAGCATCAAAGTTCACTAATGACAACAGAAATCATTCTACTAATTAAAAAGAAGTTTGTCAAATAAATCTATTTTTTCGATGACTTGACAAGTTAAACATGAAGCATTAAACTCACGTTAACTCATCAAATTATGTTTTTTAAGGAGTTGCACGAATGAGTGAGCTGAAAAGAAAACATTTTAATCATATTTATGACTATAGCTATTATGGTTAGCGGTTTGAGTCTTTAGGGATGCAAGCCGCACACGCAGGTTTGCATCCATGACGGCATAGTCTTTTAAGTCGAGCTCAATTAAAGCCACATGGATGAACATCGTTCTCTATGTGGTGTTTTTATTTCCGGAAATAAACGCCAGTCACTTGGAGAACGAGTGACCGGCGTTTTTCTTTTCTTTCGTGTGTGTTTATCAGAAGAAAGGTTTTTAGAAATGAAATCGAAATGGAAAAAATGGGGTATCACTTTTTTGGCAGCCACTGCAATGGTCGTTATCACAGGTTGTCAAAAGCAATCGCGTTCGAATGGTACGATCAAAATCGGAATCTTGCAATTGATCGATCAAAAAGCTTTGAATGCGGCTAAGCGTGGTTTTACAGAAGAATTGGCACAAAAAGGCTATCACGGGTCAAAGCTTAAGATCGATTTCTTGAATGCAAATGGCGATCAAAGCAATTTGACTGCAATGAGCGCACGCTTAGCGCAAGACCATAACACATTGAACTTGGCGATCGCAACGCCAGCTGCACAGGCTTTACATAAAGCGGCTCCTAAAACGCCTTTGTTGTTCACGGCGATCACAGACCCAAAATCAGCTGGTTTGATGACAGATACAAAACGTCCAGATCGAAATGCGACTGGCGTGACAGATCTCGTCAACGTCAAAGGTCAGATTGATTTCACACATCGCTTGTTTCCAAAAGCAAAGACAGTTGGCCTTTTGTACAACGCTGCTGAACCCAATTCAGTCTACCAGATCAAATTGGCAGAAAAAGAACTTAAACGGCTGAAACTGAAAGTCGTCGTCAAGACGGCAGCAACGACTAATGATGTCGAACAGGCTGCACAAGCTTTGAGTCAAAAAGCAGACGTGATCTACGTTCCAACCGACAACGTTGCGGCAGCTGCAATGCCAACGATCGGAAAAGTGTCGGCTGCGACGAAAACACCTGTCGTGAATGCAGATGCAACGATGATCAAATATGCGGGAGTTGCGACTGTAGGCGTCGACTATGAAGACCTTGGGCGGCAAACTGCCAAGATGGCGATTGCCCTTTTAAAGGGTAAAAAGCCAAGATCATTACCACTTGAATCACCGGCCAAACTGCATTTGAAGATGAATGCCTCACGGATGAAGCAATTTCACGTGACTGCCGCGCAAGCACGTCGTGCTGCCAAAGCAGTTCGTGGAAAGTGAAGGGAGTATCGATCATGATGATCATGTTGACGAACGTTGCGCAAGGCCTTTTATGGGCAATCATGGCGATTGGCGTTTACCTGACGTTTCGAGTTTTGAATATTGCAGATATGACTGCCGAAGGCAGTTTTCCATTGGGGGCAGCGATCAGTGCGCGTCTGATCGTTTCGGGAAGCAATCCGATCGTCGCAACGCTGGCAGGAGCTGCTGGCGGTGCGTTAGCGGGGGTGATCTCCGGCTGGTTGAACACGAAACTGAAGATCCCTGATCTATTGACAGGTATTTTAACGATGACGGGCCTTTATTCAGTGAATCTTTTGATCATGAAAGCCGCGAACATCTCATTTTTAGGTCACGTCAAAACTGTGTTCAATTCAGTTTCTGCCATGTCTTCATTAGGAGGAACGATTATTTTTTCAAGTGGGCTCGTCCTCGTGCTGATCACAAGCTTGGTTCTCTTTTTCAGAACCGAGGTAGGGCTAGCCGCACGTGCAGTCGGCGATAATCCATTGATGAGTGCCGCGAATGGCATCAACACAGATCGGATGAAGATCATCGTTTATATGATTTCCAACAGTTTTATTGCACTTTCAGGTAGTTTGATGGCGCAGACTAACGGGTACGCAGACGTCAGTATGGGAATCGGCACCTTGGTCATCGCACTTTCTGCCATCATCATGGCGGAGATGGTGTTTCACAAGTCAAGTTTGGGGAAACGCTTTTTGACGATCGTTGGTGGTGCAATCGTTTATCGTTGGCTGATTGCCGGTGTTTTGGAACTCGGCGTCGATCCTAATTTATTGCGACTGTTTTATGCGGTCATGTTGGTTTTGTTTCTTTCTATACCACGTCTTGATCGTCGATTGGCACGTTTTTTTCGATCATGGTTTAAAAAAGAAGAGGTATCAAAATGACCGTTTTGAGGATCGAACATCTAAATCAAATTTTTGGGCGAAACACGCCGACCGAAACTTATGCGCTTCGTGACTTGAATCTAGCACTCGAACAAGGTGATTTTGTTACAGTCATCGGTGGCAATGGGGCGGGGAAATCAACGCTGCTCAATAGTGTTGCTGGTTTTCTGCCAGTATCGTCAGGAAAAATCAGCCTTGATGGGCAAGATGTCACCACACAAAATGTTGCGCAAAGGGCAAAAATGATCAGTCGAGTTTTTCAAGATCCACGTTCAGGAACCGCTTCTCATTTGACGATTGAAGAAAATCTGGCTTTGGCGTTGCAACGTGGTACTACAAGACGATTTTGGCGGATGGGCGTTAGAAAGCAGGATCATGAAAAGTTAGAGACATCTTTGGCGCAACTTCATCTTGGCTTGGAGAATCGGTTGAAAGATGAGATGGGCTTGCTCTCTGGCGGTCAGCGACAGGCCATCACGCTTTTGATGGCCACGCTGGAAACGCCACGATTGCTTTTACTGGATGAGCATACGGCAGCACTAGATCCTAAAACCAGTGCGACAGTCATGTCGCTGACTTCACGAATCGTTGAACGCAATCATCTCACAGCTTTAATGGTCACGCACAATATGCAAGATGCGATCCGTTATGGTAATCGGCTGCTCATGCTATCGCACGGTAAGATCGTTCTCGATCTCGATCAAGAGGCGAAACAGCATCTCACGGTTCCTGATCTGATGGCGCGTTTCAAAGAGACTCAGGGAACCACCTTGTCTGATGATTCGTTGCTGCTGAGTTAAAAATGAACACCAAAAAAGACTTCACCGATGAATGAAAAGATGAGGTCTTTTTTGATCACTAATATAATAGAATCGAAATATTATTTTGCAATTTATAAATTTAAAGTGAAATCATACGTATAATTCGAATTATCATCATCGATGTCATCTGTATCATAATCAGCATCAAATTTGATTCGTACCGTTTTTAAATTCGAAACATCTTTAATAGGCACTGTAACACTACCATTCTTAATGACACCGTTACTGATGTCACCATCCCATGTTTCATCGCCATCAGCTTCATGTTGTTCAGTATTATTAAAAATATAGGTACCTTGCGTTGGATAGATACTGATATCTCGATTAGCTTTTACATTGAAATAAATTCTCACAAAACCAGTTGCTTGGAAAGTACCATCATTGGCAGATTTGTATTTAGTCGGGTTGACGAGTGTGTATGCAACTATCTTTGTAACTTTGACTGCTGCTGCGTTCCATGCTGTATTTTGGTAGTTTGCTGGATAGGATTTACTGTGCAAAATTTCATAGTCTTGATAATTTACCGTTATTTTATCAGAAGAAGTGCTGTTTCCTTTTTCTTTAGATGTTGTAGAATGACCAGAAGTTGCGCTTGAGTCACTAGAAGAATCTGTTACGCTATCCTGGCTAGTATTACTATCAGATGCGGAATTGCCAGAACTATTATTCGTGCCGATTAAAACAATTAAAACGATTACGACAACAGCTGCCAATACCCATACCCACCATTTTTTGTAAAACGGTTTATTAGATTTTGGATTTTGGTTGCTTACGTTAGGAGCGGGGATTTTGCCAGAAACTGGATTTTTCTTGTTTGATATCAAATGCCAAACAAAAAAGCCAATCCCAATTATAAATGCAAGCCAACTCCAAACGATTAAATCACGATAGATACCTGCCGTAGTGATTCCGATTAACCATGCGATTAAAAGCATGATCAGACAGGCTATATCGCTTCCAAGAGCTTTTTTTGATTTATTAACGATGTAGACAATTCCTGATGCTAAAAAAAGAACGGCAAATATTAACCCTGATTCTTCACTCGTTCCATTACTATTTATCAGAGCTTCTCCAAAACCCGCAATCATAGATTGAAAGATTATGTATACCGACAAAATAGACATTAAAATGCCTACAACTAATTTAGTTGTTTTCATGTTGAAACATTCCTCCCCAAAATTTATTACATTCCAAGATTTTAATACCTCTATGATTTGAGCAAAGTCTTGAAGGCATTAAATACTCCCAATTTTGAAATATCCTTATTAAATATTAGCATAAAAGCACTTAAAGAAATTCATATAAATGGAATTAAGAAAAAAAGCTTAAAGTATTAATGCTTAATAAGCATCTCACGGTTCCTGATCTGATGGCACGTTTCAAAGAGACTCAGGACACCACCTTGTCTGATGATTCGTTACTGCTGGGTTAAAAATGAACACCAAAAAAGACTTCACCAATGAATAAAAGCGTGAAGTCTTTTTTGATCACTGCAGACAAGTCATAACGACCGGAATGACGATGATCGAAGCCAAAGTCGTTTCAGCCACGACTCTGGCAGCAAAACGGTCATCAGCCCCATAGAGTTTCGCGACGACAGGTGCGTTGGTCATCGCTGGCATCGCTGCTTGCAGAATGAATACTTTTTTCATCATCATGGGTAATGGCGTCCAAATGATCAATGCTGTCATCAGCAATGGTGCGATCAGAAAACGGCCGATGAAGATGGCAAAGACGTCCCGGTCCATCTTCAACTGTTTGATGCCGATATGTGCGATCGTGATGCCGATGAAGATCATTGCCCCAGGAATCGTGAGATTACCCAAATAGGCCAAGTCAGCCATCAAAAAGTTGGGCAGTCGCAAATCGACGAGGACCATGAAGATGCCGAAGAGGAATCCCAATAACGGTGGCGAAAAGACTTTGCGCAAGGTTTGCTTCCAATCGAATCGTACTGCGGTGTTGCCGTCTTTTTGAATTAGATAAGTCCCGATCGTCCAAAAGATCGTCGTGTTTGCCATGTAATAGACTAGCAGATAAGGTAAACTTTTGACGCCGAATAATGCCATGTCGACGGGTAATCCGATAAAAATCGTATTGGAATTGAAGAACAGTGATTGAAACGTGCCACGATGAGAAATTGGCACGTGAATCAGCTTGCTGACACCGAAAGATAAAATCATCAGCAACAGCATCGAGATGATTGGAAAAAACAAATCTGGTAGTGTTTTAAGTAATGTCGCTGCGGTGAATTTTTGTGAGATCGTAACGATCATGTCCGCAGGCAGCGCGATTTGTGTTACGATCCTAGCCAATCGCTTGCTAGTTTGCTCACCAAACCAGCCTTTTTCGGTCAAAAAAGCCCCTAAGACCATCAACAGCAAAATTTCTAAAACGCCAGAAAGACTCGATAAAAAAATTTTCATTTTTGTGCTTCTTTTCTTGAACCAAGTTTTGTTCGTGAAAGACACCATGTTTTATTTTAGTCGTTGTGATCGTTTGGAGAGGCATAAAAATACAAATATTTCTTTTAAATTTAATCAAAAAAGATGATGCAATAGGGTAAAATTAAACGGTATTATTTTCAATGAAGGATACGAATCGTCTTTAGGAGCCGCTATGAAAAACATCTTCAAAAAAGAATCTGTGCAAACGTATTTAGCCGCGGATGCTGGGCTCGATCGCACTTTGAAAGCACATGATCTCGTGGCTTTAGGGATTGGTGCAGTCGTCGGAACAGGAATCTTCATCCTTCCTGGCCATGAAGCGGCACTTCATGCGGGGCCTGCAGTCGCCGTTGCTTTTTTACTGGCAGCTTTGGTCTCAGGAATCGTGGGGATGGCCTATGCGGAATTTTCATCGGTCATGCCGGTAGCAGGCTCTGCTTATTCATTTGGAACGGTAGTCTATGGCGAGATCATCGGCTGGCTCTTAGGCTGGGCTTTGATTTTGGAATACTTTCTGGCGGTTTCAGCTGAAGCAACAGGCTTTGCCGCTTACTTCAACGATAATTTATTGGGGGCTTTCGGTATCGCGTTGCCCAAAGCGCTGCGTGTCGGACCGATGGAAGGCGGCGTGGTGAACCTGTCGGCTGTCGTGATCGTGCTTCTTATTGCTTTTATCCTGCTTCATGGTGCAAATCTGTCTAAACGTGTTGAAAACGTCGCGGTAGTCATCAAAGTTGCGATTATTTTGATTTTTATCGTCGTTGGCAGTTTCTATATCAAGACGAAAAATTATGTGCCGTTTTATCCTAAGCAGTTTCAAACGCCACCTTTGGGAATCGGCGGTATCTCGACTGCGGCAGCGACTGTCTTTTTTGCCTTCATCGGATTCGATGCGCTAGCTGCCAATTCAGCAGAAACGATCGAGCCTGAGAAAAACGTCGTGAAAGGGATCTTGGGAACGGTCCTCGTTTCCGTTTTCCTGTACGTTGCGTTTTCGCTTGTTTTGACAGGGATCGTCAATTATCGTTATCTCAACGTGGATGATCCTGCTGCTTATGCACTCAACCGGATCCATCTGCAGACTTGGAACAAGCTCATCACGTTAGGAGCTTTGATCGGCATCTTCACGTCGATGTTAACGATGTTCTTTGGCGGTTCACGATTGATCTATGCATTAGGACGAGATGGCCTTTTGCCAACTGGGATAGGCAAGATCCATCAAAAACATGCAGTTCCACGAAACGCAATTTTGATTGCGACGCTCGTTCAAGCCGTTTTTGCAGGGCTAGTGCCGTTGACGCAATTAGCGGCTTTGATCAATGCCGGGACGTTGATCGCATTCACATTCATTTCGTTCGGTATCTTACGTTTGCGCCGTCGTTCTGATCTGGTCAATCCTGGTTTCAAGATGCCATGGTATCCTTTCTTACCGATTTTAGCGGGATGCGCAAGCTTGTACTTTATCTTGATGCTGCCGACGATGACGAAAATTTCAGTTGGCAGTTGGCTTTTATTAGGCCTGTTGATTTATTTGACTTATGGTATTCATCACTCAAAATTGCAAAAACGTGTTTGAAGGCACACAAAAACCGCTTCGTATGAAGCGGCTTTTTTATTGGTGTCAATCAGCGTGCGGTCAAGTATGGTTTGAAACGTGCCTGATCTTGTGGTGCAATCCTTGCTACAAGGTGAACGCCATCGTCACGGAAAGCTTCCTGTTCAACTGAGGCATGATCGTAAAGATAATTTAAAGTCTTGCCATCAGACAAGGGCAAAATCAATTGATAGCGTTCGTAACCTTGGAAGATTTTTGAGGTGATCGTACGTGCTAAAACCTTAACTGATTTTGCGTCATGTGCACTGTAGATCAAATCATTGCCTTCGGCTTGCGGGTAAGCACGTTCAGTCAAGTCTGCTTTGTTGTAAGCCGTGATGATCGGAACGTCTTGAACGCCGATCTCATGCAAAACGTTCAGCGTTGTTTTCATCATCGTCATCATGTTGGGATCGCTTGCATCGACGACGTTTACGATCAGATCAGCTTCTTTAGCTTCCTGCAGCGTGGCTTTGAATGCTTCGACCAAGTGATGCGGCAGCTTTGAAATGAAACCGACCGTGTCTGACAGGATGAAGCTCAAATGGTCGTCCAGATCGATTCGACGAACTGACGTATCTAGTGTCGCGAAAAGCATGTTTTTCACGAAAACGGGTCTGCTCGGCATTTCAAAAGCCTCTAAAAGTGCATTCATCGTCGTCGATTTTCCAGAGTTGGTATAGCCGACGAGTGCGACTTTAGGCAGTCGAGAACGTTGACGGCGTTTTGCTTTGACTTCTTCTTGACTCGTGATCGCATCGAGTTCTTTTTTGATCTGACTGATCTGCTGGTCCAAAGTCCGCCGGTTCAATTCAAGCTTGGTTTCACCGGAACCACGGTTTGCGAATCCACCAGTGCTACCGCCAGAGCCGTGCTGCTGGTCAAGCGTGCGTTCAGATGGATGAAGACGTGGCAGTTCATATTGCAAACGTGCCAATTTGACTTGAAGCTTGGCTTGTTTCGTTTTAGCACGACTGGAGAAGATCTCTAAGATCAATTCGGTGTGATCGAGCACTTGGAGTTTCGTGATTGCCTCCAAGTTTCGAATCTGAGTGGGGCTCAATTCATCGTTGACGACGAGTCGATCAGCTTTCAGGCCTTGTGCGAGTGCCTTGATTTCATTGACTTTACCTAAGCCGAAATAGGTAGCAGCAGAAAGTTGATCCGCATTTTGCTGGGCTTGACCAACGACTTTGAGCTGGTCTGCCTCAGCTAAATGAGCCAATTCAGTCATTTCGTAAGGAAAGGCTGGTTCATTTAAATTAACACCCGCAATGACAGCGCGGTGTTGGAAAGGTTGGGTTTTGATCAAATGATCACCTACTTTCATTAAAAATACTTTAGTTTATTATACCATCTTTTAAGAAATCATCGATCAAAAAAGCCTCTCGTAATCGAGAGGCTTTTGAATCAGCGAGCAGTGTCGCGTTTGCGTTGCCATTTGGCGATCATTGGCAAAATGATACCAAGACCGATCATGAATAATGGCTCCACGATGTTCAAAATCAGCATTTGCCACCAAACGTGCGAACCAAATTTCGCATCGATCGGGATGATACCGAACGTTGCGGCGGTGACAGTCAAGATCAAGCACCACCAACCAACGACCATCGCAAATTTACGGTTTTTGATGTAAACGTATTTTGATGGAAATTTTTCTTGATTTTGACGGACCTTGATGAAGGCCCAGAACAGAAGTCCTGTCACATACGGTGAGATGATCCCGTTCAAATTCAATAATTGATTAAAGATATCGTTCATTTGTGGCAGCGTTGCACTTAAGACCAGGATCACCGTACAGATGAACGTCGTTAGCCAATAGCCATTGATTGGCAACCCGTTTTTATCGGTTTTCGTCAATTGTTTGGGTAAATATTTCTTTGCAGTATCAGACAAGAAGATCCGTGCGCCACCATCGACTAAGACGGCTAATTGCGCCAACATGTAAATGGCTTGTGTGATGATGAATGCATACAGGAAGAATTTCCCCATGCCGAACTTCGTTCCCATCGCTTGGAACGCATAATAGGAACCGTTCATCTTCAAATCGTTTGGAAGATGATGCGCATTGAAGAAGACGCCTAGTGAAAACGAACCGAATATCGTCAAGAAACCTGTCATGATGGCTAAAAGATACATGGCTTTAGGAAAATCACGCGGTCCATTTTTCATTTCATTAACGTAAGGTGCAATGAACTCGCTACCGTTCATGGCAAAGATCAATAAACCTAACGACATCAAAAATTTCATGTTGAAAGTCGGCAGGAAGTTCTTGAAATGGAACGGCGTCGTTGCGATTGCACGACCTTGTCCCAAATAAGCACATGTCATGATGACGAACAAGATGGTCATTACGAACATGGCACCACCGCCGAGGATCGAAAGCCATTGCAGCGAATTGGCGAATCGATGCTGAAAGAAGATAAAGATGACGAAAATGAGAGCAGTCGTTAAGGCAAACATTTGGTTACTCATCTTGTTTTGCATCGAATTGTTGCCATTGATCAGCCAGCCCAGTGCGACGACCGTTGAATTGGCGACATCGACTAAATAGGGAAGCGAGACGACCCAATAACTCCAAGCCGCGATGTATCCCATTTTGTCACCAGAGGTGTGGCGGATCCATGATGACAGGCCACCACCTTCTTTTGAAAAGACGGCGCCTAAATGGCCCACCATCATTTCGTACGGAATGACGAACAAGACTAACAACATGATCCAGTCAGTCACGACGGCTAATCCCTGGTTCTGAAAATTGTAGATGATGTCGTCGAAGCCGATGACCGTGACAAAGTCCATCAGGGCGATCACGGGCCAACTAATATATTTTCGTTTTCCAGCTTCATCGATCATAAGATTTTGCTGTTCCTCCTTTAAAGTATTCGCTTTATTATACAAAACAATTCGCTGACAACTTAAAAAAATCAGAATAAATTCGCTTACATGACAAAAAAAGCAATTTTGCGATTGCAAAAAGGAAGTTTGCGTTGTACTATTTTATTGTAATAGATTAGTAGTACACTAGATTACCTGGAAGGGGAAAACAAAATGAATCCAGTCATGAACGTTGAAGAAATCACGAAAACCTATGGCAAAAAAGGCGAGAAACAGTATCAAGCACTAAAAGGTGTGTCGTTTCAAGTTCAAAGAGGTGAATTCGTTGCCGTGATGGGTGCTTCAGGATCTGGCAAAAGCACACTGTTGAATATTTTGTCAACGTTGGACCGGCCGACTAGCGGGCGTGTCGAAATCAATCGTAAAGATATCACGCAGTTGCGAAAGAACCAAATGGCAGATTTTCGTGGTCGTGAGATCGGCTTCATCTTTCAAGAGTTCAACCTTTTGGATAATCTGACTGCACGTGAAAACATCGCGTTGCCGCTGACGTTGCGGGGAATTTCTGCCAAACGAATCGATCCGCTCGTGACACAAATCGCGACAAAACTCGACATCATGGGAATCTTGGATCAGTATCCGGTGTCGATCTCGGGTGGTCAAAAGCAGCGTGTCGCAGCTGCAAGGGCGCTGGTACATGAGCCATCGATCCTGCTGGCAGATGAGCCAACCGGGGCTCTGGATTCAAACAGTGCACGGGAATTGCTGCAGACTATGGCAAAATTGAATCAAGATGAGCATGTCTGTGTCTTGATGGTGACGCATGATCCTTTTTCGGCATCGTATGCCGACCGTATTTTGTTCATCAAAGACGGCAAGATCAGTCATCAGATCGTGAAGGGGAACCAAACACGGCGCTTCTTTTATCGCGAATTGCTAGATGCGCTTGGCACGACATCAGATTAAAGGGAGGGAAGTTTCACGATGCTTTTTAAATTAGCACTGACCGGCATCAAAAGCCGTTTCAAAGATTACTTTGTCCTGTTTTCAGGATTGATGGCTGCCAGCTTGAGTTTCTACATGTTCTTGGATTTGGCCACGAATCCGCAATTTCTTAAATCGAACGTCAATTTGGGTTATCATTATACCTCCGTTATTTTTGGCTTCGGCATCGTTTTGTTGGCGATCATCACGTTCATCTATATGATTTATGCGAATCGTTTTCTGCTCAGCATGCGTCAACGCGATTATGGCATGTTCATGATGCTAGGTGCACGCAACAGCCGAATCGCACTTTTGATCTTTTTAGAGACACTGATCATTGGGATCATTGGAACGCTGGCAGGTGTTATCTTAGGATTTGGCGTGACGTGGCTCGTCGCTAAGATGATCGTGAAACAGTTGGGATTGACGATCACAAATTTCAACGCGATTTATCTGCCAGCCGTTTTGTGGACTTTTGTATTCTTTATTTGTCTGTTTTTGCTGGCGGGTGCGTGGAATTCACACAAATTGGCGCAATCCCCTGTTATCAAATTGCTGAATGAACAGCAAAAACCGATTTCTTTGAAAAAACATCCAGTTTTGACCGCAATCGAAGCCATCTTAGGACTCGTTTTACTTGCTATCGGTTATTGGGCAATGGCTGCTTTTCAAAAACTAATGCTTTGGTCGATTCCGATCGCGTTAGTGACGATCGTCGTGGGATCTTTCTTCTTGTTTGATTCACTGCTCATCAGTGTCATCGATTGGCTTCGCCATCGTCATCAGATCCTGTATCATCGCTTACGCCCGTTTACGCTAGGCCAATTGAAGTTTCGTTTGCGTGATTACACGCGGATCTTGACGTGTGTGTCGATCTTGTTTGCGTTGGCTTTAGGTGCGATCACCGTTGGCATCAATTTCAATACGTTGAAGGAACAAGCTAAGGCGTCAACTTATTATGATGGGGTGATCACGACTTCAAAAGTCGATCTGCACAAAGAACTATCTAAGCTGCATCTTAAAAAGAAGATCGATTATCAATACAAGGTGGTCTCACATCAACTTTACGTGAATGAACAAACTTTGGCTGCCAATCCGCCAAAAACACAGATCTTTTATCTGAAAAACGGTGTGCAGTCTTATCGAACCGCTAAAATCAATTACGAATCAAAAAAGGGCCAGTCTTCAGAAGAATTCAAGTTTCTTTTTCCAGAAGGATTGGTGGTCACCTCGAGTCATGTCGTCCCGGCTGCGCAATTTGAACGATTAAAGGCACCGATCAAAAATGTGACGTATCTGCAAGTTCATGATTTTGATCAGGACTATCCGGTTTTGAAAAAAATCATGTTGAAACAACAACGTGCTGATCCAAGTCAAACGGATTTTTATACGTTTACCAAACCGGTGGTCTATCAGTTGGGGCTGAACATTGAAAGTGGGTTTACGTTCATGGGAATCTTCTTAGGGCTCGCTTTTATGATGATGCTGGCTTCAATGCTGATGTTCAAAGTGTTAAGCGGTGCACCCAGTGACAAGATCCGTTATCAGATGCTCAGCAAAATCGGCGCTCGGCGTTCGCTTTTGCGTCGTTCGATGTACCAGGAAATCGGACTTTTGTTCCTGCTTCCAGGATTACTGGGTGTCGTCCATGTCTTATTTGGTCTTCAGTTCTTCAAATCGCTGATTCCGCAGCCGTACCATGAGATTTGGATTCCCTTCTTGATCTTCATCTTACTTTACGGAGGTTATTATCTCATCACCATCAAATTGTATGATCATCTCGTGATCAAGTCATGAAATGATCGGACTAAAAAAGCTTCTCTTTTAGAGAAGCTTTTTTAATCTGTGAGTGTCAATTGATTATAAGCTTTGATCGTGATTGATTTACCGCTCATCTGCATCATTGTGATCGAAGCATTTCGCGGACTCGTCTTGACGTCGAATTTATCTTTTCCGAAACGAGCTACTAAACTGCGAATCGTGAACCCATGTGTCACGAGAAGAACTTTGTCCGCACCATCGAGTTGGGCGATCATATCGAGACCGCGATCGAGCCGTTGCCAATAAGTTTTGGCATCTTCGGCTTGATGAAAGGGATCTGATTCATGGATCATGTCCTTGATCTCATTGATCGTGTAATGGTCAAGAAGGTCTTTTAGTCCCTGGCAGCCATGCGGGCCTGCGATCATTCGCCATGCCTCGTCCGAATTCATCCCTTCGAAAAAGCCATAAAATTGTTCGCGGAAAAAAGGCGACGTGATATGTTGAAGTTCTTGATGACAGCGATTTTTTGCCATGATGATCTCACATGTGTCACTGGCACGTTTCGTATCGCTTGAGATTGCAATGTCGAATGGAACGTCTTTTAAAGCTTCAGCGACTTTTTTAGCCCCATCGATGCCTTCTTGTGTCAGTGGCGTGTCACACCAGCCTTGCATTTTATTGTAACGGTTGATATAAGTTCTGCCATGACGGACGAGATAGATTTCTTTCATTTCAGTTGTCCCTTCGTTTTTATTTCAACATACTCTATGATAGAGTAAAAAGAAACGTGAATAAAGGATTTTGAAAGGAAGAAAGCGATGTCTAAACGTTCGATACGACTAGGCCTTTGGACACTTTTAGGATTGGTGATCGGCTTGATTCTCAAAAACATCATGGTGTGGACTTTCGTTGGTATGGGCGTTGGTTATCTCATGGTTTTCTGGCTGCCCGTTTTGCGTCGTCATTTTCACCGTTGATTTTATGATTTAGGAGCACTTAAGTCGAACTGAAAGTCATTTCGTGATAAAATATTAAAAAGCTTTTAGGGTACGAAAATAGAAATAGGTGTTTCGTTTGGTCAAAAAATTATCTGAAAAACAAAAAGAACAGCAGCATTTGACGTTTGTGATCGATAAGATCAAAACGCAGATGACGACTTTGAAGCAGTCGATCAAAACAACGCGGCATGAAGCCAAAGCGCTGAATGCGCATTTCTTTGATGACGTCAAATTGGATTACGATGATTATGCGACTTCGATGGAAACAGCACTTTCAATCCGGCAGCAGCAGCAACTTTTAGCCGAACGGCAAAATGCTTGGCAGCATCGGGCAAAAGCGTGGCAGACGCTGAATCGACTCGTCAAGAAACCATATTTTGCACGAGTGGATTTTAGAGACCCAAATGAAGATGCACCAGAAACGATTTATATCGGATTGGGGTCATTTGCAGATCAAAATGATCATTTCTTGATCTATGATTGGCGGGCTCCGATTTCATCCATTTATTACGATGGTAAGTTGGGCAAGGTTTCTTACAATGCACCGGACGGTATTCAGACCGTTGACATGACGAAAAAACGCCAGTTCGTTATCGAAAGCGGCAAAATCGTAAACATGTTCGACACGAATGAGTCGATTGGCGATCAAATGCTGGTTCAAGTTTTGAATGAGCATGCTTCGACACAGATGAAAACGATCGTCGCAACGATTCAGCGGGAACAAAACAAGATCATCCGCAACACAAAATCGGAATTGCTTTTCGTTCAAGGCGCTGCCGGATCTGGTAAGACGAGTGCGATTCTGCAACGAATCGCTTATTTGTTGTATCGCTACCGTGGCAACTTGACTTCGGGAAACGTGATCATGTTCAGTCCCAACCAGTTATTCAACGATTACGTTGAGAACGTCTTGCCTGAAATGGGCGAGCAGAACATGGTTCAAATGACTTATTGGCAATTCGTGGCACGGCGTGTTCCTGGATTAAGGGTTCAAACGCTTTTCGAGCAGTTTGAGGATCCAGACGTCGATGATGCGGTCGCAACATTCAAAAATTCATTGGCATTTTTTAAATTGACCTCACGCTATGCTGCTCACCTTAATCAAAGTGGTGTTGCGTTCAAAGACCTCTACTTCAAAGAGGCTAAAAAACCATTCTTGAGCAAGTCCAAGATTCATGACCTTTACTATAGTTTCAATCAAAATTATGATTTAGCGAATCGGATGTCCGCGACAAAAGAAAGTTTGATCACGTGGCTCAATCATAAAATCGAGCCTGAGACGCGGAAAGCATGGGTGAGTCGTGAACTTGAATCTTTGAGTCAGGAAGACTTGCTGAAATTGTACGATCGACCAGATCAAGAATTTGAATCTAGCGATAAAGAAACACATTTCTTGTCACGAAAGCTCGTCGTCAAGGCATTGAAACCGATCAATCGGCGCATCAACCAGCATCAGTTCTTGAACACGCGGCTGCAATACCTTCGCTTTCTTCAAGCTGTACCGCAGATGATCGATCTATCCAAGTGGGGGATCGATGACACTTCTTGGGAAGCTGACACAGCACGTGTCAAAGAAGGATTCAAAGCCCGTCAGATCAAGATGTCAGATGTTTCGCCATATCTTTATCTTTATGACTTAGTCACAGGACGCCGGACAGAGTGGGAGATGCGGTACGCGTTCATCGATGAGATTCAAGACTATACGCCATACCAATTGGCTTATCTTAAATACAATTTCCCACGAGCAAAATTCACGATGCTGGGAGATTTGAATCAGGCAATCTTCACGAAAGATCAAAGCAAGACGCTGCTTAATCAGATTTCAACTTTATTCGACCCAGATAAAACGGACGTTGTCCAACTCACGAAATCTTATCGGTCAACGAAGCCGATCACTGCTTTCACGAAACAGATCCTACGGCAAGGCGAGAAGATCGAAGCCTTTGATCGTCCAGGTCCTTTGCCAGGTATTTATGCTTGTCAAGATGAGGCGCATGAACGCGATGGTGTTCGCCATTTGCTGCAGCGTAATGATGCGGCGCATTTGACAAGTGCCATCATCACGAAAGATTTAGCAAGTGCCAAACGTCTTTTTGCAGATTTGAAACAGCAAGGTGTTAAGACGACACTGATCGGAAGCGCCAATCAACGGCTCGTCGAAGGTGATTTGATCTTGCCGTCTTATTTAGCCAAAGGATTGGAATTCGATGCGGTTATTTTATGGGAAACGAATGCAGCAACCTATCATCGTCAAGATGAGACACAGTTGATGTATACGATTGCTTCACGTGCGATGTACCGATTAGATCTTGTTTATACTGATCAGTTAAGCCCATTATTACGTTTGAAACCGAAAACTTATGAGGCCAAAACTTTTTGATCGATCGGACTAAAGTAAAACACCCTTATCACGAAGTTGTGATAAGGGTGTTTTATTGTGAGTATGAATAAAATATTCAAATACTGAATTCAAACTTTTATTTAAGATAAGAAAAAATGGCAGCGATTCACTTTTAAGTTGTGGTTATTTTCATAATCTGCTATAATAAGGGCCTGAAAAGGGTATTGGTACTTGATTAAGCTTTGCCCTGAACGTTTTATAAAATTTAATATTTTGATCAAGAGGATTTTTATGACACCTGAAACGAATGTGGCGACCAAAACTCGCCGATTAACGATCACTGCAATCTTTTTTGCGATTTTACTACTTCAAAGTTTTATCCCGAACATTGGCTATGTTCAAATCCTTCCGACATTGCCTGCAATCACGACGATTCCATTAACCGTCGCGGTTTATGGCGCTTTGATGGGAGCTAAACCAGGTGCAGGATTCGGGCTGCTCTGGGGGCTGACGAGTTTATTCATGGCTTATACACAACCAGGAGATATCGTTAGTTTGATGCTGTTCCAAAATCCTGTTATTTGTCTAGTTCCGCGTATCGCTGCAGGCTTTTTCCCAGGACTCATCTCGCAAGCGTTCAGCCATCGTCAAAATCATCCCAGCTGGGTTTGGTTGCTCTCTGGATTGAGCGCCAGCTTGAGCAATACGATTTTAGTCATCGTGCTGACGAGTCTTTTTTTTGCAAGGAATTCTGCGACGTTGGCTTCTCATCTTGGCCATTTTTCTGCGGGTCAGCCATTGATTTTGATCTTGATGGCAGCATTAGGTCTCAACGGAGTGAGCGAGGCCATCTTTACGGCAATCTTGACGCCCATCATCGTCCTGCCGCTTAAACGTCTGTTGCGTCGAATCAGTTAAGCTGGACGGTTTTGCTGGACCAAATCACTTAAATTTTTGACTAAAAGTGCATTTCCTACATCCGTATAGTGAATGCCGTCATTTTGCAGGAGCAGGTCTAATTTGGCAATCGGCATTTTTGCGATAAGATCTAGAAAAGGCAGCTTATTGTCATAAGCCACTTTTTTCGCAATCTCATTGAATCGATGAGTTCTTTCCCAAGTGTGATCTGGCGCACGCTTAGGATCGACTGCTGATGGACCGATCAAACGGACGCGCTGACAGCCGATTTGTTGAACTAATGAAGTCAGATTGTGTGTGTAGGCTTCAGGAGGAATGCCATAGATTGCGCTGCAATCATTTGTTCCGAAAGCGACGATGACACAGTCTGCCTGTGAAGTGACACGTTTTTGCCAAAGGTCCAATGCTTCTAGCGTCGTTGCACCAGGCAAAGAAGCATTTACAAAATGACCTAATCCAGTTTTATTGCAGGCGTTGGTGATCAAAGCGGTTTCGTGTCCAGATCGATAACCGGCTAAAATCGAATCGCCGAATAATATAATGTTCGTCATAATCGATCATCCTTTCTTAATCGTTAAGAATAGTCTTGAATCATGTAAGACGTCAAGCCAGAACACAGGGAACAAAACGAGAAGTGAAATTAGTGAGAGTAGATTGAAGGAATGCAAATGACGCTTTTTAAAACGATCAAACGTGTTGAATGGGCAAAGCTGACCGCAGATCAGCCCGAAATCATGGCAGATGAGCTCCAAAAGGTCGCATCATTAGGCGATCGTGTGGATTTAGACGATGTCCGCGAAGTCTATGCACCGCTCGTCCGTTATTTGATGCTCTCGTTTCATCAGAAACGTGAACTTCAGCAAAAGCAAGCTGCTTTTCTGCATAAGACTCAGGAATCACCTGCGCCGTTCATCATCAGTATCACGGGGTCTGTCGCGGTCGGAAAATCGACGACAGCACGATTGCTTCAACTGCTGTTGCAACGGGCTTACCCGGATTTGAAGGTCGCACTGATGACGACGGATGGTTTTTTATATCCAAATCGAGAATTGAAGCGGCAGCGCCTCATGGATCGCAAAGGATTTCCTGAATCGTATGACATGTCACTTTTAGCTTCATTTTTGACAGATGTCAAGCGTGGCAAGCCGGACGTCGTTTATCCATTGTATTCGCAAGCCTTGTCAGATATCGTTCCGAATGCTTATGGGCATGTTGAAAGACCTGATCTGCTGATCATCGAAGGGATCAATGTGTTGCAACTTTCGGCTAAACACGATGTCATCGCTTCCGATTTCTTTGATTTTTCGATCTATTTGGATGCAGATGAAGATTTGATTGAAACGTGGTTCATGCACCGTTTCGAAAAGCTGCTTGATCTAAATAAAAACCATCCGGATAATTTTTACTATGAGTGGGCAAACGGGCCACGTGAACACGCTTTACGCTTGGCTCGGGAGACGTGGCAAATGACAAATTTGGTCAACTTGCGTGAGAACATCGCACCGACGAAATCACGTGCCAATCTGATCTTGCATAAAGCCCAAAATCATCATGTCGATGCGATCGCTTTGCGTCGCGACTAGTTTTTCGGTATACTTGAAACGATGTGTAAAGGAGAACGACATGATTTTGGTCAGAGGGTTCGCACTGCCACCATCTTTTTTTGTTGTTGATGAGTTGGTCGAAATAAACAAAAAAAGAAGAGGTTGATGGCATGGTACAAGCAATAGATTTGAAAAAAGGTATGATTTTCACACAAGACGGTAAGTTGATCCGCGTTTTAGCGTCTAATCATCACAAGCCTGGCAAAGGCAACACAGTGATGCAGATGGATTTACGTGACGTTCGTAGCGGCGCTGTCGTTCACAAGACGATGCGTCCAAGTGAAAAAGTCGATCTGGTCGATGTCGCTAAAAAAGAAGCTCAGTATCTGTATAACGAAAATGAAACTTATTATTTCATGGACACCACGACTTATGAACAATATGAAGTCAGCCGTGACCAAATTGAAGATGAACGGAATTATTTGATTCCTAACATCGAAGTTCAATTGGAATTTACAGATGATGGGGAATTGATCGGTATCGAATTGCCTGCAACGGTGACGATGAAAGTCACCCAAACGCAGCCAGAGATCAAGGGTGCGACGGCAGCAGGTGGTGGCAAGCCCGCAACGATGGAGACAGGATTGGTCGTGACCGTTCCTGACTTCATTAATGTCGGGGATACTTTGATCATCAATACGGCAGAGGGCACTTACAAATCAAGAGCTTAAAGTGACAAGCAAAAAAGCTTTATGGCAAAACGCCATAAAGCTTTTTTTATCATCATTTTGTTGGCTGTGAATTGAAAGTTCCAGCTTCGACTTCACGAATGAAGTCTGCCAAGTGATGATAATAAACATCTGGATTATCAACCATATGGTGATGACCGCCTTCAGGTGTCGTGACCAATTTGGCGTTTGGAATCAAGCCGGCCATTGTTTTTGCGGTGGCTAACGGCATCGTTTCGTGTTCGCCAAACGTCAATAGCGTTGGGACTTTGATCTTAGGCAGTTGAGAGCGAAAATGCCAGTTTTTGAGTTTGCCAGTGATCACGAATTCATTGTCACCTTGGAACGCATGATAGACTTGGGAACCACCAATGTCTTTCAAGTGATACAGTTTGGAAGGTTGCTTACGATCAACGAAATTGACGTTCAAAACTTGAACGTCTTTTTGATAGCGTGCATTGTCGTAATCGTTGTGTGCTTCGCAATCTTTCATGAAAGCCACTTCTTCAGAAGAGAGGACTTCATTTCGGCGTGCATTGACGCTGGCAACATATTCATCGATTTCATCGACCATTGAAGAGATGATGGCGCCTTTCAAGTGTTGGCCGTATTTGACCGCATATTCTTGGACCAGCAAGCCGCCCCAGCTTTGACCGATCAAATAGAAATGATCGAGCCCTAATTTTTGACGGACTTCTTCGACCTCTTCCAAGAAATAGTCATATGTCAAATATTTTTTAGCGATATCAGGATCAGAATAATCAGGTTGGTCAGAATAAAGCGATCCTAATTGATCGTACATGTGGACTTGAACGTGAAGCCCCTGCTTTTCAAGCTGATCAGCCGTGTCTTCCCAATATTCATGATTACCGCCAGGTCCACCGTGCAGGCACAGCAGGTGAATATCGCCTTGTCCTTGCGTGTTTGTCCAAAGGTGATAACCATTATTCAAAGTGATGATCGTCGTTCCTTGTTTCATTTCGATACCTTCTTTTCATTCCTTAAATTCGATACATTTATTGTAACGTAAATCGGTTCATACGGCGCGATTTTTAAAACTAGGAGAGTGCCACTTTGTCTGCTTTGAATTAACTTTTTCACTAAATAAGTGATGCCGAGCACCATAAGCCAAAAATTTCATTTTACGTAAAGCGTTCTGTATACTAAAAATTAGCAGGATTGATCCTGATTCATAAAAAAAGGAGAACAAATATGGCAGCAGCATATGACTATGATGTTTTATATTTAGGTAGTGGACATGGTACTTTTGATGGTGCGATCCCATTGGCAAAAAGTGGTCAGCGCGTTGGTGTCATCGAAGCAGATATGATTGGAGGCACTTGCCCGAATTATGGCTGTAACGCCAAGATCACGCTCGATGCACCAGTCGTTTTGCAAAGACTGCAAGAACGGTTGAGTGCTATCGTTCCAGGTGAGGCAAAGATCGATTGGCATCAAAATTACTTGCATAAGCAAGAAGTCATTGAAGCATTGCCGCAAATGATCGGGGCGACGATGAAGGATGCAGGCATCGATTTGATTCATGGTAAAGGTGAATTTCAGGATGCCCATACGATTCTCGTTGATGGAAAACCTAAAACGGCCGCAAAAATCGTGATTGCAACCGGCTTGCGTCCGCATCGTCTCAATATCCCAGGGGATGAGCTTGCACATGACAGCAGAGATTTTATGGCACTTCAAACGCTGCCTGAACGGATCGCGATCATTGGTGCTGGATACATCAGTATGGAATTCGCCACGATGGCTAATGCCGCAGGTGCTGACGTGACGATCTTGATGCATGGCGATCGTGCCTTGCGTCAATTTGATCCGCAAGCAGTTGACATCGTCGTCAAAGATTTGGAAGATAGAGGCGTGACGTTCGTTGCCAATGCACGTGTCGCTTCGTTGAGCCAGGAGGGTGATGAAACGCTCGTTCATTATGCCGATGGTAAGACGCTGACGACAGATTGGGTTCTTGATGCAAGTGGACGTATTCCAAATACAGAAGGCATCGGTTTGGAAAAAATTGGGGTCAAGTACGATGCACATGGCATCATCGTTGATGATCACTTGCAAACGAGTGTTGCTGGTATTTATGCAAGTGGCGACGTTTTGAAAAAATCCGCGCCACAATCGACACCAGCCGCTGCATTTGAATCAAATTATTTAACGAAGTCTTTCATTGGTGAAACGCAAGCGCCAATCGTCTATCCAGTGATGCCAAAAGTTGTTTTCACATCGCCACGAATTGCTCAAGTTGGCGTCACTAAAAAGGAAGCTCAAGAAAATCATGATTTGATTTCAGAAGAAGACTTGACGAAAGATTGGTATTGGCAAGTAGATCGTGAAAAGATTGCCAAGAACACATTGATTTTTGATCATGAGCATCATTTGACAGGTGTCGTCAATGTCAGTGACCGCGCAGAAGACATTGTCAACCAACTTTTGCCGTTGATCCAGTTCAAGATGACGAAAGATCAGATCAATCAACTGATTTATCTCTTCCCAACTTTGCAGCATTCGATCTTAGGCAAGCTGTAAGTCGCTTGATTCTTAGTTTGGTACTTTTGAAACACCAAATATACTAAACAAAATAAACAAAAGCTTTGACGCATATTGAAAACGTCAAAGCTTTTTTTCATCCTGCAGACAAGCGTATAATCAAATAGATCAAGGCTTGATTCTGCCTGTAGAGGAGGCTGTTTTATGATTACGGATCGTCAATATATCACAGAAAAATTTTTAGCATACTGTCGAATTAACACGCACAGTTTCGCTGAAAGTGACGAAGTCCCGACTTCGTCAGGTCAAGTTGTTTTATTGAAGCAGATCGAACAAGAATTGGATCGCTTGGGATTGGAACAAGTGAGTTACGATACTGAAGATGCTTACGTCGTGGGGAAATTGCCTGCCAATCTTCCAGAAAGCGATTCAGAAACGACACCGATCGGCTTTGTCGCTCATGTGGATACGGCTGATTTTCCCAGTCAGCATGTCGTTCCGCGTGTTTTTCCAAACTATGATGGCCGAGATCTTGTTCTGAATTCGGAAAAGAATTTCATTCTGTCGCCACGACAGTTTCCTTCTTTAAAAAAAGTGATCGGTCAAACCGTCATCACAGCTTCAGGCGACACGCTTCTGGGAGCGGATGACAAAGCAGGCATCGCTGGGCTTTTAGGGATGCTGCGCGGCTTGGTTCAGCATCCTGAATACCAGCATGGTGATATTTGGGTAGCTTTTGGTCCTGATGAAGAGATTGGAAAAGGGGCAGCACGCCTCAAAGCTGCACGGTTTCCTGTTGAATTTGCGTATACGCTGGATAATGGTGATCCGGGAGACATCGCCTATGAAACCTTCAATGCCGCGGAAGCAACGGTGACGTTCAAGGGTACCGTCGTTCATCCTGGAGAAGCTTATGGTCTGATGGTCAATGCTGCGATGATCGCCAATCGTTTTTTGGACCAGCTGCCCAAAGATGAAGTCCCTGAAAAAAGCCGCGAATATGATGGCTTTTTGCTGGTCACTTCGGTTCAAGGAAACGTGGATCATGCGCGTGTTGACTTGATCATCCGTGATTTCGATACAGCAGGTTTTCTCCAAAAGAAAGCTTTGCTTCATAACGCCGTCATGAAGCTCAATGAAGAATTGGGTGAAGATCGTGTTTCACTCAAGATCCGAGATCAATATCATTCACCACGCGAAGCTTTAATCAAAAAGCCTTATGTCGTTAATTTAGTCCTTGAAGCTTATCATCAGATAGGCCTCAAGCCGCGTATCGTGCCATTTCGTGGTGGGACTGATGGTGATTTCATTACTGAAAAGGGCATTCCAACGCCTAACTTGTTCAATGGCGGTGCCAATTTTCACGGTCCTTATGAATATGTCACGGTTGAAAATATGATGCTCCTAGCTAAAACGCTGATCACGATTGCAAGTGTCCATGCCAAAAATGGTAAAAATCGGGATCAAACCCCACTGCATCGTTAGAAAGAATCGAGGTTGTTTTTTATGTCAGAATTGAGCGATGTCCGTCATTGGCTGAACCAAGCAGATGCTTTGTTGATCACAGCTGGAAACGGCGTGGCACCACAAGAAGGTGCCCTTTTTGACCAACGAGCGTTTGCCCAAAATTACCATGAATGGTCACAACGCTATCCTTTCAAAACGCTTGCAGACGCGTTGACCTATAAATTTCCTGATCATTTTGAAAAGTGGCGATTTTGGGGAGACGTGATTTTGAAAACACAAACTGCAAAATCGCCAATTGCGTTATCTGCATTGAAAAAACTGACCGCACATCGACCGTATTTCGTGATGACGAATACGTTTGGTCATTTTTTTGAAAATGCTGGATTCGATCCGGCTCATGTGTTCAATCTATGTGGTGATTTGACGCAGATGCAATGTAGCAGCGGGATCAATCATGGCATTCAATCGAGTCTTCCCGCCGCGCATGCTTTAGCCAAGGCAACAAAAGACCGGTCAGCGGATTTGATTCCTAAATGTCCAGTTTGTCAAAAACCGATGGAACTTCGAGTCGCATTAAACGAGCGCTTCATGCCCGACCGTGAAACCAACATGGCACTGCGCTGGTTTTTAACTGCAAATGAGGATAAACGTGTCGTGGTTTTGTCATTAGGTCTAGATGAAAATGGCTCACAGCTTCGTGATCCAATCACTGGTCTTGTTTCACAGTTTAAGTCGTGGCATTACGTGACTTTTGATGCGAATCCGCTCCCAGAATCGATTCAAGCTCGTTCTATGAGACTTGATCGTATAGATCCAGCTGAATTGTTGCCACGTTTGTCATAAGAAGAGACAGTCATGGCAATGTTAAAATTGAGTTGTTTTTGATAAGCTAAAATATTGTTTTGTTTTATCAATTAGGAGGACAAATGACAATGAAGATCGTAGATGGCGTGCTTCACTTGCCTGAACAAGTTGCGGCATGCATTCGGGCGAAGGGAACTGAGCGACCTGATTTTTTGACTGATTATACGTTGATCGATGTTGAAACGACTGGCTTGTCTGCTTCTCGAGACCGTATCACTGAACTCGGAGGCTTGAAGGTCCGTGGTGGTGAAGTGGTCGCAACGTATAGTGAGTTGGTGAAATTTCCCGGGAAAAATGAAGTTCCAGCTTTTTTGACGAGATTAAACGGAATCGATGCTGCTAAAATATTAGCCGATGGTGTCCCTGTCGATCGTGCGATTCATGATTTTCGATCATTTATTGGTGCAGATGTCATCATTGGCTATAACGTCGATTTCGATTTGAATTTTGTTTATGACTTGACTGAAGCCTATCATCAGCCACGTCTGACGAACGATTATGTTGATATTTTGCGGTTGGCACGTGCCTTTTATCCGCAAGAACGGCATAACCGGCTTATCGATTGCATGAAGCGTATGGATATTGCAGAAAGCCAAGAGCATCGCGGTTTAGATGACTGTTTGGACACCAAAAAAGTATACGATTATCTGCAAAATCATCTGAATCGCGCACAACTGGTGCAAATTCAGCACAGCCTGAAAAACGTCGATCTGTTGACTGATGAGTTACCTGTGTCAGCACTTGCTTTTGATCCGGTTGCGCGAAAAAGCGTTGTTTTTGAAGGAACGTTTTATTGTCCTGAGTTTGAATTCAAAACGATTTTGTCACATTTGGGTGCGACGGTTCAGCCTGAATTGACCAATCAGACGGATCTCGTTTTGCTGTCTGACGTACTTTTTGCAGATCGCCGTACACCGATTTTGACTGAAGTCAGAAAAAGGCAACGAGAGGGTCAAAGGGTTCGTTGCTGGTCACAAAGTTTTTTCCTAAATCGCTTGGATGAGTGGGCAAGGCACTAAAAAAAGACGACATGATGTCGTCTTTTTTTATAACTTTAAATGGTTATTTTTAAAATTCTTCGTGTGTCAATGGATTGAATCTTTCATTACGTGGTCGATCCAAAGCGGTTAGTGAAGCAACTTCATCATTCGTCAATTCAAAATCGAAAATATCAAGATTACCGATTTGATGTGCATATGAGTTGGCTTTTGGAATCGCACCGACGCCTAGTTGAAGTTCCCAACGCAAAATAACTTGTGCTGCAGATTTGTGATATTTTTCAGCCAATTGCTGAAGAAGCGGTTCTTTAAAGATCTCACCGCCACGACCTAGTGGACTCCATGCCTGCGTCACGACTTGGTGTTCATCATCAAACGCGCGAACCCGTGCATTAGAAAAGTATGGATGAAGTTCGACTTGGTTGACTGCTGGCCATACACCCGTAGCATCTACGATTTTTTCGATATGTTCCGGTTCAAAATTCGAAACACCGATCGAACGCACGAGACCAAATTTTTTGGCATCGACTAATGCTTGCCAAGCTTGCGTAAAGAGTTGTCTTTTTGGATTTGGCCAATGGATCAAATAAAGATCAAAATAGTCTAGACCAGTACGGTAGAGAGATTCTTGAATTTGATTGATTGCTTCCTCGTAGTGATGATGACGTCCAGGTAATTTGGACGTGACAAAAATTTCGCTACGTTTAAGGCCGCTGCGCCGAATTGCTTCACCGACGGCACCTTCATTTTCATAGTTGACTGCAGAATCGATGAGACGGTAACCTGTGTTCAAGGCACCAGTGATCGCGTTGACACCGTTTGATCCATTGAGACTATAAGTCCCGAAGCCTAAAGCCGGGATCGTGTTGCCATCGTTGAGTTGTATTGTTTTCATCACTTAACCTCCTTCGTAAATTCAAATTAACTATACCGCATTTGAAGATTGAGTTGGGCAATGACGTCTTTGTCACGGTATAATAAAAAATGATATTACGATCATTAGGAAGAAGATGGATGAAATGGCGCGAGGACAAAAGCGTCGCGCAAAACAAAATTCAGGGTGTTTCAGCCTTCTGTTGAGTCTTGTTGCAGTTATTTGGATATTTAGTTTATTCAGTGGTGGCGGTGGCCATGATTCAAAAACTGCATCGCATGAATCGACACGTTCACATTTGCAAGTCAAATCGCGTGCTTCATCGAAATCAGTAGTTTCCACTAGTGCGTCAAAATCGTCGCAGAGCAGCAGTCAAAAAGCAGCGGCATCAGCACCAGCAGCTTCGACGCCATATGGTGGCTTGAATCAAACCACTTATCAATATTTGGCTAACTTGACGTTTCAATCAGGTGGCGCGGCTTACACCGTGGTTAATCAAGATCATTCGACACTGATCAGAAATGCTTGGACGGTCAATCGGGTGATCTATTCCAATCTGGATCGATTGAACCGAACTTCCAGCAGCAACACTGCATTTTTAGAAGCCAGAAATCTTGCCAACGATGAACTTCGTGTTCGACAGACTATCGAACCAACGGGTTGGCATTATAATCATCGTAATGGCACACAGCTCTATAATCGTGGACATATGATCGCTTATTCTGTTTCAGCAGGGATCGATCAGGATGGTCGATACAATCCGAACAACCCTTCTGGAGATCAGAACAACATGAAAAACTTATTCACGCAAACGGCTTTTTCGAATCAGCGGATTCAGACGATATTTGAGGCAAAAGTGCGTCAGGCTTTGCGAGAAGACAAAAAAATCATTTATCAAGCGACACCGATTTTTAGAGGTAGCGAGTTGATGGCGAGAGGCATCAATTTGCAAGCTATTTCAACGGATGGCAGTTTGGATTTCAATGTTTATTTGTTCAACGTTCAACCTGGGTATCAATTCGATTATGCGACTGGACGTGCTGGGGTCGATCGTAATTTTCAAGTATCATATTAAAGTATATTAATGGAGGGAAAATGATGAAGAAGCGGTTATCATCATGTACAGCGATTTTAATCGGGAAAAAAGCAACTTTGGATGGCTCGACGATCATCGCTAGAGACGAAGATGGGTATGACGGTATCAATGAAAAGCAGTTTTTAGTTCATCTTGCAAAGACCTATGATGAAATTTTTGTTTCAAAGTATAACGGTCTTCGTGTCCCGTTGCATGAAAAAGGCTGTCGATGGACGTCAACGCCTACTGCTGACCGCAGTCAAGGGCGTTGGGACGAGCAAGGGATCAATGAATTCAACGTGGCGATGAGCGCGACAGAGACGGAAATGACGAATGCACGGTGTTTAGGACATGACCCTCTCGTAAAAGATGGTGTTGATGAAGATGCCATGCTTTATTTGGTTTTGCCATTCGTGAAGACCGCTAGGGAAGGTGTCAAGCGGTTAGGCGCACTCATCGAAAAATATGGGACAGGCGAATCAAACGGAATCGCTTTTAGTGATCACGATGAGGTTTGGTATCTTGAAACTGGCGCTGGTCACCAATGGGTCGCACAACGAATCCCTGATGAAGCCTATGCGATCGCACCCAATATCATGTGTATCGAAGAAATCGATTTTGATGATCCAGATCATTTTATGTTTGCGTCGACGCTTCGTGATTTCGTATCTCACCATCATTTGAACAACAATCTAAAAGGATTCAATTTCCGCAATATTTTCGGAACACAAGATGAAGCAGATGCCTACTACAACACACCGCGTTCTTGGTATGGTCAAAAGTTGTTCACGCCGAGCGTCTCGCAATCACCAACGAGTCAAAATATTCCTTTTATTCAATATCCAGAAAAGAAATTGGCCATTGAAGACGTCCAGTTCTTTTTGAGCAGTCACTATAACGGTACGGTTTATGATCCCTTTGGGACTTATGCTTCTGGGGATGATAAGCAACAAAAAAAATTCCGTTCGATTGCGCTTGACCGGAATCAGTCCAGCTGTATTTTGCAGATTCGCCATGATGTCCCTGAATCATTTGCTGCGATTCAATGGCTGAACTTTGGCTTTTATGCTTACAGCCCATACGTGCCTTTTTATACGAATATTGAGAAAACGCCACAACCGTATCAAGTTGCAGATCACTATGTCGATCCGCAGGCAAGTGCTTATTGGCGCTTCAAAACGCTTCAAGTCCTCGTTGAGCCACGTTATCATGAGTTCATCAATCAGGTGAATGCTTATCGTGAACTGTGCCAAAGCCATGCCATCCAGCATGTTGATCAGTGCGATGCACAAGCTGGTGAAAAATCAACCGCTGAATTAACGGCTTATTTGACGCGGGAAAACGACCGAATCGCCTCATGGGTCTTGGATCAAACGGATCACTTGATGAGCGATCTCGTTCGGCAAACGCTGATGAATTCGAAGTATCAATTTGAGCGTGGTGATAATTTATGATTTTAAAAGGTCTGACCAAATTTCTTTGATCAGACCTTTTTTAGCGCTTTCTTCGAGAAGGATTGAAAAATTATATTTGTGATTTCATGTCGGATAGCCTAAAATTTTATTGAAAAGATGTGTGTCCTGATTTCAAGGTATTGTGGTGAGAGGCAAATGAACGAAGAAAAATTTATCGAAGTCGATAATCTTCAGAAAGTTTACGAAGATAACGGCTACCAAGCTATTAAATCCGTTTCTTTTAACGTTAAAAAGGGTGACCTGGTTTGTTTGCTTGGCCCAAGTGGTTGTGGCAAGACGACGATTTTGAACATGGTTGCTGGTTTATTGAAGCCGACGAGTGGTGATATCCGTTTCGACGGCAAGTCAATTATCAATACGGAACCTAAAGACCGCAATATCGGGTACGTTTTTCAAAATTATGCGCTGTACCCGCACATGACTGTCTTGCAAAACGTGATGTTTCCGTTGACGGTCGGTGAGCATAAAAAGAATAAACGGGAAGCGCAAGAGATTGCAGAGCGGTACATGAAATTGACGGATATCATGCGTTTTTCGGATCAAAGACCTGTACGATTGTCTGGTGGGCAGCAGCAGCGTGTCGCGATTGCACGTGCACTCGTACAAGAGCCAAAGATTCTACTGATGGATGAACCGCTCAGTAATTTGGATGCACGTCTTCGCCTTCAGATTCGTGAAGAAATCCGAGCTTTAGTCAAAAAAGTCGGGATAACGACGCTTTTTGTGACACATGATCAAGAAGAGGCGCTTTCCATCGGGGATAAGATCATCTTATTCAATAATGGTATCGTTCAACAAGATGACATCGGTCAGCGTTTTTATTTGGAGCCTAACAATCAATTCGTTGCCAATTTCATCGGCAATCCGGTAATCGATAATTTTGAAGTGACGGTTGAAGGTGGAACGGTTAAAGGCAGTGATTTTGCGTTTGATCAAAACTTGTTGTCAGAAGATCGTTTCAAGTCGCCGCTTGAAGACGGTCAATATATGTTATCGGTCCGTCCGGAAAACATCCTGCCAGTTGACGAAGAAGATGGACAGCTCACGGAAACGATCGACGATGTTGAGTTGATCGGTCGTGAATGTATCTTGAAATTTACACATGATGGTCATCAAGCGCGGTCTCTGATCGGCTTAGGCGATAGGGAACTTCATCATGGTGATGTCATTCATTTGAAAATGGCTCTTGACCGTGTCTTTATTTTTAAGCCAAATGGGGAGCGCGTTTATTGATGAAAACGAATAACAAAAAAGCTTGGCTGTATTTACTACCAACGATTATTTTTGTCAGTTTATTCAGTATCTTTCCGATTTTACGTGCGTTGGGGATGAGTTTTCAAAGTGGTCCCCTGATCAACCTGCAATGGACAGGGGTCAGCAACTATCAATATATCTTTACGGATCCTGAGTTTTGGCGGGCATTGAAGAACACACTGCTTTATGCCGTGATCGCAGTTCCGTCTGCGTTAGTCATCTCGATCTTTCTGGCTTGGTCGATTTTTTCAAAGATCCGTCACCAATCTTTTTTTGAGACGATGTTTTTCATGCCATATGTGACATCGACCATCGCAATCGGAATCGTTTTTCGCTATATCTTCAATGGCGATTATGGGATGCTGAATTTTTTATTGCGGTTGATTCACTTCCCGGCACCAAACTGGTTGGATGATCCCAGCATGAACATGACGACCTTGATCTTGTTTGGAATTTGGACGAGTTTAGCTTTCAATATCGTGATCCTGATGGGCGCTTTGCGCAACATCGACCCCAATTACTACACATTGGCAGATATGTACGGCGCGTCTGGAAATGAAAAATTTTGGCGGATCACGATGCCACAACTCGTTCCAACGATTGCCTTCCTTTTGACGATGAACATCATTGGTGCGTTCAAGATTTATACAGAGGTTTATGCATTGTTCAACGGACAAGCTGGTATCGGTAATTCTGCGACGACGGCGGTTTACTATATTTATAATAAATTCCAAATGGTCGGAACGCCAGGCGTTGCCATGGCAGCTACAGTGGTCTTGTTCTTGATTATTTTAGTCGTGACGTTTTTACAGCGTAAAATGATGAAGCGGATTGGACGGTAACATGAAAAAAATAAATTTTGGACTGCTCTTGGTCTATCTTTTTGTTGGAATCTTTGCGATCATCACCGTTTTCCCATTTATTTATATGATTTTAGGCGGATTGATGAGCTTTCAAGAAACGACGACGATTCCGCCGACATTCTTTCCCCATCATTTACAGTGGGGAAATTATGGCAAAGTTTTTGCAGAAGCCCCTTTTGCTAAATATTTCTTGAATACGCTGATCACCGCATCTGTCACGACGATCGTTTCGTTGTTCAATTCGATCTTAGGTGCGTTTGCATTGACTAATTTGCGATTTAAAGGAAAAGCTGTCGTCAAAGTCATCATGCTTTCATTGCTGATGGTCCCTGGCGAAGCGATTATTTTCACGAATTATAACACGATCGCACGCATGGGTCTTTTGAACACTTATATCGGGCTCGTATTGCCGTTCTTGACGTCGATTTTCTATATGTACTATTTGATGACTTATTTTGGCGCAATATCGCCAACGATTTACAAAGCAGCAATGATCGATGGTGCTTCTGATTGGGAATATGTTTGGCGTATCTTGGTTCCAATGTCGAAGGGTGGTTTGTTCACAGTAGGCCTGCTCAGTTTTATCTCAGGATGGAATTCTTTCCTATGGCCGTTATTGGTGACGAATGAGGACAGCATGCGGCTGTTGAACAATGGACTATCCGCCTTTGCTTCTGATGCAGGAAGTGAGACAGAGTTGCAATTGGCTGCTGCAACATTGACTGTGTTGCCAATATTAGTCATTTACTTTATCTTCAGAAAACAAATTATTCGCGGGGTGGTACGCAATGACCTTAAAGCTTGATCGTACGACGGTGACTTATTATAACGGGCTTAACACGATTGGCGGCAACGTGATCGAAGTGGCTTATGGCGATAGCCATGTCTTTTTCGACTTGGGAACGGTTTTTCGGCCGGAATTGAATCTTCCCGATGAAAATTGGGCAACGTTGGTGAAGAATCAAATCATCCCAGATGTCGATAATTTGTATGATCCAAAACTTACAGGCAAACCATTGGATGAGAGCAGATTCAAGCACAGTGCTGCTTACATTTCTCATGTTCACTTGGATCATAGTCGGATGTTGAATTTCTTAGCCCCGCAGATTCCGCTTTATGCTGGGCCGATCACTGCACATTTGTTGCCGGCACTCAATGAAGAGGGGACTTTTTTATTGCCGGCAGCAGGGCATAATCAGGCCTACACGCGACCAATCATCGCGGCACCACTCAAGAAGAAGATTCAAGTCGGTGATTTGACTTTGCAGATCTGGCCCAGTGATCATGATGCGTATGGTGCGACTGGTCTGTTGATCAAGACGCCCGACAAGCTGATCGCTTATACGGGAGATATTCGGCTACATGGGTATCATCCTGATTGGGTCCGTGATTTTATGGCGCAAGCCAAAAATTGTGATCTGCTGATTTTAGAAGGAACGGCTTATTCGTGGCCGGAAGAAACTGCAAAAGACACTTCAGAAGAATTTTCAGGTCCTAAAAATGAAATTGAACTGATTCAGCGTATGGTTGCTTATCAAACTGAGAATCCGCAACGTCAATTGACGTTCAATACTTATTTGACGAACGTTGAACGTTTGCTTCGTTTAGTTTCTGACTCACCGCGCAAAGTGGTCTTGCATGCCAAAAGGGCAGCATTACTCAAACGTGCACTGAACGAAGATATTCCATTTTACTACTTGCCAGACGAGTCAAAAATCAGTATATTAAAGCCAGAGCTTGAAATTTCATACGACAAACTCTTAGCTGATGACCATGAATATTTTTGGCAGGCAGTTGCACATTTTGATCAGTTGCAGTCAAGTGGTCTATACATTCACAGCAATGCAGAACCATTAGGTGATTTTGATCCGGCTTATCGGCCGTTTGTGACACAATTTCAAAAGCATGATATCGAATTCGTGCCTTTGCGTTGTTCGGGACATGCCGATATTGCGGAACTCAAAACGATTATTTCGGGAATCCAGCCACGTTGTTT
Organism: Lactobacillus sp. UBA5815; assembly: GCA_002417825.1. GTDB lineage: Bacteria > Bacillota > Bacilli > Lactobacillales > Lactobacillaceae > Lactobacillus. The sequence goes on along the minus strand of DICX01000058.1, from coordinate 8,915 downwards.
GACCCCCGTGCACACATTGCACCCGGAGCTGGAAGAAAACCCGTATGGACAAAGGATTTTGCCTAAGCGTGGCGTTCCAATCACGCTTAGTTAAAAAATCAATCAATTGTTGTTTCGTTTTATTTTTTGGGAGGATCATCCACATGAAGTTTACTAGAAAGATTGCTGTGACAGCGATTGCTGCCTTGGCATTGCTTGGTACAGCGGCTTGCTCAAAGAATGGCAGCTCGTCATCAAGTTCTAGTTCGTCAAAAATTCCAGCAAAGATCACTAAAAAGACGACAGTTGTCTTTTGGCATGGTATGTCTAGAGCTCAGGAATCTACGCTGAAAAGTTTGACTTCTGATTTTGAGAAAAAGAATCCGAATGTAACAGTTAAGCTGCAATATCAAGGTCAGTACACAGATTTGCAAGCCAAGATCAATTCGACGCTGCAGTCGCCAAACAACTTGCCAACGATCACGCAAGCTTATCCCGGCTGGCTTTGGAACGCAGCTAAGAGCAAGATGCTCGTTGATTTGAAACCTTATATCAATGACAAGAACGTTGGTTGGGGTTCTGCCTCTGCAAGTGACATCAACACTGATCTGCTTTCTGGCGCAACGATCAACGGCACGCAATACGGGATTCCATTCAACAAATCGGTTGAAGTCTTAGTCTACAACAAGACGCTTCTTGATAAATATGGCGTTAAAGTTCCTAAGACAATGGCTGAGTTGCGTAGCGCTTCAGAAGAAATTTACAAGAAGAGCAACCATAAAGTCGTTGGTGCAGGCTTTGACTCACTGTCCAACTACTACGTATTAGGGATGAAAGACAAGGGAATCAACTTATCAAGCAAAGTCAACTTTACAGGTAGTGATTCTAAGTCAGTCATCAACTACTACGCTAAAGGAATCAAAGCAGGGTACTTCAGAACAGCAGGCTCAGAAAACTATCTTTCAGGACCTTTCGCCAATGAAAAAGTTGCCATGTTCATTGGAACTTCTGCAGGTGAAGGCTTTGTGAAGAAGGGCGTTGGTTCTAAGTTCACTTATGGTGTTGCGCCACGTCCGTCAACTTATAACATGCAGCAAGGAACGGACATTTACATGTTCAGTCATGCTTCTGCAATGCAAAAGGCAGCAGCCTTTAAATACATCAAGTTCTTGGTCTCAAAGAGTTCACAAATCAAGTGGGCCAACAAAACTGGTTATATTCCAGTAACAAAGGCTGCAATGAATGCACCAGCTTACAAGTCTTCTAAGACGAGCAAAGTTCCTGCTCAATTAGCTAAGACGACTAAGCATCTATATTCTGTTCCGGTTACAAAAGATTCAAATGCCGCTTATGGTCAATTGAACACGATCATGCAGACAATCTTTGCACAAGCTCAAAAAGGAAATTGGGATTCTGCCATCACGGCTGGCAAAGCAAAATTTGACAGTTCTTGGAAACAATAAACGAAAATAGCAAAAAAAGAGACAAGCATCGCTTGTCTCTTTTTTTGTGTGGTTATTTAATGATTGAGTGTCGTAACGATAAAAAGCTGAATTAGATGTGCGACACGGTTGATGGCATCATCTGAATAAACGTGACCTTCCTTGCGCAGTTCGATAAAATCGCCGTGTGCCATGAGCTGAGTTGCTTTTTTGATTTGATCTAAAGGTATAATGTCATCTTGAGATGCTGCCGTAACCAATGCGTGACCAGGGTAGTTTCCTAATCGTTTCAAATCTTGTGAGAGAAAACTGGGACTGAGCAGGATCAGTCCTTTGACGCTAGCGCCTAAATCGATTGCTGACAGCATAGCAGCTCTTGCGCCCTGTGCTTGGCCTGCCAATAAAATCATTTCACCATATACTTCAGAGCGTTCGCGAAGACATGCAAAAGCAACCTCAATTTTTTCTTGTGCGTCTTCGATATTTTTAGCTGTGAAAGTAAAAGTTAAAGCACCTTGCTTTGTCAGGAGATCGCGATACGTTTTAGAAAGAGATGCTTGATGTGCAATTTGATCAAAGATGATCAAGGGTGCAACTTTTCCTTCTGGGAGTTCAGGACCATCTAATTGTCCCATTACGGTTTTTCCGTCTTTTTTTAATTCAAGTTTTTTATGCACGTTAAAATGCCTCCATTTAAAATCTTGTCTTGATTATCTTAACGGATAAAGGCTGCTTTTGTACAGTCCATCCTTTTTATCACGTTGATTTTGAATAATCGTGTAAAATAGAAATCAAAAGAGGAGGCGGGTTTTGATGCTGGATAAGTTGAAAAAAACATCTTTGAATTGGGGCATTTGTTTGATCTTATTGGCCATTTTATTCGTGATCGATGGTCTGCATCTGTGGACGAATCCATGGACAGATCACTTGGCGATAACTTTTTTGCTGCTGATCGGATTGTGGAATGCCGTAAAATATCGATTAGTCGTGAGCAGCACGCTGTTGTTGACTTTTCTGATCATGCTGCACCGAACCGTTTTGGGATTAAGCCGAGTTTCGAATTGGACACTGTTTGGTGCAGGTATTTTGATCAGCATTGGTGCATCGCTGATTTATCAGCCGACTTTAAAACGGTTTACGAGTTATTTTGGGGATACGATTTCAAGAGATTCGACAACGGTCCATGCAACGATGCAACATCAGAAGATTGATTTTGATGATCTTTTGACAAGTTTGAACATCAAAACTTTTGCGTCCTCCGTATCGGTTTCTTTTGAACATGCAGAATTACCAGCGCCAGATGCTAAAATCAATCTTAGTGTTTTTGCCTCTGAGGTCAAACTTTATGTGCCGCTTGAATGGAACATCTCATCTGATGATCTGACAACGACTTTTAGTCAAGTTCAAGTTGATGGTCAGCGACAGGGAACTCAGGATAAAACTTTGATTTTAACAGGAAACCTCACTGCTAGCCAATTAACTTTGATTCGTGTTTGACGAATGCCATAAAAAAAGCCTGCTAAAAGCAGGCTTTTTAGTTTTGTGGCGAATCATTGTCGAAAAGGACACCACGTGCATTGCCCACAGGTGCAAGGCTAAAAGTTGCTGCTTCAAAATGACTTTTGACTTCATCTTCGATGAGGGCACGCATCATCGTGTTTTTGAGTAAGACGGAGCCTGTCAATGAAACCCGCATCGGTTTTGGATCATCATAGCGATTAAAACAAGTAATGATTTGTTGTGCGAGCAAATGTGCTTGGTGTGCGATGACGTTTTTAGCGTCTTCAGAACCGTTGTCTGCGAGTCCAGCGATTTTTTCTGCCATTGCGGCAACTTGCGGCCGATTCAATTCGTAAAAAGGTGCATTGCAATCGGCCATCGTTTCAACGTGGAATCGTTCAGTAAAGAAAGGAATCAGATCGTTTGCTTCACGTTTATCCCAGCTTGCCAGGGCCTCTTTCATGGCATCAACGGCAATGGCGTAAGCACTGCCTTCATCACCAAGGATTTGACCATATCCGCCAACGATGAGCCATTTACCATTTTGTCGACCGTTAACGACGGAGCCTGTTCCCGCAATGACGATCATGCCGTCATGACCTTCTAAGCCATTCAAAAAAGCCAGCTCTGAATCTGTGATTGCGCGAACAGGTGCATCGACTTGCTCAGAGATGAGATGGCTGATTTGATCTTCATGTCCATAAATTGAGAGTCCTGCGATACCAACTAAGACTTTCTCACAACGCCCAGATAATTTGGCTTGAACCGCTTGAATCGCAGAAACGATGTTTTTTAGGCCACCTTCGTAATCTACTATGATATTACCTTGTCCGCTTTCGCTCTGGGCTGATTTTTTTCCGTTATCGTCGTAAGCAATGGCAGTGGTATGTGTACCACCAGCATCGACGCCAATTTTATAAGTCATGAGTTTCCTCTCTTTTTGTTAAAATAATCTGTAAACTGAACCAGTGATTCTGCTAAAACGAGTTGATTTCGTTATAATACAGTTCGTGAAGACACTTGAAGAAAAAAATGTCACTTTTTGATTGCGTTAAAATGAGTGACAGTAAGATGAATCGAAAAGGGAATTTGTATGAAAAATCATATTTTAATTGGCTCCGCTATCACTTCTTTCTGTGCATTGATGCTTTATTCGACAAGTCTTCATCAGCAAGCAAACGCAAAGCTGACTATTGAAAACGGCACGAATAAGATCGTTTCTTCACGTTCCCAAAGTCAGTTGCCAGAATCACACCGCGTTCGAATCACGGCTAAAAGCAATCGTCAACTGGCGGCGAAAATCAAATCTGTATTTGGTACCGGTCTGGCCCGTTATGCCGTTGATGTTCATGAAATTTCTGCTAAGGGAAAATCTGCGCAAGTCATGAATACAGGGCAAAAAACATTCAATGTCGGTAATATTTTACAACTGTATGTCCTTTTGGCTTATCAGCAAGCCGTCAAGACAGGTGCTATCAAGGCCAACGCAACACATCAAGTTACTGCTGCTGAACTTGTTGGACACAGTTCTAGTTTACGCGTTGGCACGACATATGGCGATCAATATATCATTACACAGATGCTGCATAATGATTTGACTGCAAGCAACATCATGTTGAAGGTGGTTACGCCGGATCGTGTTAATCGTGTTGCACGACAATATGGGGCATCTCAAACCAAGATCACCGCTAAGTTTGGTGCATCAAAAGTTGGCGTGACGACTGCGACAGACTTATCCGTCACGCTTCAAGCACTTTATCAGGGAAAAGGCCTTGGTAATCCTTGGGATCGGCAAGTGTTGACGCAGCTGGCATCATATCCGGTTCGTAAGATTAGTCAAAATGTTTCTGGCACGATTGCGCAAATCAGTGACGCTCATAATTCAGCTGCTTTAATCACGATAGGCAAACATACCGTTGTGATAGCGGCGGTGAGCGATGGATTAGGGTCTAAGCTTCCTGCACTTGGTCAAGCCGTCGATCAGTTCTTTTTAGCTTCAAAATAAATTCAAGCTTTTAAAAAAGTCATGATGGATTTAAAGCCATTTGACTTTTTTAGAAGCTCTTTTTTTTGCTTCAGCTTCACGTTGAGCACGGGGAAGATGGCGAATCACTTTTTCTTCAAATTTGCCAAAAACATAAAATCCCCAAGCAATTTGAAATTGCGCAAGCATTCCAAAAAGACAGATCAGAACGAATGCTAAGCAGATACGTCCTGCATCTTGGCCAAGTGGTGTATCGGAAAAATCAAGTTCCAAAAGATAAAGTGATCCAATTCCAAAGGTTACGATTGTAATCAAATTCGTTAAGAGCCATTTCTTCATTTAATGAATACGCTTTCTACTTTTTCTATTTTATATTTTATCACTTTCGAATACTGTTAAAATGTAATTCTGCGTATAATGTTTGTCGTAAAATTTAAAGAATCTACTACTTGTAGATTGTAATCTACGGAATGAAGTGCTATATTAGCTCTTGTCAACAAAAGTGGAGGTAAAAATGGTCAAAAAAAGGACGCTCGATCTGAACAAAGTACTCGATCAAGCGACACAAATGATTGATGAAGATGGCTTAGCTGCTGTAACGATGCCTAAACTGGCTAAAGCCTTAGGAATTCGATCACAGTCACTGTATCATTACGTGTCCAATCGACATGAACTTTTATCTTTAGTAGCAGCTCGTCGCTTAGAGTTCTTACGTCAAAAGTTGATGCAAGAGGTCATCGGCTTGTCTGGTAAAGAAGCAGTTTATCGATTTGCAGATATCATTCGTGATTTTTTGTTGAGTGATCGTGCGATCGCCAGCACGTTTTTTACGTTGAATGAATATACGATCGACGCAGCGATTGCACAAAAAGTGATGGAGATTCTTGATTTGGGGAAAAAGATCGACGTCAACAAAGATCATGTTATTTCAATCCACGCTTTGCTTGGCGCAGTTTTAGGGTATGTTTTTTTTGATCGTTCAAAAATGTTCAAAGACGAAGATGCACAACAAGCTAGTGAAAATTATCATGAAATGTTGTTGCGTCTCGTCAGTCCTAAGACAAGCGAATCATAGAGGAAGGATGAAAAAATGAAGCGCTTAATCAAAAATCATGTAGGCGCCTTGGTCGCGTGGATCCTGATCGTCTTGATCGCGATTTTCACGTTGCCGGACGTCAATACTTTGACGAGACAGCATTCTGAAATCAGATTGCCTGCTGATGTCGAAAGTTCATTAGCAGATAATATTCAAAATCAATGGGGGCATCATCAAAAGAACACGTATCAGATTGCGGCCGTCTTTAATCAAAAAGATGGTAAGATGACTGCCGAAGATCGTGAGAACGTCAAGTCAACGATTAAGTACTTGAAAGATAACAAGAAAAAGCTTGGCATCAAAACGATGTTGGCCCCATATGACAATATCGCGACAAAAAAGAAGCTGATTGCAAAAGACAAAACGACGGTCGTTGCACAATTTTATGTATCAAAAAGCCATGGCAGTGTCAGCCAGATCAATCAGCAATTGACGAAAGCCATCAAGACAAAGGGATTACGTACCTATATTACAGGTGCTGACATCCTAACTGATGATTTCTCGGCAGCTGTTCAGGAAGGGATCAAAAAGACAGAAGTCATTTCGATCATCTTCATCTTTATCGTTTTAGTCTTGGTCTTCAAATCGCCGATCGTTCCGCTGATTTCTCTTTTAACGGTGGGTGTTTCGTTTATCACTGCTTTTTCGATCGTTACGAATTTAGTGGATAAAGTTGATTTTCCATTCTCAAACTTTACACAAGTTTTCATGGTGATCGTTCTGTTCGGCATCGGGACAGACTATAACATCTTGCTTTATGACAAGTTTAAAGAAAACTTGGGTAAGGGTATGGAAAAGTGGGAAGCAACTAAAGATGCCCAACATAAAGCTGGGAAGACGATTCTTTATTCAGGATCATCGATCTTGATCGGTTTCTTTGCTTTAGGTTTAGCTCACTTTTCAGTTTATCAGTCTGCCGTTGGTGTCGCTGTTGGTGTCGCTGTCCTATTGATCGTCTTGTTAACGTTGAACCCATTTTTCATGGCGATATTGGGCAAAAAGATGTTTTGGCCAGTCAAAAAATTTGAAGGCGAAACGACATCAAAGCTGTGGCACAATATTTCTGCTGGAACGCTTAAACGGCCAGTTACTTATCTGTTGATCGTTGCGGTGGTGACGATACCATTTATCATGATGTATTCGAATCATTTGAATTATGATGATACGCAAGAAATTTCAGATAGTACGCCATCTAAGGCAGGATTATTAATCGTTCAAAAACATTTTTCTAAAGGATTGGCAGAACCGACCTATTTATACATCAAAGCCGATCATTCTTTAGATAATGAAAAAGACCTTAAGGCAATCGACTCATTGACACGGAAATTGCAGGCATCTAAAGATGTTGATTTTGCCACGTCAGTGACACAGCCTTATGGTGAAAAAGTTAAAAAACTTTACGTCAATCAACAGATGAAAACTGTGACATCAGGTGTTGCGACTGCTCAAAATGGTTTAACCAAATTGAGCGATGGTTCGTCCAAGATGACGAATGGTTTGGGACAGTTACAATCAGGTTCACAACAATTGGTCAATGGGTTGAACCAGTTGAGTACGCAATTATCTGGTCAACTCGGCGGTTCTAATGCAACCCAATTGGCACAACTCGAAAGCGGGATTCCTCAAATCAATTCTGGTATTCAAAGATTGAATGGTGCGTTGCAGCAATCCAATGCTGGGGTGGATACTTCAGCTTTGAAGCAGAATTTGACTAACGTTGGGGTTCAAGCACAAGTCATCGGCGGCAATTTAACTGCTGCCGGACAAACGCTGCAAGCGTTGCAAAATAGCGGCAGTACGAACATCGATGTTGCACAACTCATGCAGGCTTATCAACAAGCAGAAGCTAAAGCACAATTGACGCCAGCACAAAAGCAAGTCATGGAAGCAACCATGTCGCAGATCATGTCAGGTGTTAAGAATCAAGCCGATCAGAAGACAGCGTCGACAGCGGCACAATTGAAGAAAGTCGCTGGCAACTTGCAAGCTGCTGGTTCGGCTGATCAATCTCTAGGCCGTTCGATGACACAAGTCTCTGGGTCAGCACAAAACCTCAATCAATTGATGAGTCAAGTCCAAACTTTGAAAGCACAGGTCAATACCTTGGCATCTGCTTCAAACGTTGCATTACCAGGGGCAGTTCAGGCTTTGAATCAATTGAGCAATGGCTTGAATCAAGTTCAAGGTGCTGTCAACCAAAGCTTGCCAGGTGTCATTCAGTTAAATCAAGGTGCTTCACAACTTTATGAGAGTTCACCGACTTTGACAAAGGGCATCGACAAAGTCAACGCTGGGTTGAGTACTGGATCCACTTATTTAAAAGCTTTAGGAAATTCTTCAGCTGCGGATGAGTTCTACATTCCAAAGGAAGCTTTGCAAAATCATGAATTTCAAGAGTCGATCAATAACTATTTAAGTGCGGATAAAAAATCAGCACAATTGATCGTCGTCTTTAAATCCAGCCCTAGTGGTGATCTTGCTACGAGTCAAGCTCACCAAGTCAGTCAAATGGCAAAGCAGACGCTGAAGGGGACGAGTTTAAAGAATGCACAAGTCGCAGTCGGTGGTGAGTCTTCTAAGATTTATGACACGAAGAAGACTGCTAGTTCCGATTTTGTCCGGACTGCAGCCATCATGCTGATCGGAATCGGAATCGCACTGATCTTCGTGACACGGTCTGTCTTGCAACCGCTCTTCATTTTGGGAACGTTACTCATCGCTTATGTTGGGTCATTATCGATCAACCAAGGCTTGGTCAAGATGCTGATGCACAAAGACATGCTAACATGGAACACACCATTCTTCAGTTTCATCATGCTGATTGCTTTGGGAGTTGATTACAGTATTTTCTTGATGATGCGGTATCGTGAACTTGATGGGCGTCCAAGTGATAAGATCTTGAAAGCTTGTGGTG
>DICX01000063.1:5906-21137 GCA_002417825.1 Lactobacillus sp. UBA5815 | reverse complement strand
GCCGTGACGCAGCCTGCTAAAGCTTGGGCGCAAAAATTGAGACCAAGCTCTGACTTTGATGAAGTCTCTCGTCAGCTTAAGCAAACGCTGGCCTTGGCAACGATTTTACGTGTCAAAGGGCCACTTCCGATAACCAATTTCGATGATATTTCGTCAGTTGCCAAACGGCTTAAAATCAGAGCAGACCTCAACCGTCAAGAACTAGGCAACCTTTTGTTGATTTTAACTTTAGGACAAAATGTGACTGACTTTACATCCGATCTTGCAGAACGTGAGCTAGACATGAGTGCGATTGAAACGTCGCTGAAAGCGCTATCCGTTCCTAAAGAATTGTTTCATGCTTTGCAAAAGTCGCTTGAATTCGATGGGACTTTATTAGATACGGCATCCTCGCGCTTGGCACAGATTCGGCATGACTTGAACTCAAATGAGATTGAAGTCAAGCAGAAAATGAATGATTATCTGCAACATCAAGCAAAATATCTGTCCGAAAACATCATTACGATTCGTGATTCGCGTTATGTTTTGCCAGTCAAAGCTGCTTATCGCGCTAAATTTGGTGGTGTCGTCCATGATCAAAGTGCGAGTGGGCAAACACTCTTCATTGAGCCTGAGCCTGTTCTAGGGCTGAATAACCGTCAACAAGGGCTTTTGGCAGATGAGAAAAAAGAAATCCATCAGATTTTGCATCATTTGTCACTTTTGGCTGCGGATGAACAGACAGAACTCTTAAAAATCGCCAATAGTCTGACCGCATTAGATTTCATGAGTGCTAAAGCCAAATTGGCTAAAGAGATGAAAGCAACAGAGCCAAGACTATCTGTGCAAGGAGAGATTGAATTACGCCAGGCACGTCATCCTTTGCTGGATCCTGAAAAGGTGGTTGCGAATGACATTCAATTAGGAGTGTCTTTTGACACGATGCTCATCACAGGTCCCAATACAGGCGGCAAGACGCTGACTTTGAAAACATTGGGATTGTTGGAGTTGATGGCACAATCTGGTCTTTTCATCCCAGCTGATGAAGATAGTCGTGTTGCGGTTTTTGAGCAGGTTTATGCGGATATCGGGGATGAGCAATCAATCGAACAGTCGCTCAGTACATTTTCATCACATATCGATAACATCATTCATATCATGGCACATGCGAATGCACATGATTTGATCTTGATCGATGAGCTTGGTGCGGGTACAGACCCTGAAGAAGGGGCGAGTCTGGCAATTGCAATCTTAGATGAGCTGCATCGTTCAAAGGCAAAGATCGCAGTGACGACCCATTATCCAGAATTAAAGTTGTATGGCTACAATAAACCGCGTACGATCAATGCCTCGATGGCTTTCGATCTTAAGACATTGTCACCGACATATCGTCTGCAGATCGGTATTCCTGGCGAAAGTAATGCTTTTGCGATTGCTGGACGTTTAGGGATGTCTGCTGAAGTGATCACACGTGCAAAAGCACTGATCAAAGACGATGATTCTGACCTCAATCAAATGATTGCCAAACTGAATACGCAAACCAAAGCGGTGACGGATGAACGGCAGCAATTAGAAGAAGGACTTGTCCGCAGTCAAAAATTGCAGCAACGATTGCAACAAGCTTTGGATTGGTACGCACAACGTGTTGATCAACAACTGGCCTTTGCACAAGAAAAAGCGGATCGGATTATTCAAAAACGGCGTCAACAGGCTCAAAAGATCATTGATCGTTTAGAAGCACAAGCGCAAAATGGCGTTGCCGTCAAAACCAATCAAGTGATTGCAGCAAAAGGCGCCTTCAACGCACTTCAAGAACAAACGGAACGACTTTCTGAGAATAAGGTGTTGAAACGCGAAAAAAAGCGCCATGAAGTCAAAGTTGGCGATGAAGTCAAAGTGCTGTCCTATGGACAATCAGGAACGATCACACAGCAATTGGGACCACATGATTTCGAAGTTCAAATCGGCATCATCAAGGCAAAAGTCAGTGATCGCGATGTGGAAAAGGTCGATCGTCAAAAAGTTGAAAAGAAAACTTCTCATCCCATTTCTAGTACACGGACTTTGAAACGAAGCAGTGTTCACAGTCAGCTTGATCTGCGTGGTCAACGGTATGATGAAGCAATCGCAAATTTGGATCGTTACTTGGATGGCGCACTTTTGGCGGGCCTTGAAACGGTTTTGATCATTCATGGTATTGGAACGGGTGCGATTCGTCATGGCGTCTGGCAATATTTGAAAAAATCGCGTCACGTCAAACAGTTCGATTATGCGCCCGCAAATGAGGGCGGTAATGGTGCGACGATCGTTGTTTTAAAATAGACTAATTACTTGCAAAAAGTAAGTGGTTAATTTATGATATGCCATAAAGAAGTTATTTTTAAGAAGCGAGGGATTGATATGGTTGATGCAATCACAGATACGAACTTTAAGGATGAGACAAGCGAAGGCGTCGTTTTAACTGACTTTTGGGCAACTTGGTGTGGTCCATGCAAGATGCAAGGGCCAGTGATCGATGAGTTGGCTAAAGAGCGTCAAGATGTCCGGTTTACTAAAATGGACGTGGATGAAAATCAAAACACGCCCAAAGATTTAGGAATCATGGCAATTCCAACTTTGATCGTCAAGAAAAATGGCGAAATCGTCGATCGAATCACGGGTTATACACCTAAAGAAAAGTTAAATGCAATTTTAGATCAATATACAGATTAATCAAAAAGCCCTTTATGTGAATGAAGGGCTTTTTGATCAGCTAAATTGTGCTTTGATTTCGACACGATGTGCTTTGTCGAGGATCGTGACGCGACTTTCTGTGTTTTTTCCCAGAAAAGTCTGTAAGCAAGCGGAAATCAGTCCGCTTTCTAATGTGAATTCTTGACAGCCGCTGTCGATTCGGTCTGCGACGATTTGACCATCAAGTGTGAAAAGATAAGTCGTTTTGGTTTTCTTTGTCAGTACAAGATGACCAAAACCAGCCATTTGAAAGAAATCTGTCAAATCGTCTAAAGTCGTGACTTTATATTTCTGAGCAAGATGTTTTCCGGCCCAGTATAAAATGGGAACGGTGTCTTGGCCTAAAATATCAGGTAAGATGAAATCACGGTAAAGCTGGTTGATAAAGTAAAGATGTTCGTTCGTTTCCTGCATTTAAATTCATTCCTCTTTTGTTTTCTTAATCATAATACATTAAAATGGAGAACAGTGAAAACGAATCTAAGATTAATTTAAAAGGAGCATCTCGTAAAATGGATAATCGTCCAATTGGCCTGTTGGATTCTGGATTGGGTGGCTTGACCGTCGTTAAAAAAGTAATTGAAAAGATGCCCAATGAAAAAACCATCTTTATTGGCGATCAAGCTCATATGCCGTATGGCGATCGCCCTAAAGAAGAAATCATTTCTTTGACACGTCATCTCGTTCGCTTTTTGCTCGATCAGGATGTTAAGATCATTATTTTTGCTTGCAATACGGCGACCGCGACGGCGATGAAGGTGATCGCTCCTGAAATCGACCGTCAAATCATTGGTGTGATCCAATCAGGCGCTTTAGCAGCTGCTCAAACGACAAAAACGAAAAAAGTTGCAGTGATTGGAACGACTGCGACCGTCAATTCAGAGGCTTATGTCGATGAGATTAAGGCACGTGATCATGAAATTCAGGTTTCCCAACTTGCTGCGCCATTGTTAGCGCCCTTGGTCGAAGCAGATGAAGGACCAGAAATCCGTCAAAAGGTCGTTGAAAAAAGTCTTGCACCATTAAAAGCAGATACTTTTGATACTTTGGTTTTGGGCTGCACCCATTATCCGATCATCGCATCTGAGATTCGTCGTGTCGTGTCGCCTAAAACCATGCTCGTTGATCCTGCTGATCAAGTGTCACAATATACACAAAACGTTTTGAGACGTGACGGTTTGCTGGCTGATGATAAGCAGATTCCAGATCACCGCTATTATACGACAGGCCAAGCTGCTAAGTTTACTAAAGTTGCGCGGCAATGGTTGAACGACCCATCTCTTGAAACCTTGCATGTGGATTGAGGGGAGAGAAAATTGAATAAGGAAATACTTTTTGCCACCGAAAATCAGCATAAGGCCCAAGAAGTGATGCAAGCTTTAGAAAAAAATGATTTTCCGATTCGCGTCATCACCAAGGCAGATCTCGATGATTCACCCGAAGTGATTGAAGACGGGCTGACTTTTGTGGCAAATGCGCAAAAAAAGGCACACCAACTGTCGAAATTTAGCCATCTGGTTACTTTAGCAGATGATTCCGGATTAATGGTAGATAAACTGAATGGTGCGCCAGGAGTACATTCAGCACGGTATGCTGGAGAAGCGCATAATGATGCGAAAAACAATGCAAAGCTGTTGGCAGCTTTAGGCGGCGTGCCATTGGCTCAGCGGCAAGCGACGTTCCATACGACTTTCGTTTTATCATGGCCAGGACAATTCGATCAAGATCTGATCGTGACAGGTGAAATCAAAGGATTGATCCTGCCTTTTCCACGAGGTAAACAACTTTTCGGTTATGATCCACTTTTTTATGTTCCTGAAAAGCAGCAAACTTTTGCCCAAATGAGTTTAAGCGAAAAAAATGCGATCTCACATCGTGGGATCGCATTAAAACGACTTTTAGCGACGATTCAGCCTTGGTGGGAACAAAGAGTGGCTCAGGAAACGATCATGAAAGCAAAAGGTTCGTTGAAGCAAAGGTGACGTTGACCTTTTGAAGTGCTTGAATGTAATGCTTGAAATAAACGTCTTTGACCAAACTTTCTGATCCGGCTGAAACTTGAAAATGAATACGATAATTTAAGCTTGAACCAATCTGATCGGTTACACCAACAAGCGTCGGGCCGTTGATGATCTGAGGAAGTTTCCCTTCAAGTGATTCATTGACGTGATTGAGTGTACTTTCGACTAAAGTCAAGTCATTTTCTGCCAGAAGCTGTAAATCGAGGTTCACCCCAATACCACCGCGAGTAAGGTTGCGAACTGTCTTAATTTGACGGTTAGGAATGTAGATCACCGTTCCATCTGTACTTTTCAGTTGCGTCGTTCTCAGACCGAGTGCGATGACGTTGCCGACTTCCTCATCGATTTGAACGACATCTCCGACATCGAATTGGCCTTCGCTCAAAATAAAGAAACCGTTGACAATATCACTAACGAAGCCTTGAGCTCCCATGCCGATTGCCAAAGAGAAAATCCCGGCACTAGCAAGCAGCGTTCCGATAGGTAATCCTAAAAGACTCAGAATCGTATAAAAATAAAATAACAAGATCGTATACTGGAAAATATTGATCGTTAAAGTTGAGATCGTTTTACTGCGCTGTGTCATTTTGGCTTGCGCTTTTTTGTTATCAAGTAGATATTTTTGCAGCATTCGACGGCCAAGACGCCAAAAAAGCCAGAAAAGCACTGACGTCAAAATGATCGTTCCTACTTTTTCAAGCAGATGCTGTCCAAGGTCTTGCCAATTGAACCAGTTATCGTTGAATTTGATGGCTTTCATCTTTTTACCCCTTACTTCTTTTTAACTTCAGTATAGCAAAATAAACCTCTGTCATTGCGTCTAAACGTGTTTCATGCTAGACTTTTCCTATAAGCGAACACGGAGGATAAACTATGACGATTTCATATGGTGCGCTGGCAGGATTGATTGCAGCTGTTGCCTTTTTACTTTTAGTGTTGTTTACCATCCCGGCTCTTGTCCGAGTGACGAAAACGATGAAGAAGGTCGATGAAACAGTAACGACAGCAAATAAAACACTGTCTGAGTTGACCGATGACGTTGATGCGCTGCTTCATCAGTCAGAGGACTTGCTTGATAAGAGCAATGACTTGCTAGCTGATGTGAAAGATAAAGTTAAGAATCTGGATCCTGTCGTTCAAGCTGCTTCTGATCTTGGCCAGAGCGTCAGTGATTTGAACCATAGTTCGCGTCGCTTAGTCAAGCGGGCATCTTCTTTTAGTGCCGGACATGTTAAAACGGGACTTGTTTCATCGTTAATCGTGAGTCTGCTTTCGCGTCGTAAACGGCGCCGAGGCGAAGACTAGTTCAAAGGAGGGTCATCATGAAAAAAACTGGAAGTTTCTTATTAGGCGCCTTATTGGGAGCAGGGATTAGTTTTATTGCAACTTCATTACTTGTTCCAGATGAAGACGTTGAAAAAGTTAAGGATAAAATCAAGAACAACGCTAATTTAACTAACTTGAAGAAAAAATATGATAATGGGACTGAAATCATCAAAAATCAACTTGCAGCATTTCCTAAGCCAGTTGAGGATGATTCCGAGATCAAAGACTTTGATGACATCGTGATCGATGACACTAAAGATGATGAGAGCGAAGATGAGACGTCTCATGAAGATGCTTTGTCAGACTTGGCCAATAGTGAGCCATCGGATTCAGAAGATGAGACGACTCCAAGCGATGATGAGATCAAAGATTAATCGATTATAATTGAATATTAAAAAGCGAGATCACATATATGATCTCGCTTTTTTGATACAGTCACTATTGATCAAGTCTCGATTAATCTCGAATCGGCAAAACATTCAAAGTCTTGTCGGTGTGGGTGAATGGCTGGAAGCCATCTCCTGTGACGACACCGCAGTCTTCAATACGAACACCTGCCACATTAGGGATATAGATGCCGGGTTCGATTGAAAAGCACATTCCCTCTTGAATGACGAGATCGTTTCCGGCCATGATTGATGGAAATTCATGAACATCCTTTCCGATACCATGTCCTAAGCGGTGAATGAAATAGTCGCCGTATCCGGCATCAACGATGATCTTTCGCGCCACATGATCTAATTCACTGGCAGTGATGCCTGGCTTGGCAGCTTCGATGGCAGCTTGTTGTGCTTCTCGATCGATTTCATAAATTTCACGCTGTTTTGATGTGGGCTCGCCGTACGCAACCGTACGACTTGAATCTGAAGCATAACCATCATGCATCGTTCCTAAGTCAAATAAAACGAGCTCGTTAGGCTTGATTTTAGTCATGGTTGGACCTAGATGCGGGTTTGCTGCATTGATTCCAGCTTGTACGATCGTTTCAAAGCTGGTATGCATCACACCTTTTTGCAATTTGAGCTGATTTTCGATTTCGCCAGCGATATAACGTTCGGTTACGCCGCTCTTGATCGCGTTGAATCCAATTTGAAAAGCAAAGTCGGCTTCTTCACCGGCTTTTTTCAAAGCTTCGATTTCTTTTGAAGTTTTGAATAAGCGCAAATGACTGATGAACTGAGACAAGTCGGTCGTGAAGTTTGATCCTGGGAAAACCTCATGTAAAGCTTCGTAACGACTGACCTGTAAAAAGTCTTTTTCAATAGCCCAATGGTCGGTTTCTTTTGTTCGCTTATTGATGTGATCAGCAATCAACTGCCATGGATCTTCATCATCTAGATAGCCGTAGACATCACCTTCCCATGCAGAAGCTTTTGCCTCTTCAACGTTTAAAGCAGGCGTGAAGAGAAAAGGATCAGCGTCTTTGAAGACCAGTAATGCAAAGATGCGTTCGTGCGGTTCCATTTCATAGCCGGTAAAGTAGGCGATGCTGATGGGATTTGATAAATAAGCGACATCTAAATTTGATTTTTGCAAATAGGCTTGCAGCTTTTTTAAATTCATAAAATCGTTTCTCCTTTTGAGTAAATTAATTGCTACTCGTGAGTATAGCATATTGGACGCTTGAAAAAATGAAAATGAGCTGTAAACGCTTGCACAATTAAGTGAATCTGTGCTAAAATATGTAAAATGTTAATTTGAATCTTTTAGGAGCAACGTTATGCAAAAACAAAAAGTGACAATTTACGATGTGGCACGTGAAGCCAAAGTTTCGATGGCAACCGTTTCTCGAGTCGTCAATGGTAATACGAATGTTCGTCAGGAGACACGAGACCGTGTCTTGGCAGTGATCAAAAGGCTTCATTATCAACCCAATGCAGTGGCACAAGGCTTAGCTTCAAAAAAGACGACGACGATCGGCTTGATCGTACCAGATCTAACGAATCTCTATTTTTCAGAACTTTCAAAGGGAATCGATGATATTGCGATGATCTATAAATACAATATCATCCTATCTAGTATCGAGAATCGCTTGATGCGGGAGGGTGATGTCATTCAAGGCCTTTTGAATAAACAGGTGGATGGTATCATTTATATGTCGAATCGGTTGAGCAAAGAAGCAGAGGAAGCTTTTTTACGTACGAAGACACCGGTCGTTTTAGCAGGGACGCTTGACAATGATGGTCATCTGCCTTCTGTCAATATCGATTATATCAAAGCGGATACGGAAGCTTTTGAATTGATGTATGCAAGCGGTAAGAAAAATATCGCGATCGCAGTTGGTGATAGCGAAGCAGTGATCAATAAACAACATCGTCTCGTCGCTTATCGTCGCTTTTTAGAAGCACATCATCTTGGCGAAGGTCATGTTTATCGCAATATTCAAAATTACGCAGATGGCTATAACTTGTATGCGCAATTGAAGCAAGAAAAAATCGATGGGATTTTTGTCACAAAGGATTTGCCAAGTGCCGGCATCGTTAATGCTGCTTCGGAAAAGGGAACTAAAGTACCTGAGGATCTTGAGATCATTACGGCAACTGCAACGGATATCGTAAAAGTCGTCAGACCTAAATTAACCGCCGTTAAACAGCCATTATATGATATTGGTGCGGTAGCAATGCGGATGTTGACTAAGCTAATGGGAGATGAACCATTAGAAGACAAAAAAGTCGTTTTGCCGTATGCACTTGAAAAAAACGACAGCACCTCCACACGGTGATCACATCATCATGATATTTTAATGTATAAAAAAAGCGTTGATATAACTCAACGCTTTTTTGTTTGCGCTTTTATGATAAATGACTCGTGATTAAAGTGCTTATTCGCCTTGACCATTTTGATCAGTGCTGCTTTGACTGGAACTGCTTTGCTGACCATTATCATTTTGGTTAGTTTGGTTTTGCGTATTATTATCGTCTTGATTTTGCTGACCGGAAGTTTCACTCCCATTATTGCCATTCCCATTACCACCATTGCCAGATTGTGGTTCTTGAGAATTTGACTGTACGTTGCGATCTGGACTATTTTCCGAAGGTGTCGTGTTGGTCACGGCGCCATTTCCATAATATTCTTGATAAGCAGACTGTCCATTTGCTAGTACAAAAGATTTGTCGAGATCTGCTTTCTTTGAAATCGTCTTGCCAGTGTAAGTCAGAGGCTGGCTGTAAGTACTCTTTTTACCTTGAACATAATCATAAAAAGATTTGTAATCTTTTTGACTGGCACCGATTCCAAAGCGTGCCGAAGCTGGTGGTGTAGAAGTTAAACTTAAGGCGGTCGTCGTCGTTCCGGTCAAGTTAATGGCATCAGACCCGAATCGAACCAATCCTGGACGTGTTCCAGTTTCGTCTAAAACTTGACTGAGATGGACGCTTTCAGGACGTTTTGTTTTCTGGTCCAGTTTGAAGATACTAGGATTACGTTCATAAAGTGCGTTCGCCATTTTAGCCCACAAGTCCAGATTGGTTTCACTGGCAGAAGAATCCAAATTGTAAACATGACCATAATAATCGTCATATCCCAGCCAACTTGAAATCGTCACTCCAGGGGTCGAACCATTGAACCAAATATCACGATAATCATTGCTTGTTCCTGTTTTACCGATCAGACTGGAATCGTTGAATTCCAATGTCCCTTTTAAGCTTGAAGCCGTTCCTTTGGTTACGACGTTGTGCAGCATGTGCTGCATGATATAAGCCGTTCCCTTAGAGAAAACTTTCGCTTTTTTAGTATGATGTTGGTAAATCACGCGACCAGAAGGATCAGTGATCTTTGAGATGAAGTAAGGTGAAACTCGTGTTCCCTGATTGTAAAAGTTGGAGAATGCGCTGGCATTATTGGCGACTGAAAAGCCGTACGAGGTTCCGCCTAGCGCTAGTCCAAGCTTCTTGTATTCGCCTTTTCCTAAAGAGAACCCCAATTTGGACATATAAGTTTGAACGTTGATGTTATGATTCAACAAGTCTTGATAAAGGTTGACTGCAGGAAGGTTGTAAGACATGTAAAGTGCTTCCTGAGCAGAAATGAAACGATTTTGAACGGTTTGTGCATAGTCTGTCGGGATGTAATTACCAAATTTAGTTGGAAAATCTGCAAGTGCCGTTCGATTGGAAATCAAACCGTGCTCGATAGCAGGACCGTAAACAAGGTAAGGCTTGATTGAAGAACCTGGAGAACGATAAGTATCAAAAGCATGATTAACTTGCGAATTGTCAAAATCGACGCCTCCCGTAAAGGCGAGTATTTTTCCTGTGGAATTATCGATCATGACAGAACCGTTCTCAACGTGTTCTGTCGTCGTGACCCACTTGTTCAAACCGCTGTCATAATCACGTGTCGTATGCGTAGTCCCAAGGCTGCTTTGATCAAGGACTTGCTGCATGGCATCGTATAAGTCTTTATGGAAAGTGGTTTCAACATGATAGCCTTTTTCATGAAGCAATTGTGTGGCAGTCGTCAAGTAATTTTGGTAAGTCGTATGATCTTTTTTGACTTTTGACAAGTTGAGTTTGTCTTGCTTGATCAGGAAAGCAGCTAGGAGTTCCGCCGATTTAGAAGTAACCAGATTGTAGATATAACTATTTTGCTGCTTGGATGACTTGGCTTTTTTAGGAGCTAAAAAGTCTTTTTTCAAGTCGTAGTGTCTTGCGGTATTGTAAGCTTTTTTTGTGATGTCGCCATTTCGATACATCCGGAATAAGACGATGTTTTTACGTGCAAGTCCCAAGTTAAGATTCTTTTTGAGCTTGCCGTTGAGTTCATATGGGGTATAAACAGAAGGGCTCTGTGGCAGACCAGCTAAGAAAGCAATTTCTGGCAGCGTCAGCTCTTTGATTGATTTGCCAAAAATACCATGAGCTGCAGTTTCGATTCCTGTGATGTTCTCACCGGTGTTGTTTTTACCATAAGGTGCTGCATTCAAATAAGACAGCAAAATCGCTGATTTTGAAAAATGGTGTTCAAGTTTGCGAGCGTAAAAAATCTCTTTAATCTTTCGTTGCCAAGTCGTCTGTGAGGTTAGAAAACGCATTTTGACCAGCTGTTGCGTTAAAGTAGAGCCGCCGGTTTGAACGCCGATCCCTGTGAATTCAGAAAAGATCGCACGAATCAAAGATTTGGGAAGCACACCATGATGTTGGTAAAAATTTTCATCTTCTGTTGCGATAACCGCTTTTTTAAGCAGTGGTGTCAGCTCAGAGGCTTTGACTGGAGAAAGTTTCGTTTCGGGCTTAACGGTTGCTAGCAGATTTTCCTGCGAGTAATAAAGCCGCGCTGAGTTTTCGGAATTGGTCATTTCACGGTGAAGTTGCGTCACGCTGGGAATCGGTTGATCTTTCATGATGCCAACCGTGTAACCGCCCATGAATCCCAAACTCAAAAAAAGGCCAAACAAAACGATTCCAAGTAAATAATGAAAGAGGCGCTTGAGTGTCAAGTAAACCATACCGATTACAAAAGCTGTCTTTTGTTTGCTCGTTTGATACAGCTCTTGGATCGATGGCCCTTGTGTCAAAAACGCTTGTAATTTTTCAATTAAATTTTTCACAAAAAATCCCTTTTAGTTGTTTTAGTCAATAACATACATATCGTATTATATCAAAGAAACGGCAGTCGATTGACTACCGTTTCGTTACGAAATTCATAAAAAAGCTGTTTGCTATTTTGTTAGTTCATAGATTGCCTGGGCGTAAATACTGATTGCGGAAAGCAAATCATCAACCGCCATATATTCATTGGCTTGGTGCATGACCATCGGTGCGTTTTCTGGTTGTGCGCCAAAAGCAACACCATGCTTGAAAAGACGTCCGTATGTTCCGCCACCGATGACGGTTTCATGTGCTGGCAATCCAGTTTGTTGTGCATAAACGTTCAGTAACGTTTTAACGATTGGATCATCTCCGGGGACGTAGTGAGGAACTTCAACGTTGCCGTGGGATGGCGTTAAGATTTGACCAAATTTGGCACTAATTTGCGTGACCATCTTTTCGGGATCCGTTCCTTGTGGATATCGAATATTGTCAAGAACATAAGCTTTGCCGTCTGCCTCATAGAAGAAAAGGCTTGGGGCGCTGGACAGTCGTCCCATTAAATGATCTTGATGGGCGATTCCAAGCTTTTCACCATCAAAATCTTCATGTTCGATTTCACTGATGAAGTGAAGATAAGCATGATCACGTCCTTTGAAGTCAAGTCGATCTAAAAAGCGTGCCAAGAACGTTGCAGCATTTCGACCGACTTCGGGAACGCTTGCATGTGCACCTTGACCGATGACTTCTAAGTGCAGCTCTTGTCCAGTTTGTCGGCAAGTTCCGGTCAAATGATTTTTTTCCAGAAAAGCTTGAAAATCGGCTGTTTGTTTTTCAACTTGGTCGATCGGCACCGAAATCATTGCTTCGGCTTTGTGAGGGGTCACGTTTTCAGCGATACCTGCTTTGAATTGAAGCAAGTGAATCTGCGATGGGTCATTTTTCTGGATTTCACGATCAAAGTCTAAATGCAAGGTCACGATGCCTTTTTCACCATTGATGATTGGAAACTCAGCATCTGGTGAAAAGACAAAATCTGGCTTTGGTTCATGTTTCAGATAGTAAGTCATGTCGATCCAATCGTTTTCTTCATTTGTTCCGATAATGAAGTCGATTTTTTTCTTAGGCGTGAACCCGGATTCTTTTAGTAGAAGCAAACCATAATAAGCTGCCAATATGGGTCCTTTGTCATCTGAACTCCCACGTCCATAAATTTTGCCATCTCTTAAGATCATTTCAAAAGGTGGTGTTTGCCAGCCATTTCCAGCAGGGACGACATCCACGTGGCCAATAACGCCTAGTCGCTTTTCAGCATTTTCAGGGCCGAAATCGATTCGGCCTGCGTAATTTGAGACGTTTTTAGTTGAAAAACCGTCTCGCTGTCCAAAGGATAAAAATTTTTGCATGGCTTTGGCTGCGCCAGGGCCGACAGGATAAGCCTCAGACTTGTGTGCTAGATCTTCAGATGAATCGATTGCGATGAGTTCTTTAAGATCATTTAAAATAGCTTCTTTTTTGGTCATTGCGAGAGCCTTATAGTTCAATGCCATCATATTTCTCCTTTGAGTTTGGGACTGCACCTATAGGTTATGATAAATTGATTGTGATTATCCTACCATCAATGATGGAAATTTTGAAGTGAGATGCTGAATTTGTTGTTGCGTTTTTGACCAGCTTTTAACGTGAACGTGTTTTATAGGATTATAAGGCAGGAGCTGAATGTTGGTGTAGCGGCTACTTAATGGCAGATGCAGATAATGCCAAAAGGCCATTGAGTTTTGATCGAACCAGCCATAAAAAAGGATCTTTTTGGCTTGAATCCAGCCTTGGCTCGTGAACAGCCAAAGATCTTGGGTGCCGCCGTTGAATCCCCAAATTGCATATTTAGTATCTGCTACAAGAGGTTCTTTTTTAGCAGAATTTAGGTTAGGTTCGGCATAAGTCGTGACACGTTTGTGGTTTCTAGAAATAACAGATAAAGACCAATAGGGTGAGACTAATTTTGGGTCTAGGTCTAAACTGACTAAACTTGCAGGCAGAAAAGCGGCATTTCCGATTTGATCGTAAGATTTTCCTTTGACAATGACGGTCTTACGAACGTAAAGCTTTTTCAAAAAAGTGACTTCTCGACCTGTTTTGACAGGAATGTAAGGATTTTCGACAACATTACTTGCGTAACGACCAAGATAAATCCCATTTTTTTGAACATTGTATTCATGGGAGTCACTTTTAGCCAATTTGTAACGATATCCCAACGCTGGAAAATTCGTGACGACACCGTCAACATTATTGTTGATCAGCCAATTCCACAATTCAGGCGATTCATTCATTTCAGCCCACACGTAAACTTTTTTCCCCATAGCATGCAATTGTGGGACTAATGATGGATCCTCCTTGATCATATCAACGGAGAGGTTGACACCGCTAACATAAGATAAAACTTTGAAATTGATCCGTTTCAAAGAGCCAACGATGAATAACCGTGGGACTTTTGGCAGTAATTCACTCATCGTTTTTAAACTTTGAGCTGAAAATGAATGGATCATCACGCGATTTTGCATATGATGGCGTTCGATACATGCGACTAAAAGCCTTTCCATGTTTTTGGGATTGTTGTGTTTCGTCTTTTTTGTCTCTAAAAGGAATTTGGTGTTAGGTTGATTTTGAAAATGATCAAAAAGTTGATCCAATGACATGATCGGCTCGCCATTTGCTTGTTTGAGCTGACTTAAAGTGGCAAAATCGTTTTGTGATACAATAAGCGATGAACCCGTGACACGCATAAGGTTACGATCGTGTGAAACAACTAAAACGTTATCCTTGGATAAGTGCAGGTCCAGTTCGACGTACTCTGCCCCGTCTGCGAAAGCGGCAGTGTCGCTTTGAATGGTCTCTTCTGGATATTTTGATGGATCGCCACGATGTCCGACAACCGTAAAGCCTGTATTCATCAAGAATAAACCGAGCAGGCAAAAAGTTAGGATCAAACGTTTTTTTAATTTCATGCAAGTACCTCTATTCGTCATTCGGCCTTTACGATAGCATGGTTATCGAATTTTGACTATTTGAATTCATGAAATTTAAGGAAATTAGAATATAATGAAAGGTTGATCGTTAGTGAATCAGCATGAAGTCCAATTCGATCTTATTGAAGAAGTGACCCGAAACGACGGAACGAAATATTATGAAATTTCTAATATCGAGCAAAATGGTATCGCTGAATTAGCTGCTGATCGTGGTCTGATCAAAAACGTTCGTATCTTGAAATTGAATATTGCGCGAACCAAAGCATTGAAAATTTATGAAGATTATATCGGTAAGACTTATGAACTGCCAACACT
This sequence comes from Lactobacillus sp. UBA5815, assembly GCA_002417825.1. Classification (GTDB taxonomy): domain Bacteria; phylum Bacillota; class Bacilli; order Lactobacillales; family Lactobacillaceae; genus Lactobacillus. The sequence goes on along the minus strand of DICX01000063.1, from coordinate 6,209 downwards.
GACCAATTTGAAGAAGTGGGTGGAGTGGCAAAAGCCAAAAGGAAAAGTTTTAGACGCTTTTGAGCTGATTTTAAAAACGAATCATATTGGTTGATGACTGAAAGGACTGAGAATGGAAAAAATACGCATACTGCATACAAATGACTTGCACTCTCATTTTGAGAATTTCCCCCAAATCGAACGCTATTTTGCAAAGGCACAGAAAGATGATTCTGTAGATCGTGTGTTCACGTTCGATGCAGGAGATTTTATGGATCGTTCACATCCTCTGAGCGATGCGACGAAAGGGCAGTTCAACGTTAC
>DICX01000063.1:0-5808 GCA_002417825.1 Lactobacillus sp. UBA5815 | reverse complement strand
TTGGGCAATTTGCGTGAAGAAAATGAAACGATGCCAAAATGGTGTGTTTCGCACAAGTTTTTTTCAACGTCTAGCGGGACACGCATTGCAGTCTTAGGCTTAACGGCTGCGTATCCGATGACTTATGGTCCTAATCACTGGCATGTGAAATTGATTTCTAGCGTGATGCCGCAGCTTTTGGAGAAGATCAAAGGACAATATGATCTTTTGATCGTTTTGAGTCATTTAGGATTGACGATGGATCGATGGCTGGCTAGGCATTATCCACAGATCACGCTGATTGTGGGCGGCCATAGCCATACTTATTTGCCAAATGGTGAAAAGGTTGGTCAGACATGGATCGCTCAGACAGGAAAATGGGGTGAACATATCGGGGATATCCATCTTGAACTGGACGATCATCATCATTTGAAGCACGCGACGCTTAAAACAGTTGAAACTGCTCGACTATCTGTTTCTCCTGAAGATGCTGCGGTGGTTTCTCACTACCATCAAAAAGGGCAGGACTTGTTGAACCAAGGCAAGGTTGCTTTTTTACCAATACGATTTGCAAATGATAAAAGAGCAGCCATCGACATTTCATTGGATGCCATGGCTGATTTTGCACAGACGAAGTTGGCTATTTTGAATTCCGGCTTGTTTTTGTCTCCGTTTGGACATGGCATCGTCACAAAATATGATCTTCAGAAAGCTTTGCCACATCCGATGCACGTTGTTCGAACAAAATTGAATGGCAGTGATCTTTGGCGCTTGATCATGGAAATGGAGAAGAATCGTCATTATTTGGAACATTTTCCTTTAAAAGGGATGAGTTTTCGAGGAAAAGTTTTTGGTCAGATCTACTATAAAGGCATCACCGTTGATCCTGCTCATCGCTTGGTTTATATTGACGGGCAAGAAATCGATCCGCAAAAGCGCTATGAAGTGGCAGTTCTTGATCATCATGTTTTGGTTCCATTTTTTCCAACGTTGGCGATTATGGGAGATAATACATTTTTGTTTCCCAAATTTCTACGTGAAGTCGTTGCAGCCTATCTTGCTAAAAAATATCCGTTGTCACAATTAAAGGGAAAGGAACTGCGAGATGAATCCTGATAAGAAAAATGAGAAGACTTCTGCGCCTGCTCCTGTTTTGCGGCATCCGTTGGCAAAAGTAAAATGGTTGTCTGAAAATCAGGTGATGATCGATCAGCAACGTTATGTTTTATTGGTTAACCATCATGAAGCTTTTGATATCGAACAGATGAAAGCAAAATATGACCCATATTTAGATCAGTACGATTATATCGTGGGGGATGTTTCAAGCACGCATTTGCGATTAAAAGGATTTTTGAAAGCACGTCCTCATGTGGCTATTGACAAAAAAGCGGATGCAATCGCAGATTACTTGATGGAATACGTCAATCCAGGAAGTGCTTATTTTGTTTTAAAGCGGTTGACCATAAAAGTTAGGAAAAGAGACCGCCTTCACCGCCCTCATGCCAAAAGAAACGAGCGATTCAAAAACAAAAAGAATGATGTCGCTAAATCCGAGTCATCAGCAGCCAAACACGAAGAAATCGTTCATCATAATAATCGACATTTTATCATTCGAAGAAGAGGTGAAGAAAAGTGACGAAGTACCGATCTTTTTTGATTGATCTTGATGGAACAGTTTATCGTGGTGATCAAACGATTCCAACAGGTAGTGAGTTTGTTCAGCGACTTCAAAAGGAACAGTTCGATTATGTCTTTTTAACGAATAATACGACGCGGACACCTCAAATGGTAGTGGATAAACTGAAGACGCATGGTATTACGACAGATGTTGCGCATGTTTATACCCCATGTTTGGCTTGCATGAGTTATTTGGAACAGCATTATCCACAACAAAAGCCCTATCACGTTTACTTGATTGGCCAAATTGGCTTGAAAAGCGCTTTTTGGGAAAATACGCATTTTTTGATTGATGATCAGAAACCCGATTTTGTCATTGTCGGGATGGATACAGACTTGACCTATCATAAGATCCGTGTCGCTGTTAAAGCCATTCGCCAAGGGGCTCGTTTTATCGGGACGAATGCAGATTTGAACTTGCCAATTGCTGATGAATTGTTGCCTGGAAATGGTTCACAATGTGCGATGATCGCGGCAGCGACAGGCGTCAAACCTTTTTATATCGGCAAGCCGTCGTCAGTCATTATTGACATGGCTTTACAAAAGTTCCATTTTTCAAAGGATGAGACGCTTATCGTCGGTGACAATTACCAAACGGATATTCAAGCAGGCATCAATAGTCATGTGGATACGCTTTTGACGCTGACAGGTGTGACGCGTCGTTCTGAATTGGTTGGCAAAACTGCACCGACACATATCGTTGATGATTTAAGCGAGTGGCAGCTATGAGGAAAAATCCAATCAGTCGACTGAGTTATAATTTTTTGTTAGCGTTGGCAAGCAGCGTCATCGGTACGATTATTTTAAGCTGGCCGCTTTTGGCGGTGTTCATTCAACTGCAGAAAACAGCTGCGCTCGTTCATCAACCGCTTTCTGTGATTATGCACAATTACACACAATTGCTTGTCTATTTGTTGTGGCCCTTTGAAAAAGTTCTAAAAATGACCAATTTTCCCACTTCGCCGTCTGCGGCGACACATTTTTATGAATGTAAACTTCTTTTTCAGCTGGCACTTGTTGTTTTTTTGTTTGGCGTTATTCTTTCTGGTTATGCACATTGGCGTCATGAAAAACATTTTATGATGTTGAATAAGACAGAGGCTTTGATCTTGATGTTGGTGCCTTTCATCGTTCTACCGTTCGCAATGACGAATTTTGACCGCTTTTTCGTCGTGTTCCATGAGCTGTTATTTAGCAATACGACATGGCTGTTCAATCCACAGACAGATCCAATCATCGATGTGTTGACAGAAGGTTTTTTTGCGGCTTGTTTTGCTTGTGCTGGTGTGATTTATGAACTGTTCTTTGCCCGTTTTTTGTTAAAAGGAAAATAGTTCTAAAAAAAGAACTCCTAATGGAGTTCTTTTTTTAATGCAAGCTTCTTTTTGAGACCGATGATCAAAATTGGGATGATAGAAATGAAGACGATCACTAAAACCAAGATTGAAAAATGCTGTTGAACGATTGGAATATTGCCAAAGAAGAAGCCCAATCCACAGAAGAGCGATACCCAGGCTAGTGCGCCAATTACGTTATAAAGCAAAAAATGAAGGTAATGCATCTTGCTTGCTCCTGAAACGAAAGGAACGAATGTCCGAATAAAAGGAATGAATCGGCCAATGACGATCGTTTTCCCGCCATGGCGCTCGAAGAATTTTTCAGCTGCAAGTCGTTTTCGTTGATCGATCAAACGATTGAAAAAAGCGTGTTTTTCCCCTGCAGTGGCAGACCATTTACCGATCTCATAATTTGCACTGTCACCTAAGATGGCCGCCAAGATAAAAATTGCATATGAGATCCAAATGTCGAGCGGATAATGCGGATTCGCGGCCATAGCCGCTGCGGCAAAAATCAATGAATCACCGGGCAGAAAGGGGAAAATGACGATGCCGGTTTCGATGAACAACACGATGAAAAAAATCAGATAGGTCCAATCACCAAATTGCTGTAGGATTCCGACTAAATGTTTGTCGATATGTAAAACGAAATCAATCAGTTCAGGAACCATAGTCAGTCCTCATTTTTAGGGGATGAATAAATGCTGTCATCTTCTAGATCTGGATTCGTATGTGCAAGACGCGATGCAGCAGCGGCAGCAATGGCACCGACCAAATCGTCTAAAAAGACGTTGACCCGTCCAGTCGATTTGTCGTTGAGCCATTTTAAGATGCCGGGTTTGACTTTGTCGATGTAACCATAGTTCGTGAATCCGATCGAACCATAAAGATTCGTGATCGAGAACGTGAGAACTTCATCACAGCCATAAAGCGGCTCATCTTTTTCCATAATTGATTGCAGCGGTTCAGAAAGCTTGTGTTGTTCGGCCAATTTGTCCAGCTCTACACCGGTGATAACTGCGTTCTGTACTTCACGTTTTTGCAAAATCTTATGGATACTTTCTTGCATCGCTTCGTGTGTTAAAGGATGGATGTAAGCTTTTTGCAGACCATAAACGAGCTCCTCAATGTCACTTAATTTGACCCCACGTTCATTGAGGAGGTTTACGGTTAGTTGATAAAAATTTTCAGGATTTTTCATTTTAAGGTTCCTTTCTTATGATAGGTTTCATTGCAGTGGAATGAATCGTGATCTTTTTTTCAGGGAAAAGCTGACTAACGATTTGTGTGACCGCAATCTGACTTTCACCAAAGCCTAATGCAATGATCGGCACGCGTCCTTCATAACCGATGGCATCGCCGATCGCATAAATTTTAGGGATGTTCGTTCTAAAGAGACGATCAGTTTGAATCAAATGAGATTGCGTTTCTATTTTCATCATTGAAGCAAGGTCATTGTTAGCGCGAAAACCATAAGCAACCATTGCTTCATCAAAGCGTTCTGTTAAAAGCTCACTGCTTCCAACTTGTTTAAGCGTCACATTCAAAGCATCTTTTTCCCAAGTGATCGCTTTGGGAAGAAAAGGTGTCAAAAAACTGACATTAGGATCTGCTCTCAATCTCGCCAAACTGGATTCAAGTCCGCGAAATTGATCACGGCGATGAATGATGACGACCTTATTATCAGGAGCAAGTGCAAGCGCAAAATCCAGCGCAGAATCGCCACCGCCGAATACAGCAATCCGTTTTCCTTTAAGATGATCAGGATGCACTAAAGTATAGTGTAAATGAGCTTCAACGTTTTGATCGACACGTAATGGCAGTTTTTTAGGATTAAAAGCACCTGCCCCAGTTGCAATGATAAGTGATCGTGCTTGAATCTCATGATTGATTTCAAAGATTTCATTTTTATGCTCAATATGGGTTACTTTGCTTCCAAAGCGTAACGCAACACCTGATTCATTATCAGCTTTTAAAAGCCGCTGCGTCAACTCATGTCCAGATATCCCGATAAGTCCAGGAATGTCTTGTATCTTTTTTTGCGGGTACATGACTTGTGGCTGTCCGCCAAAGCGTGACAAAGCTTCGATCACAATCGCGGATAAGCCATGTAGCTGTGCAAAATAGCCTGTAAACAAACCAACAGGGCCACCACCAATGATAGCAACGTCATATTCTTTGATTTTGCCCACCTCCTATAGTGTGTTTTTAACTTTAACACGAAATCGTTGAAACTGCATTTAAGAATAGTAGAAGAAAGTAAGTCCTGAATTATTTTGAATAAACAACTTGCCAATCGCTCAAATAAAGTGTAATATTTAAAAACGTTGCGAGGCAATCAACTTCTCATTAATGAGATTAAAAATGATTTGCCAAGCGGCAGGGAAAGTGATAACATTTTAAGAGCTGCGAGAGCGGCGGCCGTCTGTCAGGGCAGTCAAGAGCGAAAAAAAGTTCTTGACAATCGCGTGACAGATGACTAAGATATATAAATGTTGTGAGTCGGAAGGCTTGCAGCTAGCACCTTGAAAACTGAACAAAGTTTCGCAGAAAAGTGTGTGCGGGGGGACAAACCCCAAAGCAACAAGAAGCGAAGTCAATTCGCAAGCAAATAAATTTGAACGAACAAATCAAAAAAATCGTGAAGAGCAAAGCAATCAAGCTCAAGAAAAGATGAGAGTTTGATCCTGGCTCAGGACGAACGCTGGCGGCGTGCCTAATACATGCAAGTCGAGCGAGCGGAACACGTGGAAGCCTTCGGGCGAAAGCGTGAGACGCGAGCGGCGGAGGCTGGCTCTTATACCAATCTGACGCT
>DICX01000080.1:3695-14261 GCA_002417825.1 Lactobacillus sp. UBA5815 | reverse complement strand
TGGCAGTCGAACCTTGGAACTTTCCTTACACACAGATCATGCGTGTGTTTGCCCCTAATTTCATTGTTGGCAATCCAGTGATTTTAAAGCATGCACGTATCGTCCCGCAAGCTGCAGCCGCTTTTGAAAAAGCGGTCAAAGCTGCAGGGATTCCAACTGGTGCTTTCAAAAACGTATTTGCGTCGTATGACCAAGTTTCTGACCTGTTGGCAGATCCACGCGTACAAGGCGTTGCCTTGACGGGTTCGGCCGGTGCTGGCAACAAGATTGCTGCTCAAGCCGGGAAGTACTTGAAAAAATCAACGATGGAATTAGGTGGCACGGATGTTTTTGTTGTCCTTGAAGGGGCCAACATCGAACATGCAGCTAAAGATGCCGCAGCGGCACGCCTTAAAAACAGCGGACAAGTCTGCACATCTGCTAAGCGATTCATCGTTCAAGACAGTATTTACGATGATTTTCTGAAAGCTTTAAAAATCGAATTCGACAAATATCATTTTGGTGATCCTTTAGATCCTAAAACGACACTCGCACCACTTTCTTCTAAAGAAGCACAGCAGCACCTGCACGAACAAGTTCAAGAAGCTTTAGATCACGGTGCCAAAATCTTGTATGGTGACCCCAACCTTCCAGAAGGTCCCGGCGCCTTCTTCAAGCCATTGATCTTAGCAGGACTGACCCCAGAAAATCCACAATATGGTCAGGAATTCTTTGGCCCCGTTGCACAACTTTATCATCTGCCGAATGAAGCTGAGATCATTGAATTGGCGAACGATTCGAACTACGGCCTTGGCGGTGCCGTTTATGATGATGACCTTGATCATGCCAAAAAAGTTGCAAGTCAAATCGAAACCGGTCAAGTCGCCATCAATGAACCGTTGACTTCATATCCGCAAGTCCCATTCGGGGGTGTCAAAGAATCTGGATATGGTCGCGAATTAAGCGACTTTGGCATCAGGGAATTCGCAAATGCCAAGACGATCATCTACGCTTAAAAATTAGCGTCATCAACTAAAACAAAAAGGCACCGTTTCCAAGAAACAGTGCCTTTTTTGTTGCAATCCGCGCGACCTGATAGAAAAGTCAATTCTTTTCAAGCCGTTGCTCAATTCGTAAAAATAACCGTCCACGGTATGATTTAATTCAACATTTTTTTGCAAAAACAGTTGTTTTATTCGGGAAAGGTGTTATGATGATTTCAAATAAATGGTAGTGAGTGGTCACTATCTTTGTGATATTGAAAGGAAGCAATAAAGATGTATACTTGGACATTTTGGATTTTAACTGTTTGGTTAATCGTTAATGGTATCTGGATGTGGTCAGTTCGCGACAACCAAAACGATCAGAAGATTTTCGCATGGGTGAACGTTGTCGCTTTGATCTGGGGATTCTGGGTTTACTTTGGTGTTCCTGCAACTGGAAACCTTGGCGGCTGGTTGTTGACGATCAACATCATCACTATCGTATTGGCCATTTTCCAATTTTACTATGGCTACAAAAAAGAGTAATATTTAAGCCGTAAATGTGATTGACTAAAAAGTCGATGAGCTACGCTTGTACGCTTTGTACAATCGTGTTCATCGGCTTTTATTTAAGGAGGATTATTCATATGTCTGGAGCGCATTCTAGTCATTCTCATCAATCAAGCGACTTAAAATCTGCGACACCACGTTGGACCGCAAAGCAAAAATTGGTACTTGAGACGGCGACACGCCTCTTTGCCCAAAAGGGCTATGCCAACACGAGTACAAGCGAAATCGCTAAAAAGGCCGGTGTCTCTGAAGGCAGCATTTTTAGACGTTTCAAAACTAAAGAAGGCCTTTTGCTCACGATCTTATCCCCCGTGATCGATGGTATCTTATCCAACATGCTGACTGAAACGAATCGAAAAGCCGCTATACTGCCGTCACTCAAACTGCGTGATTTTGTCACGATCATCGTTGAGGATCGAACTGAATTCATTCAAAAACACATCGCAGTGTTCAAGATTTTGATCGAAGAAATCTTATATGACAACCGGATCCGTCTGCAAATCATCAAAAAGATTCCTAAGCAGTTGCTGACCCAGATCAGTCAAGTCATCACCAGCCTTCACAGTCGTCACGAGATCGTCGATTGGGACAACGAAGAGATCATGCGCTTCATTGGAAACAACGTCTTAGGTTTCGTACTCAATTATTTTATCTTGTTGGACAAATCTACGGCAGAAATTCAAGCTGCACAAGAACATATGATCGAGTTTTTGACTAAAGGACTTGCGACTTCAGACTGATTCAGCTTAATGGCTTTCTTAAAAAATTCAAACCAAGTTTATTTCTAAACAATATTTCTGTCTCTTCAACGCTGCTACAGCGCTTTTTTTGTCCTCAAGATCAATAACTCACTTTTCCTGATTGCGACTATACCAATAAGTCAAAAGGCCTAAAATAACCCACAACCCCAAAACGATATACTCATATGGCCAAACCAAAGAAACAGGTGTCCCTGGAAAAATCGTAAACAGTGCAATAGCGATGGCACATACCCCACCAATCATCGGCAGGATCAAACGACGCTTTTTAAATTGATTTTCTGGATCTGGCATCGTCAACCGGATCTTAAGCAGACAAAACGGTGCGAATGCCCACGCCAAAGCGATCAGAAAACCACCCATATCCAGGAAATAGACCAGAGCGCCCTTTCCAACCCAGCCTAAGCCCAAAACCAGCACCAAAACCAGCCACAATGCATGTGTTGGTGTCCCGTATTTTGGACTGACGGCCGCAAACGTTTTCGGCAAAACATGCCGACGGGCCAATGAAAAAATCAGCCTTGGTGCAGCTGTGAAAAGCGTCAAAAACGCGGTGACGAATCCTAAAAAAGAAATCAAATACGCAAAAAAGCTCAGCAAAGGATATCCGGCAGCTTTGAAGGCATCGATCGTTCCCATTTGCATCCCTGCAGTTTTTTGCCAAGGATAAATCCAAGCAGATGACAATAAGACCAGAATATAGAAAGCCGCTGAAATGACGATCGATAACACAACGATGATGCCAATTTTTTTCTTAGGAACACGTGTTTCACCGGCTAGAATCGCAACAGATTCCCAACCAGTCAAAAACGTCATGGCGGGAAGCGTGAATCTTAGAATCGATGAAAAGACAGGCTGTTTGGCCGTGAATGCCGGCCAGAAATTAGAAAGATGGCCCTTAAACATGCCAACAGCAACGATGACGATTCCCAAGAAAAGCAGCAAAGCCATGAGGACAATCTGCACGTTTCCCGTCAATTTGGCGCCTAAATAATTGATGATAAAGATGATCAATGTGAAAGCAACACCAATCGCCAATTCGATCCAATAGACTTTGACACCGGCAAACGTATAATACGGTCCCGTTGCGATACCTGGAAGAATTTTGGAGATCAAAAAACTGGACGCAGTGACATAAAACGCCAGAATGCTGATGTAGGATCCTAAAAGTGCCCATCCCGCAAAAAGTGCACCTTTTTTGCCAAAGGCAACATCACCATAAACGACTTCGCCGCCCGATTTAGGAAAAAGTGTGGCCAATTCCGCAAAAGATAAGGAAATCAAAATCGCCAAGACAGATGCAACACATAGTCCAAAGATTTCACCACCAGCACCATATTGCTTGAAGAATTGACTATTCGTATAAATCCAGCTGCTTCCAATGACGCCTCCGACGCCCATTGAAATCAAACTCCAAGATCCAATATCTTGCTTAAGTGAATTCGACATAAATGTCCTCCTAAATGGCCTTAATCGATTTTCAATCCACCTCTAAAATGCGGATCGTTTTCTCATGAAATCAATTCTAATGCAAACAACAGCCAATAACCGATAAAATTTGAACAAATAGGTAAAAATCACATATCGCCGCATAAAATTGGCGTTTTTCTTTCGTGCCAAGATGATACACATCGCATACTAACATGCTATTATGTTTAGCGCTTTTTTATTAACACCTCATATCATTTTCGATGTTCAAATCATGCTTGCTTGTTTATCAACAACATGCTTATTCTTAAATAAAACTTTTTACGAGATAACGTCGCTTACACCTTGCACGTCCATATCAGACAGCATAGGATTATTTATATGAATTAATTCTTTATATTTCGTAAAAAGCAGAAGGGAGCCTCAAATTGAACCAAGATACCCGCCAATGTTTTTTTAGGCGAGACCCAAACGGACAACTACAAGGGGAATTAGCTTATACCTTGCTTAAAACACACCACCTCATCGTTATCGATCATTTGATGATCGACCCGGCTTTGCCATCTCAGCAGAAAAACCAATTGACTGACGCATTATTTAGTGACCTGATTGCTGACGCACAAAAGCGTCAATGGTTAATCTGGACATTAGGGCCTGAGGCGATTCTTTTTTTCAAAAAGCATCCTGAACTCAAAAAAATTTGTTTCAACCCACGACAACAACGCGAGACGATAGACTAAAAATGATGAATGGGTTAAACTAAGAATCGTAATCTTAAAAGAATTTGAGGAGGAATTTCGCCAATGGCTAAAGAAATCACAAGTGAAACCGTTGCCGCTTTCGATCAAGATCTCGCTGCACACCCAGCCTTTAAAGTCGCTGCACGTGCAACACAAAAAAATGGGATTTTTCCGGCTAGTCAAAACCCGGAAAGTACGATCAATCTGACCCCTACTTTTTCTGTCGAAATCGAAACTGGCAAAGTCGCTGACCAAAAACAATCTGGCCGCTGCTGGATGTTTTCAGCATTAAACACGATGCGTCACGCATTACAAAAGAATTTTAAAATCAAGGGATTTGAACTTTCTCAGAACTACACGAACTTCTGGGACAAATTTGAAAAATCAAATTGGTTCTTCGAAAATGTAATCAGCTCTGCAGACAAGCCTTTGGGCGATCGTAAAGTTGCTTTTCTTTTTGCAACGCCACAACAAGATGGCGGTCAATGGGATATGCTTTGCGGTTTGATTCAAAAATACGGTATCGTTCCTAAGGAAGTCATGCCTGAAACCGCAAACTCACAAAACTCAAGTGCTTTGAATGACACTTTGAACACCTTATTGCGCAAAGACGGTTTGGCATTGCGTCGCCTCGTCCAAGAAAAAACTTCAGCAGACAAGATCGAAGCCAACAAGAAAGCAATGCTGAACGATGTTTATCGTATCTTGACGATTTCTTTAGGCGTTCCGCCAAAGAAGTTCGACTTTGAATATCGTGACGATGATCATCAATATCATCGTGACGCTGCGATCACGCCACAAGACTTTTTCAAGAAATACGTTGGCTGGAATTTACCAGACTATATTTCAACGATCAATTCACCAACTGATGACAAGCCTTTCCACAAGGTCTTCTCTGTCGAATACTTGGGCAACGTCGTCAATGGCCGTCAAGTTCGCCATTTAAACCTGCCTATCGACGAAATGAAAGCATTGGTCATCAAGCAATTACAAGCTGGTGAGACGGTTTGGTTTGGTTCTAACGTGGTCAAAGATTCTGAACGCCGTGCTGGATTGCTTGATACCGCACTTTACAAACGAGATGAACTTTTTGACGTTGATTTCACGATGAGCAAAGGTGAAAAACTTGATGCCGGCGAATCAATGATGGATCATGCCATGGTCATCACTGGTGTCGATCTCGTTGATGGTAAACCAACGAAATGGAAAGTTGAAAATTCTTGGGGCGAAAAGCCTGGTTTCAAAGGTTACTTCGTCATGAGCGATGGTTGGTTCGATGAATTCGTTTATCAAGCCGTCATCAACAAGAAATATTTAAGTGATGATTTAAGAAAGACTTTTGAAGAAGGTTCTAAGTCACCGATTCAATTATTGCCTTGGGATCCAATGGGTGCTTTAGCCAAAGACTTCGACTAATCTGAATCATTCATAAAATCAAAAAAGTGGAGATGTTTTTCAACATCTCCACTTTTTTGATGATTAAATTGATCGTTACCAGATATGCAGTAATCTCGTTGCATCGATTTTACTCAAATTGAATTGATGCACGTGTGATTCTTTGTTTTCAGGAATTTTTTTCAAAAAATCAGCCACGTTGATCAAACCAGTATTATATGACCAGACGCCTTTCACTTTCCGAATTGGATCCAACAATTCATTGCGAACAGGAAAAGCAGAGATCAAAAAATGTTTGTGGTGAAATTTAAATACAAAATAGGGTAATTTGAATTCTTTGACCACTTCATCACGTGTTTTAGCAAGTGTGATAACATTCCGATAAGTGCCATATTTCTTCGTAAAATGGTCATTAAACGAAAAATAGAAATTACTCAAATGAACACGCGGAAAATCCTCATCCGCAACACGATCAGGAACACAAACCACGTGTGCATAATGATCCAACAATTTTTCTCGTTGGCGAAGTGATCGCTCCATATTGGCTGGCGAAATAAGGTGGGCCCATTCTGGGACTTGGGGATGCGCTTGATAATCATTAAACATCTGCTTCACGACTTCTGGCTTTACCCAATCGTAACGCAAACGTGTTTCATTTCGACGAAGCAGCTTAGGTAAAGTATTGTTCTGCATGAGATCAACGACATAGAGTTCATACCGATAACGATCGACCCAAGGCTTGAAGTGATTGATCGATCCAGGCGTAACATGCGTGCCATCTACAATGACGGTTTCGCCACAAGCCATTTTGCGCTTAACTAAGTAATCTACCATTTGTTCTGTCAAAACTGAAACGTGACGTGGAATCACTTGATGCAAAACATCTGTTTCCTGTTCATAATAAACGGTCAGATCGGCTAAAAGCAGCCTAATCTGATCACGTGAAATCGCATATGGTTGCAAGTGATGCCTGGCAATAAAGGAAGACTTTCCCGATCCTGGAGCACCTCTCAACAAGAAAATTTTGCGCATCGTTTTCTCCAAACTAACTGATCACATTAAAATAGGTTCAGCCAAAATTTTACCATAAAATGGCTGAACTTATTGTAAAATTCAAGAACAGTATTGTAATCAACGAAGAATCTGCTTATCGCTGATCTTTAAATGGTCATCAAACGTGTAGACGATTGGCTGAGCATTAGGTACTTCAAGATGAATGATCTGCTGGTCATCGATATGTTCGAGTGCTTTGATCAATGCACGCAAACTTGAGCCATGTGCCACGATCAATTGGTCCTGACCCTGGCACAATCGAGAAGCAACCTGATCCTCATAATAAGGCATGACGCGACGCTGTGTCTGATGCAAGCTCTCTGCCTTAGGCAAAAGATGCGGGTCCAAATGACGATAGCAGCGCTCAACAGGGCCTACCTTAGCTTCAGGCGGTACTTCATCAAAACCACGACGCCACAAAAGAACTTGCTGGGCACCATAAATCTGTCGTGAAACGTCCTTATTTAAGCCACGAAGTGCACCGTAATGTCTTTCATTCAAGCGCCAAGTTTTCGTGATCGGAATCTGTGCAAAATGACAAACCTCACTGATGATATTTGCAGTGACGATGGCTCTTGAAAGAACCGAGGTATGCATGTGGGTAGGATAAAAGTCGCGAAGCTGCTGTAACTTTTTTCCTGCCTGTTTAGCCTGTAAAACGCCTCTAGCACTTAACGGAACATCATTCCAGCCAGTATAAACGTTAGCAGCGTTTGCAGTGCTCTCACCATGTCTGACTAAAACCAATTTGACCACTTTAATTTACCCTATCCAATTTTGCAAAATCATCACAAAACCGCCAATCACAAAAATAGTGCCCAAAACATAAAAAGACCACGAAGGCTTTCCAGTTTTGCGTTGTCGATCGATAGCAAAAAGAAAATCATACAAACCCACGACTAAAACGACAAGCGCAGTCCAAAAATTGACTTTCATCCCTCAACCCCGTTTATTTTGATCATCATGAACCGATGCCCCATTCACTTTACGATCCAAGTCCCGAACGGCGTGCTTAAAAGTCTTTTTTGTCCGATGCCACAATTGACGTCCTGTCTCTTTTGAAGATTTATAGATCGTTTGTCCAGCTTGTTTGATTTCTTGCTCATCAACGTGTTCACCCACATAATTTTTGACTGTTTCAGTTCCAGACTGGAGGTGGTTTTTTACCCGAGAAGAAATTTCTGCAATCTCTTTTTTGTTTTTAATTGCATTATATTGCGTTTTGATCTTGTGATTCACTTCATCAAAAGTCATTTTGTTACCTCTTTGCTTGATCAACTTTAATTCCATTATAACGATTCAGAGCTTCAAAGACTACTCACACATGTGAATCATAAAACTTGTCAGATTTGACGACAGTGCCAAAATAAAAAGTGGCCATTTAAATTTTAAACAGTCACTTTTAAAAAAGCTAAAAATCAGTCTGTATAATTTTGCGAAATCATCGTCTCAGACAAACCACGATGACATTCTGCTTGCAGTGTCACATGATTGATTCCTAATGGCTTCAATTTTTGGTCGATCGTCGCATACAGCTTTTCAAGATCGATCGGCGTCATTTTTTGATCGACATTCAAATGTGCATCTAGCATGATCATTTGATCTGAATAACGCCACACATGGACATGGTGGATATTTTCAACCCCTGGGACGGTTAAAACCAGTTTTTTGATTTGCTCCAAATCCACGTCGGGATTGGCTTCCATCAAGATAGCGGCTGCTTTTTTCGTGACTTGATAAGCTTCTTTCAACAGAAAAAGTGAAGCCATCATCGTTAAAGCAGGATCAACCCAATAAACATGCCACACGGTAATGATGATAGCGCCTAAAACAACTGCAACACTTGAAATCGCGTCTGACATCATATTCAAAAACATGACTTTGACGTTTAAATTATGACGTGCCTGCGAGGCCATCAACAACATTGAAACGCCATTCGTCATAAGACCAATCACCGCAATGATCAACATGAGCTGTCCAGAAACTTTTTGCGGTGAGGCGAATCGTTGAATCGCTTCAACAAATAAAAATAAACTGATCACCAATAAAATAAGCCCATTCGTAAAAGCCGCTAGCGTTTCAGCACGTTGATAGCCAAAAGTTTGCCGATGATCTTTTTTTCGCTGTGCGATATGGTTCGCTAAGTAAGAAAGAACGATGGCACCAACATCGCTCAAGTTATGAACAGCATCTGATAAAAGTGCCAACGAACCTGAAACTGCACCGCCAATAAATTCAGCGATCGTTATGATCACGTTGAGTAATGTCACTGTCAAATAACGCTTAGAAGTCGTTTTCATCAGTCAGTCCCTGTTAAATATACCGATTTTGGTATATACTTTCTAGATGTATAATAAAATAAAACGTGTTATATGTCAATATGGAGCATCACAAATGAACGATCAATTTGACCTGACTTCGGAACAAATCACAAAAATAGCAAAAATTTATCAGATATTAAGCAATCGCATACGCTTAGAAATTCTCTTGTTTTTACGCCATGTCGAACAAGCAGTCAATGTTTCAACGATCGTTGATCATCTTCATCTTGCGCAACCAATCGTTTCAAAACAACTTGGAATCCTACTTAAATATCAGCTCGTCAAACGGCGTAAACATGGCAATCATGCTTTTTATACGTTAGGCGATTCAGACGTCATTCAAATGATCGATGCCATTATGACACATGCCAAACATGAACCTATGCCTTGAATTTAATCAAAAAACAAGCGCTTGAACTTAAACGTTCAAACGCTTGTTTTTTATAAAGTTGTATTTTTCAAATTATAATCAACGATTTCAAATCGACCAGTTGATGTCCACACACCGCGGGTGACACTTCCATTATCTGGAAAAGGAATATCATGCACACCGTCACCTTCGGACCAATACTTGATTCCAAGGGTTTTGATGAAATCGCCATGAGAGACCACTAAAATCCGCTTCAATCCCTGTGAAAGCTCATGAAGCTGTTGTATCGCCTGCTGCATACGTGCCTCAAGCTGCGCATCATTTTCAGCCAGATGACGTGGATCTGCCTTTTTGGTTGCTTCTCGAAATGCTTTGATTCCAACATGATTGATGATCTCTTGAACACTGGCATTTGCATGCATTCCTGCAGCGCGACCGACAGCATCCCAAGTCTGATCGATATCATCACCTTCAAAAGAGCCAAAAAACACTTCACGAAAAGCTGGCAGTTTTGCAATTTTACCAATTTTTGATACTTTATTTTGATCTTTGATCAAATGTACCGTGTCAATCGCACGTTTCAAATCAGAAGAATACATTTGGTCAAAATGTGTTTGTGCTAAATGTACTGCTGTAATCTTTAAATCCGATATTCCACGTTTCGTCAACGGTGAATCACACCAACCTTGAACTTTGTTCAGTTGGTTGAACATCGTTTCGCCATGGCGGATGAAATAAACTTGTGTCGTCAATCGATCGCCTCCTGTTTCACACAAAAATAGTATATCACGTTGAGCCGATTGCAACAAATTAACGATATCAGATTATTTTTTCAAATGAGGCACTACATTTTGTGTTTCACAGCTGACCAATACCCCAAGACTAAAAGAAAGCTTTATAGGCAAAATAAGCCGCTTGACTAAAAGCCAATAATGCAATAAAAATACGAACGCCTTTGACTGGAAGATG
>DICX01000080.1:0-3415 GCA_002417825.1 Lactobacillus sp. UBA5815 | reverse complement strand
CCCAATGTCGTCAAAGAAGCATAAGTCCACACTTTCCGCCAGTGACCATGAAGTTCTTTCATAGAAGCCATCGTAGAGCCCAAACTTGTCCAAATCAGCGCTGCATCATTCGTGACGTTTGCATAAATCGGCAACACCCCTGCTGATAGCAACACTGGATAAGTTGCCAGCGAGGCCATACTCGCAATGCTCGAAAGCAGGCCGCCTAGAAGGCCGCCTAAAAGCAAATAACAAAATAAAAGAATGGAAGTCATGATTGCCTAGTTTCATTGAAAGTTCCAATAACGCATCTATCATATAAGTTTTTTTTGTTTTGGGCAAAAAATATTTTTCTTTTTTCTGACGTTCTGTGACAATGACCGATATAATAAAGATTAAGAAAGTAAAGAAAGGAAGATTCTATGACAAAAGTAGCTGTTGTCTTTGCAGATGGTTGTGAAGAAGTCGAAGGGTTAAGCGTTGTCGATGTTTTACGGCGATTAAATATCCCCACAGACATGATTGGTTTGAATCGGACGACGATCTTAGGTGCACATCAAATCAAGATTACGGCCGATAAAGCGGTGGATCACTCACTACTTGATTATGATCTCGTTGCATTCCCAGGCGGTAAAAAGGGAGCCGAAAATTTACGTGACGATTCCAAACTAGCTGATTTGATGACTCAACGCCATGAATCTGGGAAATGGGATGCAGCGATGTGTGCGGCGCCGATTGCCTTAGCAAGATATGGGGTGTTAAACCAAGCAACCTATACTTGCTATCCAGGTTTTGAGACCCAAACTAAAAAAGATGCACCTTCTGGACACTTTGTCGAAAACATCACGGTAACCGATCAAAAAGAGAAAATCATTACGAGTCGCGGACCTGCCACAGCTTGGGCGTACGCCTACACGATTGCACAAGCACTCGGCGTTGACACAGCCGCACTTGAACATGGCATGCTCTATGATTATTTACAAGATCATGCACAAACTGGCATCGTCATTGCATGATCTCATACTCAAAATAATGATGACCAGGTCCACCATTTCGTGGACCTTTTTTATTGTCACGAATTGTTAACTCAAGAAAGAAAACTTCATGATCAAAACAAATCAATTGACGCCAACCAATTATTGGATCAGTGTTACAGCCCCCACTGCTCATGAACGGTCGCTTTTAAGCCAACGCTACCATGTTGCACCTTCACTATTAGATTATGCTCTCGACCCTTATGAAAAAGCGCGAATCGAGAAAGATGAAACGGCAGGCATCACGCTATTCATCTTTGACATCGTTTTACCACAACACAAACTGTCAGAACCAGATACGACACCTGTTGGACTCATGCTGACGCCATCACACTTGATCACGTTCACGACAGACACCACTGATTTTGCCAACGTCTTGATTGCGCGACAGATCGAAAAAATGGTCGCAACTCGTCAAGGCCATGATAATCTTGACTTACTGATTAGAATCATGTATAAATTCACCACAGCTTACTTTGATCCGATACGTCAAGCGGATATCGAACGTATGCGCATCCAACGCAACCTGCAACAAACCATGAACCGAAGTGCCATCAGCAGTTTAATGACGATTGAAACCGGACTCGTCTATATTCTTTCTTCACTACAGGGAAATATCGCATTATTGCAAGAATTCGATCGCCGCTATCAAAAGAAAATGACGGAAGCACAATCCGAAGCACTCGATGACGTTCTAGTCGAAGCACAGCAGGGACTCGAAATGGCACAAATGGCTTCAACACTGACACAACGTGTTTCAGACGCCTACAGTAAAGTCCTAGACAGCAATCTGAACCAAACGATGAAATTTTTAACCGTTTATTCGATCATCTTGGCGATCCCGCCAATCGTGAGCGGTTTTTATGGCGAAAACGTCAAGCTCCCCTTAGCTGACACTGACTGGGCTTGGCAATTAACGATCG
This sequence comes from Lactobacillus sp. UBA5815, assembly GCA_002417825.1. Taxonomy (GTDB): domain Bacteria; phylum Bacillota; class Bacilli; order Lactobacillales; family Lactobacillaceae; genus Lactobacillus. Next base: position 1,479 of record DICX01000080.1, on the reverse strand, counting down.
TCATCACGCTGATCATGATTTTGATCTCTATTTGGTTTATTCTCAATAAACATTGGTGGCGCTGAGCGCTAATTTAATTTCCCGGGACATTATTTTTCGGCAATGTTATTATTTTTATCTTATTAGGAAATCAATTATTCAAAAATGGCTACTATGACTAAATATCGTTTTCAATCACTCCTTTTTATTTTTATCGCTTTTATGCTCGGATGCAACGAATACATGATTGTTGGTGTCCTTCCCGATATTGCTCATGAGTTTCATGAGCCATTATCTAAACTTGGCTTTTTAGTCACGATGTTTGCGCTGATCTATGCCGCATCCACACCAATCATCACATCACTGACCAGTCGCTGGTCTTATCATGGTATTTTGATCACCTTGATGATTATTTTTTTAATCGGTAACACCTGGACCGCATTTTCGACTAATTTCATTTCACTGCTTTGGTCTCGCATCCTCACAGCTAGTGTCGCCGGTGCGATCATTTCAATCACGCTAGTCCTCGCCAATTTTACAGCGCCATTAGACAAGCGAGCTTCTCTTTTATCTTGGATTTTTGCAGGATTCAGTATTGCATCAGTCATTGGCGTTCCTATCGGAACTTTGATCAGTACGACTTTGTCTTGGCATGATAGCTTCCTTATCGTTAGCATTTTTTCGACATGTGCGTTACTTTTGCTAATCAAGTTGTCACCAAAAGAGCCACCAAAAGCACAAATGAAAATCAAAGCACAATTTCAATTGTTCAAAAATCGACGTGTTTTATTAGGCATTTTGTTCGTCATTGCCATTTGTGCTGCTGATTATACTTTTTACACTTATATTCGACCTCTGATTACGACACAAATGGGATTCGATCGAACGCAATTGAATTGGATTTTATTTTCTTTCGGGATTTGTTTTATCATTGGCAATAAAATCGGCGGCATGATTGCTGATCGTGGCGGTATTAGTCAACTGCCCATCATTTATATGACGATGACGGTTCTACTGCTTATTTTGGCCCCTGCTTTAAATTTCAAATGGCTGGCTTACGCAATCATCGCATTTTTATGTATCGCAGTATCGGCTTATAGCTCAACCACACAAATTTTCTTTCTTGATATTGCAACACAAAATTATCCACAATCGATCAACATCGCCTCATCGTTAAACTCAATCTTTGCCAACATTGGGATTTCATTAGGCTCTTTAACCGCTTCTCAAATCGTTTCTGTCACTTCTGTTGCAAATGTGGGTTATATTGGCGCAATCTACAGCATGATCGCCGTCATTGCGATCGTTCATTTGAATCGACTTTCTGCAATTGAAGCATAGAACTGGCAATGAACCAAGGGTAAAAAAAGCGTGTCAAAAAAGGTTTGTACCCAATGAGTACAAACCTTTTTTTGACCAAATAAAATCAGTTTGAACGTTAACTGAAAATTAACGCTTACTAAATTGTGAAGCTTTACGGGCTTTCTTCAAACCTGGCTT
>DICX01000075.1 GCA_002417825.1 Lactobacillus sp. UBA5815 | reverse complement strand
TGGTTTCAAGCAACAAGATTCGTAAAAACCCACTGTTTTATGGTCCTTTCCGGATGACGAAATTGGTTCGTGGTCAATCTGCAACTTGGGCACCAAACAAGTATTATTACAAAGGTAAGCCTAACTTGAGCAAGATCACCGAATCAGTGGTCAGCCCTAATTCAGCCGCCCAAGCCATCAAGAGTCATAAATTTGACATTACGGATGTCGTTAATTCACAATGGCAAAACGTGAAGAACACAAAGGGCGTCAACTTTATCGCTAACGTGCCGTTGTCTTACTCATACTTAGGCTTTAAAGTTGGTAAATGGGATGCCAAAACTGGCAAGAACGTGATGAACCCGAAAGCTAAGATGAGTAATCGAGCATTGCGTCAAGCCATTGCCTATGCAATGAACGTCAATGAAGTTTACAAACGTTATACTTCTGGATTGACGTTCAGAATACCGACTTTGATTCCAGCTCAATTTGGCAAATATTACGATAAGAATGCTAAAGGCTATACTTACAACATCAAGAAAGCCAACCAAATCCTTGACAAAGCTGGCTTCAAGAAGAAGGGCACTTATCGTCGCTTGCCAAATGGCAAACCATTGACGATCAGATTAGCCGCAATGAGTGGATCTTCAACGCAGGAGCCAATCGTTCAAAATTACATCCAACAATGGAAAAAAATTGGTTTGCATGTGGTTTTGACGACGGGTCGTTTGATTGAGTTCAACTCGTTCTATGACAAGGTTCAAAACGATGATCCACAAGTTGATATGTTCATGGGAGCTTGGTCACTATCAAGTGAACCATCACCTAACGATTTGTATAACGAAGAAGCACCATTCAATTATTCACGTTTTGCTACGAAGAAACAGAGTGAGTTGCTTGCACGTATCGATTCACAGAAATCTTTTAACTCAGCTTACAGAGTGAAGGCTTTCCACGAGTGGCAAGAATACATGAACAAAGAAGCTTATGTTGTGCCAATTGCAAATAGTTATTCAATCACGGCTGTCAACAATAAGCTCACGAACTACTCGTTGAAGCCATCTGATACGATCAGCCTTTGGTCTAAATTAGGCTACAAGAAGTAAAAAAATTAAAATTAATTTTTCTGAAGTCGTTGATTTCTCATAAAATTTCTTTCTCCAATGAAACTGCAAGGCAAAAAGTCATCCAATTTGGATGGCTTTTTGTGTTTTTTTAATTTTAATGTTAGTCTGATGTTATCAACTTGCTCAATCATTGGAGGAGAAAGCAGTATGAAACAAACAAAATTGATCGGCACAGTGACTCTGTTGTCAGGAGTCGCTTTGACGATGGCTGCTTGTGGTGGCAAACAAGCTTCCACGACAAGCACAAATGCACATTTTTCAAGTGCCGTGCCAACTAAGTCAGTTAAAAAAGGCGGCACAGTCAATGTTGCAATCGAAACAGATACTCCCTTTACGGGAATCTTTTTGAATGAATTAATGGATTCAAATATTGACGCCACGGTGATGCAATACGGCAATGAACCATTATTCAAAACAGATGATAACTACAAGATTGTCAATGGCGGCGCTGCAGATCTTAAGCTTAACAAACAAGCAAAAACTGCGACGATCACGATCAATCCTAAGGTAAAATGGTCAGACGGCAAACCTCTTGTTGCTAAAGACGTTGAATATTCATATGAAATCATTGCCAATAAGGGTTCTAAGTCATCGCGGTATACAACTTCATTGAGCAATATCGTTGGTTTGGCTGATTATCATGATGGCAAATCACAGAATATCTCGGGAATTGAAATGCCGGATGGTGCCAATGGCAAAACCGTCGTGATTCATTTCAAGAAGATGATGCCAGGAATGACACAAAGCGGTAATGGTTATTTCTGGGAATCTGCTGCACCATATCACTATTTGAAAGATGTCCCATTCAATAAGCTGACCTCAAATAATAAGGTCAGAAAAGATCCGATTTTCTTTGGACCATTTAAATTGTCTAAGATCGTTCGTGGACAATCGGTTGAATGGGTTCCTAATCCTTACTATTATCGTGGTAAGCCAAATTTGTCTAAGATCACGGCATCTGTTTTGTCACCGAATTCAGTGGCGCAATCGATCAAGAGTCAAAAATTTGATATCATCGATGTCATCAATTCTCAGTGGCAAAACGTTAAAGACGCCAAGGGGTTCAACTTTGTTGCTCAAGTGCCGCTTCAGTATTCTTACTTAGGTTTCAAAGTTGGTAAATGGGATGCTAAAAAGGGCGAAAACGTCATGAACCCTAAAGCTAAGATGAATCATCGTGCATTACGCCAAGCGATTGCTTATGGCATGAATGTCAATGAAGTCTACAAACGATACTCATCTGGTCTTTCTTTCCGTGTCCCAACGCTGATTCCAGCTCAATTCGGTAAATATTACAACAAAAACTTGAAGGGCTATACCTACAATATTAAAAAGGGAAACCAAATTCTTGATAAGGCTGGTTTCAAGAAAAAGGGCACTTATCGTCGCTTGCCAAATGGCAAACCACTGACGATCAGATTAGCCGCAATGACAGGCTCATCGACACAAGAACCAATCGTTCAAAATTACATCCAACAATGGAAAAAAATGGGACTTCATGTCGTTCTGACAAGTGGTCGCTTGATCGAGTTCAACTCGTTTTATGATAAAGTCATGAACGATGATCCACAAGTTGATATGTATATCGGTGCTTGGGCATTGTCAAGCGAACCTTCACCTAGTGATCTTTATTCACAAGGTGCACCATATAATTATTCAAGATTTGCAACAAAAGAAAATACGAAATTGCTTGATTCGATCGATTCGCAAAAGGCCTTTAATACTTCTTATCGTGTGTCACAATTCCATAAATGGCAGGCTTACATGAATAAAGAAGCTTATGTTGTACCGATTGCGAATAGTTATGCGATCACAGCCGTTAATAATAAGTTGACAAATTATTCCTTAAAGCCTTCAAAGGCAGGAACCGTTTGGTTCAACCTGGGATATTCAAAATAATCTTAAGAGCCGCTCGTTGGAGCGGCTTTTTTGTTTCCGATTTATCAAGGGGGTCATGCTATAATAATCAAGATGGAAGGAATAGGCACAATGAGAGCTGAATTTAAAAAAAGATTATTAACGGATTATCAAATTACTTTTGAACATGAAGATTTACTGGAAGCGGCTTTTACGCATGCTTCGTATGCAAATGAAAACAAAAAATCTCATCTTCAAGATTATGAAAAATTAGAATTTCTTGGGGATGCGGTTCTGGAATTAGCGGTTTCTGACTATCTCTACCGTCATTATCCCAAACTCGATGAAGGCGAACTGACGCGCCTTAGAGCCAATATCGTTCGAACGGAAGGCTTTTCTGAATTTGCAATCGAATGTGGCTTTCAGGAAGAGATCAAGTTGGGAAAAGGTGAAGAAAAAGCTGGCGCAAGACAGCGTAAAACTTTACTAGAAGATGTTTTTGAAGCCTTTAATGGTGCACTTTTTTTAGACCAAGGTATGTCTCAAGTACAGCATTTTTTGCGATTGACGGTTTATCCACGTATCGCAAGCGGTGAATTTGACGACTCTAGAGACTATAAAACAGAATTACAGGAATTTTTGCAACAAGACGGCCCCGTTAAAATCGACTACCTACTGCTTTCTGAAAAGCAAGAACCGTCTGAATTCGTCGTTCAGCTTTGTGTTCGTGATAAAAAAATGGAGATCGGCCATGGTCATAACAAAAAAGCAGCCGAGCAAGAAGCTGCTTTGGCTGCCTTAAAGCGATATGGATTAGAGTAGGTAGGTAGGCTTGTGACACTAACTGAATTAACACTCAATGGTTTTAAATCATTCGCACAAAAAACGACGCTTCGGTTTGATTCTGGTGTTACGGGGATCGTAGGTCCCAATGGCAGTGGCAAAAGCAACATCACTGAAGCAATCCGCTGGGTTATGGGTGAAATGAGCGTTAAGTCACTGCGCAGCTCTAAAATGACTGATGTGATATTTTCTGGAAGTAAATTTCGACCTCCAATGAATCAGGCAGAAGTGACTTTAGTTTTTAACAATGAAGATCATCGATTGGCTTCTTCATCTGAACGTGTGACTGTTACGCGACGCTTGTTGCACAGTGGTGATAGTCAATATTTGATCAATCAAAAAGATGTTCGATTAAAAGACGTTCGTCGTTTGTTCATCGATTCTGGACTGACGGAACACAGCTTGGCAATCATTTCTCAGGGAAAAGTAGATGAGATTTTAAACTCGAATCCGCAGGAACGTCGTGGCCTTTTTGAAGAAGCTGCAGGTGTCTTAAGGTTTAAATTACAAAAGCAGCAAGCAGTCACACAACTTGAGGCGACACAAGCGAATTTGGTTCGGATCAATGATTTGGTTCGATCGCTCAAAGAAAGACTGGATCCTTTGGCAGAACAGCAATCGCTTGCCAAACAGTATCAATTTGAGAAAGGCCAATTTGATCGCCAAGAGAAAACACTCTTAGCTTTTGAGATTCAAGATTTAGCTGAAAAGCAAGAACAAGTTGAAAGCAAGAGCAAGCAAAATCAGCAGCTCTTAGATCGATTTGACCACGAAGTCAATCAGTCTCAACAAGAATTATCTCAAAAAAGAGACCAGCTGACAGCATTGACAAGCCGCAAAGATGATCTGCAAAAGCGGTTGTTGCAGTGTACACAAGAAGAAGCAGATTTAAAAACCCAGCTTGAAGTTGGGGAGCAATCCCATCAATATCAAACAGCAACTAAAAAAGAATATACTCAGCAATATCATCAGCTTGAGGCCGAGCAATCCCAAACGCTGCAAAAAAAACAAACGCTTCAGAAACGACTCGATCAAATTTCTGAGAAACTCGTTTTGCTGAGAAAACAGAAGAAGGCACAACAAACCGCGCTGAACCATGATCCAAAGAAATTGGATCAACAAGTTGAGCAGACACGGTCTCAATATATTCAGCTGCTTCAAGATCAAACGACCGCAAATAATGAAGCTACTTACTTGATGACGCAGTTGAAGCGAAATCATTTGGACAAAATTCATGATCCAGATCAAACACGTGATCAGTTTGAAAAGAGTCAAGTAAAGCTGGAGCAGCTTGAAAATAAAAAGAAGCAATTAAGAACCCAGTTGGTACTCAAAAAAGAGCAGTTTGACCAGTTATCGAAATCACTTTCAGAGCGATCACGTTCACGCCAACAGGATCAGTTGCTTTTGGAACGCCAACAAACACAGTTGGAACGCCTCAAGGCACAAAAAGAAACACTCCTGCAGCTTCAAAAGCGGCATGAAGGCTATTACAGTGGCGTTCGTCATGTCTTAAACCATTTACCGATGTATGAGGGCATCATTGGTGCGGTGGGAGATTTGATCCGCTTCCCCAAGCGTCTGGAAGCGGCTTTGACAACTGCTCTGGGTGCAGGCGTTCAAGACCTGGTTGCACGTGATCAGAGCAGTGCCCGTGATGCTATTCAACAGTTGAAGCAAATGCGTGGTGGGCGTGCAACGTTTTTACCGCTTGATCATCTACGGTATGGCACGATACCAGCGTCAACACTTGCGCTGTTTCAATCATTCCCTGGATATGAAGGCGTTGCGAGCGATTTGGTCGAAACAAAAGGAAAAGTCGATTTAACGGCAGCGATTCATTATCTTTTGGGAAATGTGATCATCGTTGATACGATGGATACCGCATTGGCGATTTCGCGTAAAAGTTACCGACATTATCGGACGGTTACTTTAGATGGGGATGTCCTTAATCCTGGCGGTGCCATGACTGGTGGCGTTAGGAACGTCAATTCAAATTCACCGCTTGCTCTAAACGGCGAAATCATAGCTTTAATTGATCATGTCGGTAGTTTGATGACCAAAATCAAAACACAACGTGAGCAAGTCAAAAAAATCACGTTATCTTTGGCCCCGATTCAATCACAACAAAATCAGCTTCAAGAACAGATTCAAGAACTGATTGCACAGCTGAATACAGTTAGCGTTGAAATCAATACCCAGCAGCATGAGGTCGATCGGCTTTCTAAAGAAAGTGATTTGCGGCGTGCACAGGAAAAAGAACGGGAAAAAACGCGCCACGATTTACAAAACCAGCTGGCTGCAACAAGACAAAAGCAAGAAGACCTTGTGAATCAGTTGCAACAATGCAAAACTAAGTTAGAACGTGTTCAAGAGCAGCTCAAGGCATCTACACAAGATAGTCAATCTCGTCAAAAGGAATTGAGTGAGTTGTCGGCACAAGAAGCTGTTGCCAATAATCAGCATGAAAATCTTGAAGGACAACTGCAACAGGAGGTACAACAGCTCGATACGATCAAAGCACAATTGGTGACGATTGCAGATAAGATCAAACAACTGGATCAAAAACACTTGAGTTCCAGCTCACTTAAAGAACAGATTCAAAAGCAGCAAAGTCAGCTTGAAGTCACAAAGAAGAACTTGCAAGATGAACTCAAGACGCATAATGAGCGGGCAGGACAGCTGAATGTCAAGATTGAGCGCTTGACAGCGATTGCTTCAAGAAATTATGAACTTCGCAAAACCGCGGCGCAATCTCAAGAGACCATTGCAGTTTCTTTGGCAGATCTCAAGAGTCAAATCGATCAGCGGTTGACGAAGTTGCGTCAAAGATATTCACTTAGTTTTGAAGCAGCATTACAGCAGGCTTCTAAACTTGAAAATACAAAAGCAACTCGGTTGCGCCTGCAAAAAAAGATTAGATTGCACGAAATGGCTTTGAAGGATTTGGGTGATGTCAATCTTCAAGCAATTTCTGAGTATGCGGAGGTTAAAGATCGTTATGACTTTTTGAGCAAGCAGCAAAATGATTTGTTGCAGGCTAAGAATGATTTGCAGACGACGATGGCTAATCTTGATTCAGAAGTTAAAAGAAGATTCTCAACGACGTTTAAGCAAATTGCCGATCAATTTTCGCTTGTTTTTCCGCAAGTGTTTGGTGGCGGACAAGCCAAGCTTGTTCTGACGGATCCAGATGATCTGCTCACGACAGGGGTTGAATTGATTGCGCAACCGCCAGGCAAAAAACTTCAAAAGCTGAGTTTGCTTTCTGGTGGCGAACGTGCATTAACTGCGATTACACTTCTGTTTGCTATGTTGACAGTAGATCCCGTACCATTCTGCGTTTTAGATGAAGTAGAAGCTGCTTTGGACGATGAAAATGTTGACCGATTTGCACATTTTTTGAAGCACTTTGGGCAAAAGACACAATTTATTGTGATCACGCATCGCCGTGGGACGATGTTACAAGCTGATCAACTTTTAGGTGTCGTCATGCAAGAATCCGGTGTGTCACAAGTCGTTTCAGTAACGTTAAAGCAACTTGCAGAAAAGGTGGAGGATAGAAATGACGTTATTTGATAAAATAAAGAAATCCCTTTTTGGACATGACGATAAGGATGAAACCGAGGTAAAGGAAAAAGTAAAAAGCGATACAGATCAGAACAAGTCAGAATCTGCTGAGCAACCACGTGAATCGGATGACTCAGATCCGTCTCATGTCGAAAACGCTGAAATAGCACCGAAAAATGATCATGAAGAAATCCCAATGGTTGAATCAGATTCTGACCATGAGGCGCTTTACGAAAATGGGTTAAAAAAGACAAATGAAAGTTTTTCTTCTCGATTGAACGCTTTCTTTGCAAAATTCAGGACGGTTGATGATAATTTCTTTGACGATTTAGAAGACCTTTTGATTGAATCAGATGTTGGGTATGAAACGGCCGCGCAATTGGCTGATCAAATGCGTGATCAGGCCAAACTGGAAAAAGCATACTCAAAAGATGATTTAAAAAAAGTCATCGTTGAAAAATTGGTCACACTTTATGCGGCTGGTGGACAAGGCAAAAATGAGCACTTATGTTCAAATCCTGAAGCGCATCCTAACGTTTATCTTTTTGTCGGTGTAAATGGTGCCGGAAAGACGACGACTATCGCTAAATTAGCCAAACGATTTCATGACCAGCATAAGAAAGTCATGATGGTCGCAGCCGACACGTTTCGTGCGGGTGCGGTTGAGCAGCTTCTTGAGTGGGGGAAAAGACTAGATGTCCCAGTTTTTACAGGCAAAGCACAAGCCGATCCTGCTGCTGTGGTTTATGATGCTGTCTCACAGGCTAAGACGCAAAGGATTGATTATTTGCTGGTAGATACGGCTGGCAGACTTCAAAATAAAGTTAATCTAATGAATGAGTTGCGTAAAATCGAACAAACAATCGAGAAGCAGCTTTCTGGGCAGCCTAATGAAGTTTTGCTTGTGATCGATGGCTCAACGGGACAAAATGCTTTGCTTCAAGCTAAAGAATTCAATCAAACAACTGAGCTGACCGGACTCGTTTTAACGAAATTGGATGGTTCATCTAAAGGCGGCGTCGTCCTTGCGATTCGCAATGAAATGGCTTTACCGGTAAAACTTGTTGGCTTGGGGGAACGTGCTGAAGATTTAGCCGATTTTGATGCAGAAAGTTATGCTCGCGGTTTGTTCAAAGGATTGCTTAAGGCGTAGGATAGCATCATTTATCCTCTCAGAGGACTTGCTTCAATAATAAGTTGTTTAACAAAAATGTGTAAGCAAATGATTTTAAAAGAAGTAGGATGAAATGGAATTTGAAAAATCAGAAGCGTTGAGTCAGTTGTATACATTTTATGGGGTATTGTTAACGCAGCGTCAGCAGCAATTTTTTGAGGACTACTACTATCGCGATTTTTCGTTAGCTGAAATTGCTTCGAATTACAATGTTTCTCGACAAGCTGTTTTTGACCATTTGCATCGTGCAACAGATCAATTGCAATATTATGAAGCTAAACTGCATCAAAAGGCTGAATATGATCAGCTTGATGCAGGAATGTCAGAAATTTTGAGAAAATTGACCCAAAATGACGTTGCTTCAGCAATCACCAAGCTGAAAGAATTGCAAGATTTGATTCAGGAGGATTAATAAGAATGGTTTTCGAAAATTTAAGCGAACGTCTTCAAAAGGCTTTACGAAATTTGACGGGTAAAGGAAAGATTTCGGAAGCAGACCTTAATGCTGCAAGTCGAGAAATTCGACTGGCATTGCTTGAAGCAGATGTGAATTTCAAAGTTGTTAAAGACTTCATCAAAACCATCAAAACGCGTGCGATGGGGCAGGAAGTTCTAGCAAGTTTAACACCAGGCCAGCAAGTCATTAAAATCGTTAATGAAGAATTAACGAAGATGATGGGAGATCAAACTGCTCAATTGTCGAAAGCCAAACATATTCCTACGATCATCATGATGGTTGGGCTTCAAGGAACAGGTAAAACGACGACTGCTGGGAAATTGGCCTATTATTTAAAAAATAATGATCAAGCCCGTCCATTGTTGATCGCAGCAGATGTTTACCGACCTGCTGCGATTGATCAATTAGTCCAAATTGGTCATGATTTGAACGTCCCGGTTTATGCAGACAAAACCCAAAAAGATGTTGTCGGAATCGTTCAGGCTGGTATTGATCAGGCACGAGAGAACAAAAATGATTATGTGCTGATCGATACAGCTGGGCGGCTTGAAATCGATGAAAAATTGATGACGGAATTGAAGGCAATCATCGCAGCAGTTCATCCAAATGATACTTTGCTAGTTGCAGATGCGATGACTGGTCAGGTTGCAACTCAAGTGGCTCAAGGTTTTGATGAAAGCTTGAATTTGACGGGTGTCGTCTTGACCAAATTAGATGGTGATACTCGTGGTGGTGCAGCACTTTCTATTCGTGCAGTCACTGGAAAGCCTATCTTATTTGTTGGTGAAGGCGAAAAGATGACTGATTTGGATCAATTCCATCCAGATCGAATGGCTTCTCGAATTTTAGGCATGGGAGACATGCTGACACTGATCGAAAAAGCACAGAAAGATTATGACGCACAAGAAGCCGAAAAAATGGCTGAAAAAATGCGTGAAAATACATTTGATTTCAATGATTTCATCGATCAGCTTGATCAAGTTCAAAAGATGGGCCCACTCGATCAAATCATGAAAATGATTCCCGGAATGGCCAATAATCCACAATTCAAAAATATACACATTTCTGAAGATCAAATCGCACATACGAAAGCAATCGTTTATTCGATGACGTTGCAGGAACGCGAAGAGCCTGATCTATTGAATCCATCTCGTCGTCGTCGTATTGCACAAGGCTCTGGACGACCTGTAGTTGAAGTCGATCGCATGATCAAGCAATTCAAGCAATCAAAAGAAATGATGCAAAAAATATCTAAAGGAAATCTGGGCAGTTTGAACGGAATTCCAGG
>DICX01000017.1:4486-6194 GCA_002417825.1 Lactobacillus sp. UBA5815 | reverse complement strand
GGCGACTATAAACAAGTCTTTTTATTAGGACTGACTGATCGTGATGTTCCACAAATCGACACAACTCCTGGATTTTTAACCACAGAAAATTTAGCGCAATTGGAAAATGAGTTCACCTCACAAGCTTATTTAGAAGATGAACAAAAGCTTCATAATCTGGATCAAAGTTATCAGTTTGGTAATTGTCTTGCCTTAGCAAGCGATCAGCTTTACTTATCTTATCCAATGCTTGATGCAACTAATGAAGTTTTAACGCCATCTTTGTATTACCAAAGAATTTTTCGTTTATTAGGATCCAAGAAAACGGAATATTGCCAACATGACTTGCCCCGACCAGATGGTCAAGATGTTTTGTCTTTCATGACAAATCCCAAAGCAAGTTTAGGCTATGTGGCATTTCTTGAAGACGGACCAAGACAGACCTTATTGGCTTTAACGACGCCATATTGTGCTGCACAAGCTGCAGATGTCGTGGCAGCGACTCATTATAAAAACAAGCCAGAACCGTTGCCTAAAAAATTAGCGGTGGCACTTTACGGTGAGCATTTGACGGTTTCGGTTTCGCAACTTGAAAGCTATTATAGCAATCCTTTTGAATACTTTTTGACTTATGGCCTCAAGCTTCGTCCACGCTATGAAAACAAGTTTGATGTGATTCAAGCAGGGAATTACTTTCATGAGACCTTTGATCATTTGGTTAAGGCTTTGCAAAAATCGCGTCAAGATTTGGCTGAGTTATCTGATCAGCAATTAGTCACATTGTTGGGACAGCTCCATCAAAAGATGCAGCAAGAAGCAAAGTATCAACAACTTTTGTCAGAGCCATTTAATCGTTATTTGTTCCATCGCTTAGATTTAACGACTAAAAAAGTTGCGATGGCATGGGCCAATCGATTATCGTCGACTCCTTTAAGAGCAAAGTATGCTGAACTTAGTTTTGGTCAGCATCAGCCAGTCAAAGGCTTACAGTTTGATTTGAAGAATAAACGTCATATTCAGTTGGTTGGCAAAATAGATCGTGTCGATCTTGCTGCTCAAAAAGATCACGTTTTAGGTCAAGTGATTGATTACAAATCGTCTGCTAAAAAATTTGATCTCGCAGATTTTGCCAATGGGCTTTCTTTACAGATGATTTCTTACTTGGATGTCCTTGCCAAAAACTCACAATTTTTTAGTCCAGATCAGCCATTACGGCTCTTGGGGGCTTTCTATCAAACGGTGACTCAGCAAGTCGATAAAATAAATACGTCTACGATGTTTGATTCATCGCTTCAATTCAATGAATCACAAATAGCTGGTGAAAAAAAGCTCGCATACAACGGCATCTTGGTGTCAGATCCACAACTGCTTTCAGAGGCAGACGCAGATTTGGAAACAATAATGAAGTCGCCAATCTATTCTGGCTTAAAGGTTAAAAAAAATGGTCAATTGAGCTTGCCTAATCAGACGAGTTTCACACCAGATCAATTAAAGCTATTACTCACTTATGATGAATATTTGATTCAACAAGCAGCTGAGTCGATTTTGGATGGGGATGTCCGCCTTGAACCATTTAAACATGGTACAAGAACTGCGTTGCAATACTCGCCTTATCGCGATGTCTTCTTTTTTGATGCAGCATTACCAGAAAATCAATATCATGTGATTGAAAAGTTTTCTAAGAAAGCGGATTTTTTAGCCTTCATCAAGCAGCAATTGGAAAGGAAGG
>DICX01000017.1:0-4182 GCA_002417825.1 Lactobacillus sp. UBA5815 | reverse complement strand
CCAATCGATCGGCTGCTCATCATTACGTTCACGAAGGCTGCTGCTGCTGAAATGAAGACGCGAATCAAGGCTTTACTTCAAGAACAACTAAAAAAGAAACCATCTTCTTTTTTAAGAAAACAATTGATCAATATCGATGTTGCAAACATTTCAACTATTGATGCTTTTTGCTTGGACGTGATTCATCGCTTTTATTACTTGATTGATTTAGATCCTAGCTTTTCTATCTTAACTGATGAAACACAGGCTGCTTTACTAAAAGAAAGAGCATTGACCGAAGTTGAGCGTGAGCGGCTCGATCAACAGGACGTTGAATTTTCAACCTTTTATGACAATTTTGCTGGCGATCGTGAGGCACAAGCACCAAGACATCTGTTATTGGATCTCTATAATCAGGCCATGACCAAAGCAAATTATCCAAAATGGTTGCGCCATTTAGAACTTCCTTATCAAATCAAAGCGGATACTGACTTAGTCATGAGTGATCTGTGGCAGAACCAGATCAAACCATATTTAGTCATGACTTTTTCTGAACTTGAGGACAAATTTGAAGCTTGGACAACTAACGCTCAACTGACACAAAAAGAGCTAGCTCCTCTTAAACAGCAATTAACTGTCTTTTACCAACGATTGCATGATTATTCAACGGCTCTGAAACAGGATGTTTCTTTTGATCAACAACGCGAACTGCTTCGTGCCTGTTCTTTTGAAGGCTTGATACGAAAAAGCAAAAAATGGGATGAAGATATTCTGGATTTTTATGAAGATAGCCTTGAACTTCGTGAATCAGCCAAAAAACTCATCAAAAAAAACTTTATTGCATTTTATGCGGTGAACAATGAAACGCAGCAGATAATGATGCAGCGGGCAGGGCATATCGTCCATACGATTAGTCAAACAGAGCTTGCCTTTATTAAACGTTTCAATGCTTTGAAGCGTGAGCAAAATCTTCTTGATTACAGTGATATGGAACAGCTTGCCTATCAGATCTTGTCTCAAGATACTTCAGGCAGTAACATGGCACGCAATTTTTATCAGCAGAAGTTTGATGAAATTTTTGTCGACGAATATCAGGATATCAACCCACTGCAAGAACAAATTATTCAAAGTCTGAAAAAAACAGGTTGCAATACCTTATTCATGGTAGGCGATTTAAAACAATCGATTTATGGCTTTCGAGAAGCAGATCCAAGTTTGTTTTTAAAGAAGTACCACACTTATCAAAAAAATGACCAGCAAGAATTGATTCGATTGACCGATAATTTCCGCTCTACAGCGCCTATTACAAAATTTGTGAATCAAATTTTTGATGGCTTGCTGACGCGTGATTTTGGTGGTATCGATTATGCCAAGGAAGGCCGTTTAAAATTTGGTGCACGGTATTATCCAGACAATCTACCGAAAGCAACTGAATTTTTGTATACTACGCCCAAAAAAGATCAGGCGCCAATCGACAATGAGCTGTCTGCCGACAGTGATCAAGATGAAATTGAGATGGTGTTAGATCGAATCAAACAGCTGCAAAAAACGAAAACGATGATTTACGATCAAAAAACAAAACGATTACGCGTAAT
This sequence comes from Lactobacillus sp. UBA5815, assembly GCA_002417825.1. Classification (GTDB taxonomy): domain Bacteria; phylum Bacillota; class Bacilli; order Lactobacillales; family Lactobacillaceae; genus Lactobacillus. Next base: position 2,608 of record DICX01000017.1, on the reverse strand, counting down.
CCAATATTCAGATATTGCGATTTTAACACGAAGCAGAAGCCATAATTTAGAGATTATGCGTGCTTTCAGTCAACATAACGTGCCACTTTATCTCACAGATGTTCAGAATTATTTTCAGACTTTTGAGCTAACCATGATCATGAATTATCTGCGTCTGATTGATAATCCAGATCAAGATATTCCGCTAGCTTCTGTGTTGCGTTCCCCACTGTGGCATTTCAGCGAAGCAGATCTGGCAACTATCCGTATCAAAACCAAAAACAGCAGTTTCTATGAAGCGATTGCAAGCTATGCATTAGAAGATAATCCTTTAGGATATCGGTGTAAGCGATTTTTGAATCAACTGGATGCATTTAGATCTTTTGCCGTTAAGCATCGTATTTCTGAGTTGATTTGGCAAGTTTACCAAGAGACAAACTTATTAGAAATCGTAACTGCGATGCCAAATGGCGAACAGCGGCGCGTTAACTTGCAAAGTCTTTACGAACGTGCGACCTCTTATGAAAGTGCCGGCTTTAAGGGACTGTACCAATTTATCGATTTTATGACACGAATGAGAGAAAGTCAGAAAGATTTGGCGCAACCATTATTAAGCCAAAAAGCTGAAAATGCGGTGAAGTTGATGACGATCCATGGCGCCAAAGGGTTACAATTTCCCGTTGTTTTTTACTTGGGTTTACATCATCGTTTTCAAATGCAAGATCTTTCTTCAGACTATATCATGACGAATGACGCATTGGGATTAACCGTTACCACACCTGATTATCGGATCGACACGTTAGTCAAAGCAATTGCAACACAAAAAAAGCGGCAGCAAATGCTAGAAGAGGAGGCACGGATTATTTATGTCGCCTTGACGCGTGCTCAACAAAAACTGATTTTAGTTGCCAAGTTGTCATCAGCGGCGCGACAAATCGTTCAATGGCAGAAAGAAAGCGCGCATTTTGAGATCGAAACGTTTTTTGAAAAACTTGAAGCCACTTCACCCTTAGATTTTATTGGACCACGACTGAAACTTGATCAACATGTTGATCAAACCATCAGTGATGTCACACCTGCAGTAGACCAAACAACGGATTATTTACAGATTCATTGGCAACAGGAAACTGCTGCAGCAGAAATCAAGAAACAAGCTGAATTTGAAAAGCAAGAATTATCTCCAAAACTGATTAGGACCATCAAACATCTCTATGACTTTCAATACCCATTTGCCGATGCAACGCAAACAACTGCTTACCAATCTGTTTCTGAAATCAAAAACGCTTTTAGCTTAACGGATCCTGATGAAGCTGAATTAGAAAATTCGCACGTTCTAACGTCAACTAATCGCTACTTGCAACCTATTGAAACAAAACCTGATTTCTTGGTTGACAAGGCATTTACAGGAGCTGAATTAGGGACTGCGATGCATTTGATTTTACAATACTATGATTATCATCAGCCATTTAGTCAGGAAAAGCTGAATGAAGAGATTCACCGGCTCATTGCACAAGACAAGCTTAATCACGAATTGGTGTCTCATTTATCACTTGACCAAATTCAATGGTTTGTCGAATCAAGTTTTGCAGCACCATTTCGAAAGCATCCTGATCGACTGAAAAGAGAAGCTTCGTTTTCAAGTTTACTTCGAGCAGAGACGCTTTTTCCAAATTTCAGCGATCCAACGGCTAAGATTTTAGTTCATGGAACAATCGATGGCTATTATCAGGGAGATAAGGGAATCACGCTGTTTGACTATAAAACAGATTACGTTGATCCTACCCATGAAGTTAGTGCAATCGAAAAAATAAAAAAGCGTTATAATGGGCAACTTCGTTTGTATGAACAGGCGCTGAATCAATTTAGTGCTAATCCTGTCATCGATAAGTATTTGATTTTGCTGTCAGCCAAAAAATGGGTTAAGGTGAATTAAAAGAAAAGAGGAAACGTCTTTGCTAAAAGCTTTTGCTAATGATGTTTTTGCGGTTGTCGATCTAGAAACGACAGGGACGCAACGTCAGCAAAATGATCGCATCATTCAATTTGGATGTGCGATCATTCAAAACCGGGAAATCGTTAAAACTTATTCTTTTTTGATGGATCCTAAGCGACCTATTCCTGTTCCAGTTGAAAATTTAACTGGAATCAAAAATGACATGGTAAAAGGAAAACCAAATTTTGATTTTTATGCACCTAAGATTGAAAAAATTTTAGCCAACACGATTTTTGTCGCACATAATGTTAATTTCGATTTGCCTTTTTTAAACTATGAGTTGACTAATGCCGGTTATGAACCGCTTACGGGAAAGGCAATCGATACAGTAGAGCTCGCTCAAATTGTTTTTCCAACTTATCCTTCCTATAAGCTAAAAGATCTAACAGCCAGACTTTCAATTCCACATTTGAATCCTCATCGTGCTGACTCGGATGCTTTAGTCACCGCTAAGTTATTGTTAGACGTCATTCATAAAATTGAACGCCTTCCGCAAGCTACTTTAAATACGCTTGCGGCATTATCAAAAGGATTAGTTCGTGATACTAATTACATTTTCAGTCAAATTGCTCAAGTCAGTCGTCAGGAAAAAAGACCTCTTGGTGATGGTTTCATTCAGGTGAAAAACTTGGTTTT
>DICX01000043.1:6999-9238 GCA_002417825.1 Lactobacillus sp. UBA5815 | reverse complement strand
TTTCAACTTTCAACATCGCGATTATTTCGATTAGTTAGTTAACAACATGATAATAATTCCAGTCCAGTAGACCTGTGCTTATTTAGCAAGGCTGCAGCAAATTGACAATTGTTTAACTGATCAAATTTTACGACTTTTTGACTTAATGACTTAATGATTGATTCATTTTTTGTTCTTTATTTGCTTTACATAATTATAATTAAGTAAATACCCTTCACTTCATTTCAGCATGCAGTCAAAGTATAAAAAAAGCCCCATACATATTTTGGGACTTCTTTAACCATTAGATTATAAATTATGCTTCAAATGCTTTTGTCAACGGCGGTACAATCTGCTTCTTTCTTGAAACAACACCAGGAAGTGAAATCGTATGATTAGTTACCTTACCAAAAGCTTTTTCAAAGAGTGCTTGAACATCATTTTGTCCAACAACAATTCCCATTGAATTGGAGTCCAAGATATTCGTGATCACACATAAGAAAAGATCATAATGCTCAGATTGGCATACTTTCTCCATTTCAGCAACAAATTGTTGTTGCCGTGCCATGGCTTCGTCTAAATCAACAGTATTGATCTGTGCAATTCTGACCTGATGGCCGTTTAATTTAAAACTCTTCGCATCCAAATCAATTAATTCAGATTCACTCTTATCTGCAATATTCGTTCCTGCTTTTAATAAAGACAAGCCATAAGTTTGAACATCAACATTGGCTAATTTGGCTAAAGAAGCTACTGCATGACGATCATAATCAGTCGTTGTTGGACTCTTTAAAAGAAGTGTGTCTGAAATGATTGCAGATAACATCAATCCAGCTAATTTTTGCGGAATTTCAACTTTGTTTTCATTGAATAACTGCCAAACAATGGTACTCGTACAACCAACAGGTTCAGCACGATACCATAAAGGTTCAACTGTATTGAAATTCATGATGCGATGATGATCCACGACATGCGTGACCTTGACTTTATCCAAATCACTGACACTTTGTTGAGGTTCATTATGATCGACTAACATTACAGCAGTGACTTCATTTGCTGCTGTTTCAATGACTCGTGGTGCTTGAAAACCAAAACGGTCTAAGGCGAACTTGGTTTCATCACTAGGTTTTCCCAGTGCAACGGCTTCAGTATCATAGCCTAACTGATTTTGTAAATAAGAATAAGCAATTGCTGTTCCGATAGCATCTGTATCGGGATTGCGGTGTCCAAAAACCAATTCTTTAACCATAATGTTTTTTATACTTCTTTCCTTATACTTTTTACTTTGTTGTTTGTTTGATTAATTTGAGATAAAAGCCATCAACAAATATAGCCTACTAAACTAATCCCACTTTAACAAGCCTCATTTTGATAAATGAAATGTTTATTTAAAGTAGTGTCTCATTTTGATAATGACGCCCGTCAGGAAGTGGCCGTCCTAAACTTAGCACCAGAGGTGTACCATCAGTTACCGGATCTAGTACGAAAGAGCCATTAGAGTAACGATCTCCTAAAGGATAATCGTTGGTATTAATGACAAAGTGGCGCTGACTGCTTGTCGTGAGTTTTAATTCATGATTTTGTCCATATCCAGCAACGGCTTGAATACGATGTGGTTTTGTTTTTAGTTCACGTAGGACTAATATTCCCCGCTTAGCACGACTGCTTAATGCAATCAAATCTAATTTAAATTGCTTAAAAGCGCCACGTTGCGTGATCAAGCCAACTGTGATTGAATCACTGAATTGCGGTGAAATCAAAAGAAAATCGACAACGTAATCATCAGGTTTTAAATTGATTGATTTGACACCAACAGCATGAGGACCACTTGTTGAAATTTCATCAACGCGATAACGTACCGCATACGCCCTATGTGTAAATAAAACAATTTGCTGTGAAGATTGTGCTGACACTTGACTGACGCGAATTACTCGCGATTTTTCTGATTTTAACTTGATGACAGTCGCTGCACGTGATTTATAGGTTCTTGTCGGTTGAATTTGTGATAGTGACACCTGTTTAGCATAACCATCATTCGTGATGATCAAAAAGTTAAATGATGCTTTCAAATCAGGGACTTCAAAGACACGAACGATTTGTTCATCACTAGCTAAACCAACTTCTTGAGAAAGGTGCTGTCCTGTCTCTTTCCATTTTGTGTCTAGTAATTCATGAACCGGACGATAAACCAAATTACCTTTATTCGTAAATAGATACAAGTTACTCAACGTTGACATCGTTTTTTCAAAGATAACCTGAT
>DICX01000043.1:6094-6777 GCA_002417825.1 Lactobacillus sp. UBA5815 | reverse complement strand
AGTTGACTTAAAGCTTTGATTAATCCTTCAATGATCTCCAGACGTCCTTTAGCCTTATTTAAGTCAAATTTTGTCCTTTTGATCACAACATCTTTTTTATGATTCAAAAATGCGTGGAGAATATGCTTCAGTCCAACTTGAACTGGAACCATATCATCGATTGCAACCATATTGAAATGGTACGAAATTTGTAAATCAGTCTTTTTAAAAAGATAGTTTAAAATGTTTTGCGCATCAGAATCTTTTTTCAATTCGATCACAATTGTTAATCCATGACGATCAGTTTCGTCTCTAACTTCGCTGATCCCATCGATTTCATGATTAACACGAATCTCATCGATTTTTTTAACTAAAAAGGCCTTGTTGACCTCAAAAGGAATCTCAGTGACGACGATAGCCTGACGATGCCCACGAATCTCCTGAATACTTGTCTTGGCACGAACTTGAATACGCCCATGTCCAGTTTCATAAGCTTGTTTCAATCCGCTTTCACCTAATACGATGCCACCTGTGGGAAAATCAGGTCCTTTGACTAGTTGCATCAAATCTGAAAGCTCAGCTTCTGGATTTTTTAATAGTAAAATACAAGCTTCGATTACTTCTCCCAAATTATGTGGTGGAATCTCTGTTGCATAACCGGAAGAAATTCCAGTCGCACCATTGACCAATAAATTAGGAAAATG
>DICX01000043.1:0-5948 GCA_002417825.1 Lactobacillus sp. UBA5815 | reverse complement strand
GCAGCTGGACTGTCACCATCCATCGATCCGTTGTTACCATGCATTTCAATCAATGGTTCACGCATTTTCCAATCTTGTGACAGATGGACCAACGCACCATAAATTGAACTATCACCGTGGGGATGGAAATTTCCCATGACGTTTCCAACAGATTTAGCGGCTTTTTTAAATGGTTTATCAAAAGTGTTGTGATCAAGATACATCGCATAAAGAATTCGACGTTGGACGGGTTTTAAACCATCACGAATGTCTGGAAGAGCTCTTTCTTGAATAATGTACTTGGAGTAACGTCCAAAACGTTCTCCCATAACTTCTTCCAACGGTAATTCTTTGATTCTTTCTTTATTTTCTGACATCGAATCAGCTGCCCTCTTTTTCTTAGTCTCGACTTGTTTCTAAGAGTGAGCCGTCTTCACCCATTTTGAATTTAACGTTTTCCTCTAACCATTTCCGCCGTGCAGCAACTTGATCGCCCATCAGTGTGGTTACCCTTCGTTCAGCTAAAACAGCATCGTCGATTTTGACACGGATCAATGTCCTCGTCTTAGGATTCATCGTTGTTTCCCAAAGCTGATCTGCATTCATTTCACCCAAACCTTTAAATCTTTGAAGTGCATAACCCGAACCAATTTTTTTAGTATCTTGAGCCAATTCTTCGTCTGTCCAAGCATAAACGATTTGTGTATTAGCTTTCTTGCCTTTTTGAAGTTTATATAAAGGGGGCAAAGCAATGTAAACACGTCCAGCTTCAATCATTGGACGCATATACCGATAAAAGAAAGTCAGCAACAAGACTTGAATATGTGCACCATCAGTATCTGCATCAGTCATAATGATAACCTTGTCGTAATTAGCTTGATCAATTTGGAATTCAGTTCCAACGCCAGCACCAATCGTATGAATCATCGTATTGATTTCTTCATTTTTAAAAATATCTGCCAATTTTGCTTTTTGCGTATTCAATACCTTTCCGCGCAAAGGTAAAATGGCTTGAAACCGACGATCTCTACCCTGCTTAGCTGAACCACCCGCAGAATCACCTTCAACTAGAAAAAGTTCGTTTCTTTCTGGGTTGCGCGATTGAGCGGGGGTTAACTTGCCAGATAGCAGTTCTTTTTTATGTCGTTTCTTTCCGTTGCGTGTCTCATCACGTGCTTTTCTTGCAGCTTCACGTGCATCTCGTGCACGCATGGCTTTTTTAACTAATTGCTGGGCAAATTCGCCATTTTCCATCAAGTAATACGACAACTGTGCATAAATCACACTATCGACTGCACTTCTCGCTTGTGGCGTTCCCAGTTTTCCTTTAGTCTGGCCTTCAAATTCAAGTAATTCTTCAGGAATTTTAACAGATAAAATACCGCTTAAACCTTCACGGTAATCATCACCATCAATATTTTTGTCCCGTTCTTTTAACAAACCCTGCTTTTTTGCAAAATCATTGAAGGCACGTGTAAAACCAGTTCTTGCACCGATTTCATGGCTACCGCCATCTGTCGTACGAACATTGTTGACGAATGACAATAAACTTTCAGAGTAACCATCATTATATTGACCGGCAAATTCAATTTCCATGCTATCTTGTTTACCCGAAAAATAAAAAACATCGCCTAATGCCGTCTTACCTTCATTGAGGTATTTGACAAACGACTTGATTCCATCTGGATAAAGAAAAGTTTCATGGTGCTGCGGCTTACGTTCATCAGTTAGATTAAAGGTAACCCCCTTCAACAAAAAGGCAGATTCACGTATCCGATCTTTGATTGTTTTAAAATTATAAATCGTTGTCGTAAATAAGCTGGGATCGGGTTTAAACGTGATCGTTGTTCCTGTCTTATCCGAAGTTTTTCCCAACGACTTAAGGGTGCCAACAGGATGACCACCATGCGCAAATTCTTCTTCAAAAGCCTGTCCATGACGTACGACACGTACTTTCAGCCATTCGGACAATGCATTGACTACTGAGGAGCCAACGCCATGAAGACCACCGGAAGTTTTATAATTTTGTTCTGTAAATTTTCCACCAGCATGAAGCATCGTTAAGATTACTTCTATTGTTGGTTTTCCAGAGGCATGCATGCCAGTTGGCATACCTCTACCAAAATCCTGAACAGTGACGCTGTTATCTTCATGAATGACTAAGTTGATTTCATGACCATAACCAGCCATGGCCTCGTCAACAGAATTGTCAACGATTTCATAAACTAATTGATTCAAGCCGTGAATATCAGTTGATCCAATGTACATGCCAGGACGTTTGCGAACGGCCTGCAACCCATGAAGGATTTGAATAGATGAATCATCATAATTATTTTTTTTGATCAAATAAACTCCTCCATCAATAAAAAAGAAGGCACAAACACATTACCCGAATCTCACTAACTTTGATAAAATAAAGGTTAGTATTTAAACGGGGTGGTTTATTCATGTCTTTTCTCAAAATAGTGCTACTTCTTATTCTAGCATATTTAATTGGGTCATTTCCTACAGGTGTATTAGTTGGAAATCTTTTTTTCCATAAAGATATTCGTCAATATGGCTCAGGAAATCCAGGCACGACGAATGCTTTTCGTGTATTTGGCCCTAAAGCTGGCAGTTTTGTCTTAGTGATCGATGTGCTAAAGGGAACCCTCGCTTCTCAGCTCCCGATATGGTGTCATTTAGGTCCACATCAACTTGTTCTAGCTTTTGGTGTTGCGGCCATATTGGGCCATTCTTTTTCCATCTTTTTGAATTTTCATGGTGGAAAGGCGGTGGCAACAAGCGCAGGTGTTTTGCTTGGATATAGTTTACCTTTCTTTTTGGTTTGCGCTGCCATTTTTTTGCCAATGCTAGCCTTAACGAGTATGGTCAGCGTTGCAAGCTTGATTTCTGTCGTTTTAATTTTGATTGCTTCTTTTTTCTTTCATGATCTTTACCTTACTGGCATCATGATAGGCATCACACTGCTACTGTTTATCCGCCATCAAAGTAATATTAAACGTTTAGAGAATCATCATGAAAACATGATTCCATTTGGTGTGTATTATTGGTATCGACAAAAACATCATAAATAGCGAAATCAAAAAGTCTATTGGCGATTGCCGATAGACCTTTTGATTTTAACATCAGTTCATTTCTAAATAGCATGATCATGAAAGGCCATCGAAAATCTGGTTTCGAAGTCTTGACCAGCATCAAGATGGTTCATTCCTCGTTTAGTCTCTAAATTGCCGTCGTGTTGCCACAAATCAGCTAATCCCCACCACGGTTCAATACAAACATAAGGACCAGTCTTGGGATACTGCGACCAGACGCCGACAAATGGTGCTTCAGGAATCCAAACATTGATATGATAATCACTTTTTTCTGTACGTAAAGAAATTTTGGTTTCACCAGATAATTCAAAAATCAATGCATCATTTTTAAATAGATGATCAGAAAGCGAAATTAAAGAATCTGTTGCTGCTAATGACCGATTAGGCCAGTCAACATAAGGTGCTTTCAATGGAACCTGAATACGAGAAGTCGATGGTAAAAAAGAAAAGTAGTAATCTTCCTTTTTCAGTCCGTCTTCAAGTGGCACATTGAATCCAGGATGTCCGCCAACACCAAAAATCATTTCATGGTCCGTCAAGTTCTTAACGTTGAATTTAACTTGAACTAAATTATTCAGAAGACGATAAGTAACCCTAAATTCAAAATGAAAAGGATAATTCTTAAAAGTTTCGGGGGAATCTTTTAACAAGAAAACCAAAGCTTCTTTTTCTTGACGCTCTAATTCGAATTCAAGATCACGTGCAAAGCCATGCTGCCCCATATGATACACTTTTCCCTGATAGGTGTACTGATCGTTTTTTAAACGTCCAACGAACGGAAACAGAACAGGTGCGTGGCGACCCCATATGGTCGGATCGGCTTGCCACATATATTCACGATTTGTATTTTGATCACGCACACTTTGGATTTCAGCACCGTGAGAAGACACCGTGACCGTTAAAAAATGATTACTGATTTGATAATTCATTTTCTTCAATCCCTTTTTACAAATTAAACGCTTTTACGGACAGAATCATCCTATGTTCATTGTATCACGAAGGCAAAAAATTAAGAAAAAGACTTTAATCTTATAGCTTCCGTCTCACTTTAACATGAATACGATTTCTATTTATTAAAGAATAAATTTCGTTAAATCACGATTTTTAGTAATATCGGATAATTTTTGCTCAACATAAGATTGTGTAATCGTAATCTCTCCCATTTCCATATCTGGGCCTTCATACAAGACATCTTCAAGTAATTTTTCAAGGATTGTCGTCAAACGTCTGGCACCAATATTATCAGTTCCTTGATTCACTTCAAATGCGATAGCAGCAATCTTTTCAACAGCCTCTTGAGTAAAGATAAGCTTGATACCGTCTGCCCTTAATAAGGCAATGTATTGCTTTAAGAGTGAGTTCTCAGGGTCTTTTAAAATTTTGACAAAATCACTTTGCTTCAATGCCTTCAGTGAAACACGGATTGGAAAACGTCCTTGTAATTCAGGAATAAGATCACTTGGTTTAGCTTCTGCAAAAGCACCAGCAGCAATAAATAAAATGTGATCTGTTGCAACTGGACCATATTTTGTTGAAACCGTCGACCCTTCAACGATTGGTAAGATATCTCGCTGAACACCCTCTCGGGATACTTCACCGCTTTGATTTTTAGGCTTGGCTGTAATTTTATCGATTTCATCAATAAAGATAATGCCATTTTGAGTGGTTCGTTCAATCGCCTTTTGATAAATATTTTCATAATCAACAAGCTTGCTCGAATTTTGTTGGATTAAAACCTCTCGAGCATCTTTAACAGGAAGTGTCCGCTTGATCTTTTTTTTAGGCAAAAGATCTGTTAATGCACTTCCCATGTCGACTCCCATTTGTCCCATCATGTCTGTCATAGGATTAGCTTTGGGAGCCTGTTCTACTTCAATCGTTACTTCACGATCTTCAAGCAGTCCCTGATTAAGTTTTTCGCTAACAGTTAAGCGCTTATCACGAATTTCATCTGTAATCTGCTCACCTTGTTCAGCTTCTGGAGCCCCTCCCATCATCATTTGCATCATTTGCTGCATGTTGTTTTCGTGATTTTCTCGTTTGATTCCGGGTACTAAAAGTTTGATCAATTGACGATTAGCCTGCTTCAAAGCCTGTTGCCGAACCAATTCAAATTGCTTTTTTTCTTCCATTCGCACTGCAATTTCAACCAAATCACGAACCATAGATTCAACGTCACGACCTACGTAGCCTACTTCAGTAAATTTGGTGGCTTCTACTTTAATAAACGGCGCATCGACAATTTTAGCTAAACGACGTGCAATTTCGGTTTTACCGACACCAGTTGGTCCAGCCATCAATAAATTTTTGGGTGTGATATCCTGCTGCATTTTTTTAGGAAGTTGTGATCTGCGATAACGATTGTATAATGCAATTGCAACTGCCTTTTTAGCTTCATCTTGTCCAATGATGTAGTCATTCAACAAAGAAACGATTTGTTTAGGCGTCTTAGTGCTCATTTTGATTCCACCTGCTCAATTTCATCTGTCACTACTTGATGATCCGTAAAAACATCAATATCTGCTGCGATATTAACTGCCTCTTTCGCGATTTGACTTGCTGTCATCGTATCTGCAGCATGGTGCGTCAATGCAATAGCCGCTGCTTGTGCGAAATTACCGCCTGAACCGATTGCTGTTACATTATCATCTGGAGCTAAAACTTCGCCATTACCTGAAATCAAAAGCAATCAGCAAAGCTTCTAATTTTTGCAGTGTTGGATCCTTACGCCAGCTCTGTGCCATTTCAACTGCGGCACGCCTTAAATCGCCATCAAAGGCTTCTAGTTTTTCCTCCAGCATTTCTTGTAACGTAACTGCATCTGCAACACCACCCGCAAAGCCGATCACAACTTTATCGTGATAAATTCGT
>DICX01000088.1 GCA_002417825.1 Lactobacillus sp. UBA5815 | reverse complement strand
CCTCGTTCACTCAGCGAACGAATCGCCTGATCCGTTACGAATTCCCAACCTTTGCCTTGATGTCCATTGGCATGTCCATAAGGTACAGTCAAAACACTGTTGAGCAGCAAAATTCCCTGATCTGCCCATGCTTTTAGATAGCCATGAGAAACGGGCTTAGCCCCAACATCTTGATAAAGTTCTTTATAAATATTCTGTAAAGAGGGTGGCAAAGGTGTTCCTGGCAAAACTGAAAAACTAAGACCACAAGCCTGTCCTGGATTGTGATAAGGGTCTTGACCCAAAATGACAGCTTTTGTTTTCGCAAAAGGTGTCAATTTAAACGCAGCAAAGATATGATACATATCTGGATATATCTTTTTTGTGCGATATTCTTGCTTCAAGAATTGGTGCAATTTCTGATAATCAGAACTGGTAAATGCAGAAGCCAAAACTTGATCCCAGTCATTACCAATCAATTTTTTCATTGTATGCTCCTCAAGTGTCTCATTCTCTTATATGTTATCATGAAATCATAAAAATCAAGCAAGGAGGCATGAAAATGATCAAACTAATCGCCAGTGACATGGACGGTACGCTGCTAGATGAAAAAATGGGAATTTCAGCAACTAATGCAACGACAATAAAAACTTGTCAATCTATGGGCATCGAATTTATCGTCGCTACAGGAAGAGCACGGACAGAGTCACTCTCAATCGTTGAAAACGCTGGCTTAAAGACGAGTTTTATCAATCTAAACGGTGCCATGGTTTACGATATTGATGGAAAGCTCGTCGTTGAAAAAGCTATTCCTAAAAATGACGTCATGATGTTGATTCAACTTCTGAAGCAGGAAAAATTTTATTTTGAGCTCGTTGCAAAAGATGGTGCATATTCCGAAAATAAAATCGCACGAATCCAAAGCATTGCAGATCTTCTTGTGGATCTCAATCGTTCATTAAGTTTCAAACAAGCCGTTTCGATTGCAGGAGCCAGTAATGAAGTCATGAAAATCAATTACGTGGATGATCTAACGGACTTAATCACACAAGATGACGTTTCGATCATGAAAGTGATCGTTTTTGATCATCGCGGTCCTGCGGTTTTAGACGACCTTAGTCAAAAGGTTCATCAAATCGGCAATTTAATCACGACCTCAAGCTCTTCTTTTAACTTGGAAATCAATCAAAAAGAAGCCCAAAAAGGAATCGCATTATTGGATTATGCGCAACAAAAGCATATCTCGCCAAACGAAATCATGGCAATCGGCGATAATTTGAACGACGAGAGTATGATTCGACTTGCTGGCCTTGGTGTCGCAATGGGAAATGCCGTGACGCCAATCAAAAATATCGCACAATATGTCACGACAAAAAACACTGAAGATGGTGTCGCCCACGCAATCAACCATTTTATTCTAGAACCTTCCCAAACAAAGTGACGGTGACTTATGAAATTCGTTTTATCTTTGACAGAACGTCAAATGACGGGAAAAATTCCTGTTTTTAATGAGAACAACCAATTACAATTTCTTATCGCTGGACATTTAGACCAAATCAACCGAACCCTTTATTTACAACATCTGGATCGACAAGAAATAGGTCGTCTTTACCGCGAATCCAATCATTTGATGACGACCTATACCGTCGATGTCGTCAATCATTCGCTCGTTCATGTTAAACGTTTGAACAATCATTTTTTGAACGCTTTTTTTATTACACGGTTAAACTATTGGATCAACGGTAGCCTCAAAAAGGGAAGTTATTGTTTTCGCAGCGGACTCAAGGAAGTTGCTCAAGTGACGACTGAAGTCACTTCTCACGGACTGAGTTTGGTCTGTCACATTCAACGTCCTGAAGATGTCCCTTTCATTCTGTTGATCAGTGTCCTCTTCACACAATGGCACGTCAAACCGCTTGAATTTCCCTTGTTGACACCTGACTTTTCATTATCAGCAGATCCAGAGACGTTTTAAGACAAGGTCTTGATCATGTGATCATAACGTCTTGAGCCGATCATCATTTCATTAGTCTTCACAAATCCCTTATGCTGATAAAGCCGTTGGGCTGTCGTGTTGGCTTGATCAACGTTTAAACTGATTTTATGATAGCCATGTTGCAATGCAATCTTATCAGCGACTGATAGGAGCTGACCACCAATACCCTGACGCCAATGCTTAGGATCAACCGCAAGCGCATCAAGATACCATTCATTTTTTTGAGCTTCTTTATCTGTAAAAATCTTGACTGTTTCTGGAAGTCCGACTTTAGCCAAAAATGGTCGTAGTGCAAGATCGATAATTGCCTGATCTCTGTCTGAATACATCGCTAAAATACCATCAATTTTTTTGGCTTCATCAAGATGGACCCAAATTCTACGATAAGAATAACGATAAGCTTCAGAATGAAACGCATATTGCATTAAATCATAAAATTGCGAGAATGGGAGTTTTTGAATACTTGTCATTTCCATCTCATCAAAAATTTGTTTTAAAATTGGAAAGATAAATGGAAAATCCATTCTTTTAGCTTGTCTAATCAAAAAATCACCTCTCAATTATTCTAACATATCACGACCACCATTCTGTTTTTCGATTAGTTCGATACTCGCATAAACACGTTCGTAAAAATCTTTAACACTTCCAGGACAATCATGCTCAATCCAATCCGTAATACTGGAACCAAGCATACTGGAACAAGATTTGATCGTAACCAAAACATATGGTTTATCAATTTGGCAGTAATTTGCTAAGCATTGATCGATTACCTTCAAAAGCGGCTGATAAATATCCCGCTTCTTTCGAATTAAAAAAAGCATATTATGATAATACTGTGTGTTCGCTTTAAAATCGATCAGCAGTTTGATAAAACGTTGACGGAATTTCAAATCTTTGTCTTTTAACAAATATCTTTTAATTTCAAATTCGAAACAATCGATAAGCAATTTAGACATTGAACTGTAAAAATAATAAAATTGATTTCGATCAACGTTCGCTTTTTCGCAAAACGCTTTAACCGTGTACTTTTCCAATTTAGTGTGGTTGAGATCTTCACGCAAAACAATTCTAAGTTTTTGAATGTCCATAGCAGAGGTCCTTTCATGGCTGAAAATAAATTTATATGATAAATCACATGGTTCAAGATTATCAAATGGAGGCCAATATGGCAACGCTTTCTTTNNACTTGATCCGTTTACGCATTAACGTTTTTGTCACTGAGCAGAAAATAACGGCACCCGAATTAGATGATCAAGATCTTAAATCTTGGCATGCTTATTTGCAAGATACCAAAAATCAACATATTGTCGCTGTTTGTCGCCTCTTTTATGATGACGCTCACCATCTTTACATTGGACGAGTTGCGGTCAATCAAAAAAAACGTGGCTTGCATTTAGGATCTGAACTTATGACTAATGTTCATTCATTTATTCAGGAGAACCACTTGGCCTCAAAACTGTATTTGCATGCTCAGGCGCCAGTTATTCCTTTTTACGAACAACTTGGCTACAAAGCAATTGGTCCTCGATTTATGGAAGCTGGAATTGAGCATCAATTAATGATCAAGGAATTATAAAAAGAGCCTACTTTAAGCAGGCTCTTTTTATTTGTTTTATTAAAATGAAACACGATATTGTCGGCGAAGATCTCGTGCTTGATCTCGTTTTTTGATCGTTTCCCGTTTGTCATACTGCTTTTTCCCTTGTCCAATTCCCAACAACACTTTAGCAAATCCATGTTTGAGATAAACCTTGAGTGGAATAATCGCCATGCCACGCTGTGCTTGAACATCTGCTAAACGATGAATTTCATTCTTATGAAGAAGGAGTCGACGAGAACGTAATGGCTCATGGTTAAATTGATTCCCTTGTTTATATTCGCTAATATGGACATTTTCTAGCCAAGCACTGCCGTTAATCACTTGAACGTACCCGTCTCTTAAATTGATCCGACGAGCACGTACAGACTTGATTTCCGTCCCAGTCAAAGCAATCCCAGCCTCAATCGTCTGTCGAATAAAATAGTCATGTCCCGCTTTTTTATTTTGAGCTAATGGCGGATTCTCATTAACTGTTTTTTTCAATTGACTCACGTCCTAACTATGATGCCGTTGTGAATGATGCTTGAAATCAGGTTTCTGGTGGCTGATTCTAAATGAACTGTGAGCAAAATTTTGATGACGCCGACCTTGGTGGCTTCTTGGATGTGACGTTGGACGATGCCGATCATGACCAAAAGAAGTACTTGTTTTAGCCTTTTTAGGCGCATTGGGATCATAAAGTTCAAAATCCAATTGGTGTTGCTCAATATTTGCATTGATCAAGGTAACTTTAACTGGCATTCCAATCTTGAATTGACGGTGCGTGCCACGTCCTGTTAACGTTAAAGTCTTTTCACCATATTGGTAAAAATCATCTGTTAAGTTTGAAATATGAATCAAACCTTCAACTGTATTCGGCAATTGGATAAACATCCCAAAACTCGTTACTGAAGAAACGATTGCATCAAAGTGATCGCCAACTTTATCTGCCATGAATTCTGTCATCTTTAAATCATCTACTGCACGTTCTGTGTCAACAGAACGACGTTCTTGAACAGAGGTCTGTTCTGCAGCATCTGGCAATTTTTCAGCAAAATGAGCTTTGACTTGATCACCAATACCTTGATCCGCATAAGTGTGAATCATCCGATGTACCATCAAATCAGAATATCGTCTGATTGGCGAGGTAAAGTGTGTATAATATCGTGCCGCCAAGCCAAAATGTCCTAACGGTTCTTTGTCATAACGTGCTTGTTTCAAGCTGCGCAGCATCACCATCTGGACGACTGCTTCTTCAGGTGTCCCTACTGTTTTAGTGACGATCTTTTGCAAGTCTTTAGGCTTGACTTTATTAGGATCTGCCTTGATTTGTTGTAGTCCAATCGCACTAACGAACTCAAAAAAAGCTTTCATTTTATCGCCATCTGGTACTTCATGCACACGGTACAAAAATGGAACATGCTTTTTAAAATATGCTTCTGCAACTGTTTCGTTCGCCATCAGCATAAAAGATTCAACCATTTTTTCAGCAGTTCCGCGTTCATGCAAGACGATATCGGTCGGCTTGCCTTCAGCATCGACTAAAATTTTGGCTTCAGGCTCTTCAAAATCAATCGCACCACGAGCATGCCGTTTTGCGTATAAAGCTTGATGCAGTGTTGCCATCATTTTCAACATTGAACTCAAACGATGATACTTTTCTTCTAATCCTGAAAAATCCCCTTTTAGGACCTGATTAACTTTGTTATAAGTCAGCCGACCATGCGAGCGCATGACTGAAGGATGAATCTGGTATGAAACGCGATCGCCATCTGGTGTGATTTCCATATCGCAGGATAAAACCAAACGATCAACGCCTTCATTCAATGAACAAATACCGTTCGAAAGCCGAAAAGGCAACATTGGAATCACACGGTCTACTAAATAAGTACTGTTCCCACGTGCAAAACTTTCTTGATCTAAAGGTGATCCTTCCGTCACATAATGTGCAACATCTGCGATATGAACACCTAAATGATAATTGCCATTAGGCAGCTTCCACAAAACAACTGCGTCATCGAAATCTTTTGAATCATCCCCGTCAATCGTGACAGCAGGCTGATCAGTAATATCAATGCGTCCCTTCCGCTCTTCAGATGTCACATGATCTGCAATCGCATTAGCTTGATCTAAAGCTTCTTGGGGCCATTTCGTACGAATATCATGTTCTGCAACAATTGACAGAATGTCAACGCCAGGATCGTTTTTATTGCCGAGCGTCAATAACGCAACGCCAAACATCATGTCAGGATTTTCAGAAGTCGGATAAGTTTTTATCGAAACTTTTACCATATCGCCCATTTGGGGTTTGATGCCAGTTGGTGCTAAATAAACACGATATTTTTTTAATTTCTTATTTTGACTGATCACATAACCAATCTGATGCGAACGTTTAACTTGTTCATCTGATAACGGCGTAAACTCGCCAACGATATTTTCAATTCCATGTGCAACGATTTCAACGACTTTTCCCTCAGGACCTTTGCCGTTCCATGGGTTGCCAGATGCTAATATTTTGACTTGAACACGATCACCATCCAAAGCATTCATCGTGTGGTCACGGCCAATAAAAATATCATCGAGTTTTTCATCGTCCAAGCGAACAAACCCAAACCCTTTATCATTAGCACGAAAAATACCGGCCATTTCAACATCACGAACGGCTAATCGATATTTCCCTTGTCCATCACTTACAATTTTATGATCTTGTTCCAAAAATGTCAGTGCTTTGACCAATTGGGTAAAATTAGCGAAATGGTCACGACTGGTCATTCGTTCTAATTCATTAACACGAAACGGCTGTGCCGGATGACGTCTAAAAATTTCTAAGACCCCAGCAAGTATTTGTTCGTCTTGCAATCTTAAAACACCTCAAACTTTCGATTTATCCTGCTTGAAACTGTATCAGGATAATAAGAAGACCCCCCATTAAAAAACGGGAGGCCTTTAAAATTACTTCGATGACATTACAGCCAAAAGCAGAGCAAAAACGAAAAAGAGAACTAATAACACAGAGGTTACCTTTTCCAATACTGCTTCAAAGCCACGCTTTTTTGTCTGTCCACTAAATACGGTACCGCCAGATAAAGCGTTAAGTGCATCTTGTTGTTTTTGCGGCTGCATCATCGTCACGATAATCAATAAAATCGAAACGATAATAAGTAGCGTCATGATCACGTTATACAAAGCGCTGCCTCCATTGCCTAAAAAATAATCACTGTTCAAATTCTAACATAATATGTTAGTGATTGCGACTCCCAAAAGATGATCCGGATAAAAGAAAAAGTGCCTTTAATAAAGACACTTTTTCTACACTCGATTCAAAGCAGCTTATCGCGATAAATTCACCACTTTAAAACGAATGCTGATTAAACTTTAACTGATGTGAGATTACCTAATATCAAGATCATTGTCTTTTTAAACCAACAGTTGATGAAATAGCAGGCCTATAGACTCAACCACTTTCATCATGTCGTCGTTCAAAAACACATACACGCCCTGATTGATTTTATTTTAAATAATAGCACTTAACAGACATCATGATGTCTCATATTCTGCATGAGTCACGACTAAACCGTCACCCATTTATACTGACATTAAAAACCAACTTGGCGATCAACTTGAAAGTCATGCTTGACACGTTTTTATCATAACATGTAAAACTAAAAACAATAAATATTAATTCTGATAATTCACCAATGCCAAAAAACTATCCGGCTTCAGTGAAGCACCACCTACCAAGCCACCGTCAATATCAGGCTTAGCCATCAATTCTTTAACGTTGCTTGGATTGACAGAGCCACCATATTGAATACGAACTTTTTCGGCAACAGGTGCACCATAAAGCGATTCAACCGTTTGACGAATCGTCTGGCACATTTCTTCAGCTTGCTCGCTTGATGCAGTTTTGCCAGTCCCAATTGCCCATATTGGCTCATAAGCGATGACCAAATGAGAAACTTGAGCTTCAGATAAATCTTTTAAAGCAGCTTTGATTTGTTTAACGACCCAGTCTTTTTCTTTACCAGCCTCGCGTGTTTCAAGTGATTCACCACAACAAATAATTGGTGTTACACGATTTTTAAACAAGGCATGAGCTTTACGATTGATATCTTCATCTGTTTCATGAAAGTAGCCTCTACGTTCAGAGTGGCCGATGATACAATAATCTAATCCCATTTCATGAAGAACTTTAGGCGAAGTTTCACCTGTAAATGCGCCTTCATCCTCAAAATAAGCATTTTCGGCACCAACATGAAGCTTGGTCCCTTTTGCTGTTTGACATAGGGCTTGTAAATCAACAGCAGGAGCTGCGATGACAGATTCAACTCGATCGACGTCAGGCAATGCCGATTTAACGGCATTAACAAACGCTACTGTTTCTTCTGGATTTTTATGAAGTTTCCAATTTCCAGCAATAATAGGTACACGCATGAAAATTCCTTCTTTCTAATTATTTGTCAGAAATGCAAGCAATTCCTGGTAGCGTCTTTCCCTCAAGATATTCAAGAGAAGCGCCACCACCAGTTGAAATATGGGTCAATTTAGGTGCAATTCCCAATTTCTTGACTGCGGCAGTTGAATCACCACCACCAACAATAGTCGTTGCATCTGGCAAATCAGCTAAAGTACGGCCAATTTCTAGAGTGCCTTCAGCAAAGTTGGACATTTCGAAAGCACCCATTGGGCCATTCCAAACAACCGTCTTGGCACCTTGAAGTGTCTTCTTGAATAATTCGATCGTCTTAGGACCAATATCCAAGCCCATTTCACCATCCGGAATATTATCACTCACAATTTCACGTTTGGCATCGTTTGAAAAGCTGTCAGCGGCAACATGATCAACTGGAAGTACGATCTTGCCATCGGCTTCTTTCAAAAGTTTCTTTGCTAAATCAACTTTATCTGCTTCAAACAATGATTTACCGATTGAGTAGCCTTGTGCAGCTAAGAACGTATAAGCCATACCACCACCGATCAAAATATGATCTGATTTAGGTATCAAGTTCGTGATGACGCCAATCTTATCTGAAACTTTAGCACCACCCAGAATCGTTACGAATGGATGTACTGGATTAGCAATCGCATTCCCTAAAAACTTGATTTCTTTTTCAATCAAAAAACCAGCGGCAACTTTTTTACCATTTTTCTTCATCGCAGTTGCAATACCAACGTTAGAAGCGTGGTTTCGATGCGCAGTGCCAAAGGCATCGTTAACATAAAGGTCGCCTAAGCTTGCCCAATATTCGCCAAGTTTAGGATCATTCTTTGATTCACGTTTACCAAAATCATTGTCAATATCTTGGAAACGTGTATTCTCCATCAATAAAACATCGCCATCCGACATCTTCGAAATTGCAGTTTCAAGTTCAGTTCCTTCATTAGTCGGAACAAAAGTTACCTTCTGCTTCAATAATTCGCTCAATCGTTCAGCAATCGGTTTTAACGTCAATTCTTTTTTGTCTTCTTCGGACTTGATTCTTCCCAAGTGACTCAGCAAAATCGCCTTGCCACCGTGAGAAACGATGTACTTAATCGTCGGTAATGCAGCAACGATACGATTATCGTCACCGATAACACCATTTTTGATTGGAACGTTGAAATCAACACGAATCAAGACTTTCTTGTCTTTAACATCAAGGTCAGACACCGTCAGTTTAGTCATAAAATGCCTCCAAAAATTTCCTTTAAAAAAGGCGGAAGGAGAATTCCCCCTCCGCCTTCATTTGCCGTCTTTATTCAAAACAACTGTCTTGATTAAAGTAATGCGAAATTAAAGTGTTGCAAATTTTAATAAAGTACGAACCATTTGGCAAGTAAAGCTGTATTCATTGTCGTACCAAGCAACTGTCTTAACTAATTGCTTGTCACCAACTGTCGTTACTTCAGTTTGAGTTGGGTCAAA
>DICX01000021.1 GCA_002417825.1 Lactobacillus sp. UBA5815 | reverse complement strand
GGGCTTTCTTCAAACCTGGCTTCTTTCTTTCCTTCATTCTTGGATCACGGGTCAATAAACCCGCCTTCTTTAATGGTCCTCTGAAATCAGGATCGACTTCCAGTAATGCACGTGCGATTCCATGACGAATTGCACCAGCTTGACCAGAAAAGCCACCACCATTGACGACGACTTTAATGTCATATTGACCTTCAGTTTCAGTTAAAGCTAAAGGTTGCTTTAAGTCTTGGACTAAATCCGGATATGGGATATATTCCGTGACGTCTTTTTCGTTGACTGTGATTTTACCTTTGCCTGGGACTAAACGCACACGGGCAACTGAATTTTTGCGACGACCAGTACCTGCATATGCAGCTTGTTGTGCCATATTCTAACCTCCTAGATTAATTTATTAATGTCTAACGTTTCAGGTTTTTGAGCTTGTTGTTCGTGCTCAGGACCAGCATAAACGTGCATTTTCAGAAATGCTTGATGCCCTAATGTATTCTTAGGAAGCATCCCTTTGACTGACATCTCAACTAATCTGACAGGGTTTTTGGCTAACAATTCACCGGCTGCCGTTGCTCTCAAACCACCGCGAAAATCAGAGTGATGGTAGTAAATCTTGTCTGTTGCCTTTTTACCGGTCAGTTTCAATGCACTTGCATTGATAATGATGACATTGTCACCAGTATCAACGTTAGGTGTATATTGAGGCTTGTTCTTGCCTCTTAAAATCGTGGCAACTGCTGCAGACAAACGTCCCAAAGAAACGTTTGTTGCATCGATGACATACCACTTCCGCTTGATATCACTAGTTTTTGCTAATGGGGTAGTACGCAATTTAAATTCCTCCGTTTTTGTTGTTCATCAACTCATAAGTTCCGGGGCTCATCGTGGATAAACATACTTTATTACTTTACGTCATTGTCAATCAAAAGTCAATATTTTGGATGGCTCTCGTCTGCATTCTCCGAAACAGCACAATGATTTTGATCAGAAAGTTCAGAAGCGTTCTTGATTGCTGTTGGAATTTGTTGGTAAAAAACTTGCTTTAAGTACAAACCGCTTGCTGGCGCCGTACCACGAACCAATTGCCGATCTTTAGCCAAAATCACACGTTTTAAATCATGGACGGGGCGTCTGCCATTGCCAATTTCAAGTAGTGCTGCCACTAGGATACGAACCATGTTGTATAAAAAGCCGCTACCGATAAAATCAAAAATCACTTCATGAGATTGTGGATCAGACGTGATGTCGACGCGATACATCGTTCGAACTTTATTGATGATTTGACCACCGCTCGCCGCAAAACTGGTGAAATCATGTGTGCCAATCAGATCACCCGCTGCTTGCTTCATTTTTTCTACATCAACTGGATAAGGATAATGTCCTGTATAAAATCGCTTGAAAGGATCTGTAAAGCGATGCAGATCTACGATGTAGCGATACCATTTTCCTTTAGCCGAATATTGAACATGAAACGTTTCATCAACGATTTCACAAGATTTGAACAAGATATCACGTGGCATCAAAGAATTCAAAGCCAGCCGCATATGCTCCGGTGCAATCGTATGACAAGGATAATCAAAATGAATCACTTGTCCTAAGGCATGGACGCCGGCGTCTGTTCGACCAGCACCATGAACCACGACCCTTTTTCCTTTTGTCATTTTATAAAGCGCTTGTTCGATCGTTCCTTGAACCGTACGTAGCCGCGGTTGTGCTTGAAACCCATGAAAAAGATAGCCATCATAGGATAAAATCATTTTGTATCTTACCATTATTAAGCTGCCCTGAAGATAATCAATAATAACGTCAAAAGCACAAAATAACCTAAGTTGACTAAATCGTACCTTGACCAACGCAATACACGATACCGTGTCCGGTTATCGCTGCCACGATACCCACGTGATTCCATTGCAGTTGCAAGGTCCAATGCAGTCGTCAAAGAGTTGATGAATAATGGAATCAGTAACGGAATGAAAGCTTTAGCACGATTTAGCAAGCCACCTTCGTTAAAATCAACGCCACGTGCACGCTGCGCATTCATGATCTTAATGGTCTCATCCATCAATGTTGGCACAAAACGTAGCGCAATCGACATCACAAGCGCAATTTCACCAACGGGTACCTTGATAAACTTCAGCGGTTTAAGCAATGCTTCCATGCCATCCGCAATTTCCAGCGGCATCGTCGTCAACGTTAAAACCGTTGAAATCAAAATCACCATAACGAACCGCAAAAAAATAAATCCTGCATTCACAAGGCCAAAACTCGAGATAACGAAAACACCCCATTGCCAATAAACTTTGCCACCGCTCGTGAAAAAGAGTTGCAACACACTTGTGGCTAAAATCAACCAGATCAAAGGTTTAACGCCATCCCAAAAAACTTTCAATTTTAATTTTGTTGCCAATACTGCAACCAAGCTAAATAAACTGGCAATCAAGTAAGTTTGCCAGTTGTTCGCCAAAAAGATGATTGCAATAAACAAAAACGTTGCGATTAATTTCCCCCGCGGATCCATTTTATAAACCACAGAATCCCCTGGAAGATATCGTCCAATCAAAATTTTACTCATTGATGGTCCTCTAAATTCGCTTTAATCTGCATGACAAGTTCATTCAACGTCAAAGGAACACGGTCAAATTGAAAGCCATTGCCTGACAAACGTTGTGCAAATAAGCCTGTCGTTGGTTCATCAAGATGGTGTTGGCGTAACCAACGACGATCTTTAAAAAGAAGACGCGGTGTTTCATGTTTGATCAATTTTCCTTTTTCCATGACCAACACATCATCCGCATATTGGGCAACGTCATCCATATTATGCGTAATCAAAATAACGGTATGTCCTTGCTTTTGATAATCTGTAAAAAGCTGTAACATCTGTTTTTGACCAGACGGGTCAAGACCAGCAGCAGGTTCATCCAGACACAGGACATCAGGCTCACACGCCATGACACCTGCAATCGCGACACGACGCATCTGCCCGCCTGAAAGGTCGAACGGAGACTGCTTGGCAACTTCTTTAGGCAGCCCAACTTTTTCAAGCCATTTATAAGCTTTTTGCTCAGCTTCTTGCGGAGAAAGGCCAAAATTTTGCGGGCCAAATGCGATATCTTTGATGACGGTTTCTTCAAAAAGCTGACTTTCAGGAAACTGAAAGACTAAACTGACCTTATGACGCAAGGGTTTTAATCCCTTGTTCGTCGTCTCTGGCGTTATTTTCAAGTCCCCAATCGTGATTTCACCTTGAGTCGGCTTTAGAAGCGCATCGAAATGCTGCATCAACGTTGATTTTCCACTCCCAGTATGGCCAATCAAAGCGATAAAATGTCCTTCTTCCAGTTTAAAGCTGACATCATCTAAGCTTTTAACTGCAAGTGGCGTATTCGGTGCATAAACATAACTTACATGTTTGAATTCAATTGCCACAAGTAATTCACCAGTTCCTGTTCACTTTCGACTTCATCTGGAATCGAAACGCCTTTTTTAATCAATTCAGCTTTAACTTGAGCTACAAAAGGAATGTCTAATCCTATTTTTTTCATTAA
>DICX01000092.1:8589-11510 GCA_002417825.1 Lactobacillus sp. UBA5815 | reverse complement strand
TACCAATCTTGATGACTGAAAACCCGGAAAGGAAAATCTGTCGTCGCCAAAAGCCGAGACAAACCGCTTTCGGCATCGTGGGCTTTCGTCCAAGCAAATAACGGCAAGCCGTCATCAAAAGTGCGCAGTTCATAAGCCGCCGTTTTTGGCCAGGGGCGCAATTTTCCTGCAACGAAAGCATCTATCCAGTCAGTGACTCGTGAATCATGCTGGCGAAGCTGTTCATCCAGTGTTGCATGCGCCACGACATGATGTGCCAGATGTTTTTGCAGCATCGGCGCAGACCAAAAGCTTTTTAATTTGACGACTTGATTTAAATCGAGTGCCAAGATGACGATGTGAGCAGATCTCATTAGGTCATCCAGCTGGTTTTGACCGTTGAAGCGGTTGAAATGATCAGATTGACTGAGCAGCAATTGTGCTTCATCGACGACCACGATATCTGCTTTTTGTTTCGTACGTGCAAGCTGATTTATAAATGGCGTTGGTTTTTGAAAATCTTTTTTGTGCAGGTCAATCGTCTCTTTGGCGATCTGCCAATAAATTTTCAACATCTCATTATGA
The DNA here is from genome assembly GCA_002417825.1 of Lactobacillus sp. UBA5815. Lineage (GTDB taxonomy): Bacteria > Bacillota > Bacilli > Lactobacillales > Lactobacillaceae > Lactobacillus. Next base: position 10,946 of record DICX01000092.1, on the reverse strand, counting down.
TTGACCAATAAATAGTTCTTAGTCTGAAAAAATGGACTTTCTGGTGAGGAAGCTGCTTGCTGAAGCTGGGTGAACAACCGGCTCAATAAGACGCTTTTACCGCTGCCGGCACCGCCGTAAAGCAAAAAGACGGCTGCAGGATCGGAATGACGATGCTGCTGTGAAAACGTTAAGATTTGTTGTATGACCTGCTGTTGTTGTGCTGTCAAGGCTGCTTTAGCATCAAGGACGAAGGTGGAACTTGTCGACGACATGATAATCTCCTTTAAAATGATAAAAAATAATGATCGATTAAATTGATGTCATGAATTTAATTGAAGTTAATGCACTTAGTGATGAATGGCGCTTTTACCTATACCAATTTAATAACATAAATATTAAATTCTGTGGTACTTGTCATTATTTAAGACTATAAACGCGATATTCAAATGTTGGACAAATAGAAAAAAGTTAAAATTAAAGCGCAATCACAATTAAATAAGTGTAAAGCCATTATACCAATTTATAAAAAGGCGGTATAATAAAAGAAATATGATTAAAAGCAATTGATAAGTAAAGAAGCAAAGCGAGTCCATGTTTTTACAAATCGTTCAAATTGGCATCATCATGTCCATTTTAGTCGGACACATACTTTTTGGCGCTTATAATTTTGAAGTAGCGCTGAAAAAACAAAAAATACCTGTTTTTGCACATTACCTTGTTGTGCTGCTTGTTTATGGTGCTCAAGAATATTTTTTATTAGATTATTCCTACTACGTTTGCCAATTTCTTGTTTTTCCATATGCCATTGCGATCATTGCCTTTTTCTTCTATCAAACTTATGAGTCAGATCAATATTATGGCTGGCTCGTTTTATTTGCAACACCGCTTATCGTGGTTTCTTTTTGGGCTTATCGCGGCACGCTAGGCGGGTTCAATGGACTAGAGCTCAGCGTGGTGACAGGGATTTATCTGGCAACCTGTATCGTTCTGAATCATTTTGATCAATGGCCGATCTATCGTCGTATGGCCATTACACTGATCGTGGACAACCTTTTCCTTGAGCCGTATGCGGATCCATATCTTTTTATGACCACTTCGGCAAAAGTGATCGTAATTTTGGCACTCATCATTGGGACTGTGATTCAATTGCTCTTAACTCGATTTTATTTTGTTTCTCTGAGAAGGCAGATCACGTCAACAAAACAAATGAAATTCAACCTGTTCCATGACGAATTAACCGGATTGATGAATTACCGTGCATTCAGTCAGTATGTCGTGAAAGAAGAAAAGGGTAAAAAAGATTTGATCATCTGTATGTTGGATATAGATCATTTTAAGTCAGTCAGTGACTCATATGGCCATTTGGCTGGAAACGATGCTTTGGTCAAGTTTGCACGATATTTTCAAAAATTTCTTCTAAGCTATTATCCAGATGCCAAAATCTATCGATTTGGCGGTGATGAATTTTGTTGTATGGTACTAGAACCGGATTTTTTGCGCTTCGTCAAATTAATAAAAAATTTAGAAGCTAATATTTATCAACAGAAATTCAACACAAAAGACAGCGTCATATTTGGGCTGACCTTTTCAGCTGGCATCGCGCAATCGCTTCCTGATTCTAATATCATCGATACTTTTCAACTTGCAGATGTGCGCGCCTATACCGCTAAAAGAAATGGCCGTGCGCAAATCTATTATGGCGATTTTGATGAATACAAAACATCGAAATGACTAGTTTCACGATACAAAATTGGTTATAATTTTAAGAGGGTATTTTGATGATGGAAAAAAGATACAGTTATGTGATTCGGACTTATTTGAATGCTTCGCATGCCATGCGCTGGCCTAATCAGTTGGGACAAAAACACTCACATACGTGGGAAATCATTTGCCAGATTAAAAAGCAAAATGTGAAGAAATTCATCAAATTCAATCAAATGGAAGATCAGATTTCAGCTGCTCTCCAGCCTTTTCAAAATCAATTTTTGAATGAGATCGCACCATTCGATCATGTAAATCCATCTCTCGAAAACTTGACTGATTATTTTTTTGATCAAATCAATGTCCAACTTGAATCAATCGATTGTGTCTTATTACAGTTGCAATTAGGTGAATCGCCTACGCGATTTTATCGAATCGATGCGGCTGAATCGGGTTTTTAGAAAGTGTCGTTGAACATTGAACCAGCCGTTGAATTTAACCGCGTACCTTGAGCACTTCTATTTAATTTATCAACCGATTTATGCGGTTAAAGATATGAAAAACTGGCAATTGGCTGATTATGAAATTTTGTTGCGGTCTGAGCTGGGTGATCCCGAAAAAGCGCCATTTGAACAAATGTCTCTTTTTTGGCATTCTGATGCAGCTAATGAACG
>DICX01000092.1:0-8485 GCA_002417825.1 Lactobacillus sp. UBA5815 | reverse complement strand
TTACAGAACGTTGGAAGCCATGTGATCCATTGCGTGAAATGGATGATATCATTGAGCGCTTATCTCGATTAGGGTATCCGATCGTTTTTGATGACGTGAATCATGGCAACTATAGTTTAAAAGCTTTGAATCAATGGGCTCGTAAGATTCAGCGCCTCAAAGTGTCATTGCCAAGACGATCTTCTATGGCAGAGATTTGTTCAGCAATCGATTACTGGAGTCGATATGCAGAAAAGTATGATCTCGAGTTGGTTTTTGAAGAAGTTACAACAGCAGAATTAGCAAGAACGGTAGTTACACGTAATTGTCAAGCGGTGAACTACCACCAAGGCTATTATTGGAATCAGGGGCAGCGGATCCTCGTTGAAACGCCTCAATTTTTAGAATCATGATTGCTTTATAAGCGTTAAAAAAATAGCCAAGTTATCATAACCGGTTAAAAAAGCAGATCGAGCGGTATGCGCGGTCTGCTTTTTTGTGATTATAATTAAAGGTGGATCATGAAAGCAAAATGAAAAGAAAGAGGCGTTTATCATGAAAATAAGAAAAGACTATTTTGGGTTTAACGATTCCGTCATCGATCGTGTTTTGACGCAAAATGCTTTCAAAAAACTGATTATCCGAGTCAGCACACTCGATGTTGTGATCGAGGAAGGGACTGATTTTGCAGTGACTTATCATGGACGAGAAGCTTATTGCCCTCATGTTCAAGAAAAAGAAAGCGAACTGCAGCTTGAGCAGCCTGAATTGGTAGGGACAGTCGTGTTCCATAATTTGTCTGGGACTGAAGAAAATCTGCGGCTTACCATTCCTAGCGGAAAAAGCCTAAAATCGATTCGTGTCAAAACTTCAAATGGTGATTTGACCGTAGAAAAAGTCGATTCGGACGATCTTAACCTTAAAAGCAGCAACGGGGATCTGAAAGCTGCAAAAGCAACGTTTAAATCGGCAGAACTTTTAACGTCCAATGGAAACGTGACGGTCAAGAGTGTGAATGCCACTGATTTGCGCCTGCTGACGACAGATGGTGATGTGGCCGTTGAAAACGTGAAAGCAGATACCCTGAATGTCACGACGACGAATGGCAATATCGGCTATGACGACGTCACGATCCGCGATGGTAAAGCAAGATTGATGGCTGGTGATTTCAAAATGAAAGGTGGCCGAATCGATGATCGATATTCAGTAAAAAACGTTGATGGTGATAATCGTGCCAAAAATGTTCAAGTCGCTGATTATCATTTGCGAACAGTCGTTGGGGACAATCAACGTTTAAGAACTTCAGCACCAGCCGATGAAAAAGATGGTCACCGCTCGCTTTTGAGTTTGCAAACCGTTGCCGGTGATAATCGGGTTTACTAATCGTTGTCGTCCAAGATCGCCCGAATCTTAGTCGTCAGCATGTCGATTGCGACATTGTTTTGGCCACCTTCAGGAACGATGATGTCTGCGTAACGCTTGGTCGGCTCGATAAATTGATGATACATCGGTTTGACCGTGCGTAAATATTGACTGATGACGGAATCTAATGAGCGGCCGCGTTCTTTGATATCACGCTGCAAGCGGCGAATAAAACGAATATCATCATCAGTATCAACGTAGATCTTGATACTCATCAGATCCCGCAATGCTTTATCGGCTAAAACTAAGATACCTTCTAATATAATGATGTCAGCAGGTTCTTGATGCAAGGTTTTGTCGCTGCGTGTGTGTGCTGTAAAATCGTAAACGGGCATCTCAATCGCTTGACGATCGCGTAATTGCTTTAATTGAGAGACTAAGAGCGGCATGTCAAAAGCATCTGGATGATCGTAATTGATTTTTTGACGTTCGGCCAGAGGCAGATTGCTGTTCTTCTTATAATAGGAATCTTGAGTGACGATCAAGATGTGATCATCGTTCAAGATTCGATAAATTTCCCGGGCAATCGTGGTTTTCCCGCTGCCGGAACCTCCTGCGATTCCAATGATGATAGGACGTTTTGTTTTTCTCATGACCTGTGCTCCTTTGCACATCCTTTGATTTATTAGTAAACATTCTTAACTATCTTACTCTAAATTGATTGTAACGGAACTTTTTAGTCAGAATAAACTTGTTTTTTTATTTTTTTGTAAAATAATTATTATCCTTGTGTAGATGTTGAAAATAAAGATTTTAAAAAAGACCTATTTAGATTTAAAATAGGCTTTTTTTGTGTTTTAATTAACTTAAGCAAAACAAAACGGCAGTTATATTGGCACTGAGGCGACTATGATGAAAGATCAAGGCTTTTATTGATGCGTTTAAAATGGCAGTCTGTGGTAGCAGTTTTGAGCTTATCGCTGCTTTTTAGCGGGTGTCGGACTGCTGCGTTAAAAATTGAAGTTCCAACACGTTCTGCGAGAGATTTCGTGCCACAGACACAGTATCGAAATCCAGTTCAAAAGACGAAAGCTTTGGAAAATTTTGTCCAAGATAAATTGCTCACCTCACAAGGAATCTATACGAATCCTTTCGTCAAAACGGAAAAAAGTGAAAAAGCCAATGGCCGTCAGATGCTTCTTGAATCTTCAGGGTTATGGCTCAATTATTTGGCTTGGCATCATCGTTATGCGGCGTTTCGCAGCTTTTATGCCAGTACGAAACGCATTTTTGATCAACAAACGCAATTCAGCTACCGTTATGATCCTACGACACGGCAAAAATCTGATGTCAATGCGACGATCGATGATTTGCGTGTGATCCGTGCTTTGCAAAGCTATGCTTACTTGACCAAGAGTGCACGATACGCCAAAGAAGCGGCAAAACGGTTCGCACTTTTACGTCAGCATCTTTTAGTAAAAGGCAGATTGGTCGACTTTTATGACAGTCGATCGCATCAAGCCAGCACGACGTCTTCATTAGCTTATTATGATTTAAAAACATTGTCTTTCTTTCAATCGACTACAGCTGCTGAACGTGCCAATTATCGAAAGCAGTTGAAGCTCGTGGAATCAGGTTATTTGGGAGATGCATTCCCGTTGTATGCTGCCAGCTATCAGTGGCAGACCATGTCTTATTCGACTCAGGATCTGAATACGTCAGAAGCTTTATTGACGTTGCTGCATTTGGCTGAAGTCAATCGGCTCAAAGCAAGTTCTTTGGCATGGCTGCAGTTACGCGTCAAGACGCAGACCTTATATAATCGTTACGCGGTTTCAGGCGAAGTCGTGAACCAAGGACAATCGACGGCCAATTATGCGATCGCAGCGATGATTTTCGCACAAGAAGGAAAGAAATCTTGGTATCAGAAGGCAATGACGATCGTTTGGGAAAGACAAAATCATACCTCGTTTCTTGCTGGCGGATTTGGAGATCCTAAAACGCGTTCGACCTATGCGTTCGATAATCTAGAAGTGCTTTTAGCATCGAGCTATTAGGGGATTTAGCATGAAAATTCATCTCATGTTTTCAAAACAAAATTGGTTGGTTCAGCATCTTTCACCAGCAATGTTAGCCTGTCTTTTGACCGCTTTGATTTCAGGATGGCTCTTGTTTTTGCCACAGATCCATGGTCTTGCAGACAATGGCGACTTTTATCGTGCGATGTTGAGCAATGGGGTTTATCGCTTGCCCTTGCATTACCGTCAGTATTTAAACTATGTCGTTCCTAAATTTGGACTGCTTCAATATTACAATGAAAACAATGTTGCGGTTTTTTCTTCACAGACGCTTTTTGTTAAAACGGCTGTTTTTCTGAACCGTCTTTTTTATAGTAAGACGATTTTTGACTTGCGCTTTTTGGCAGGTGTTTATTTCATTCCTTATTTGTTTGCAATTTACTTTTTGACGAGATCGCTAGTCTATCCTTATCGCAACTTAAAAAGTTATTTGATTGCATTGCTTGTCGTTTTTGTTTTCGCAGACTCCTCGTTCACCTTATATTTCAATTCCTTTTTTGCTGAACCGGGAATGCTGATCGCGATGTTGTTTGCGTTTGCTGCGATCATGTCTTTGGTGAGACATTGTGATGTCAAGTCATGGCCGATGGTGACCGTCTTTTTCTTGAGCACGATCATCTTGATCACGAATAAGCAGCAGAATGCACCATTGGCACTGAGTTTTCTCGTTGTGGCAGCAGGACTATTGTTCATGCCTAAAAAACATCATCGGACGCTGTTGCTGGCGGTAGGGATGATGGCAGTTTTAGCTTCTGGTGTCGTGACGTATCGCATGATCAATCAAGAATTCAATGATGTGAATCAATATCAAGCTTTTACACATGGCGTTTTAATGGAAACGCCAGATCCAAGCCGGCAAATTGAAAAAGGTGGAATCAATGAGCAGTTTGCGTTGATGCGTGCACAGGATTATTATCCTAAAAATTTTGCCAGTGTGAAACCGAGTCAAAAAGTCGTTCGAAAAAGATTGATCGCCAAATATAACTATGCTTGGCTTGTCCGGTATTACGCTGGACACCTTCATCAGTTCAGTGCGCTGCTTGACGTTGCAGCCAAAGATCTGATGATCACGCAAGTCAAAGCGGTTGGCGATTATACGAAACTTTCGGGCGCACGTCCTGGGCAACAGTTCACATACTTTACACTTTTTAGCAGTGTGATGGGTGCCTTTTTCCCGAAACGTTTTGTCTTCTTGATTTTGTTAGCAGTCGTTTTTATCGGTGTTTATGCCGTAAGTGCTTATTTGGATTTCAAGGCCGGCAGGTATGAGGCCATCATGCGTTTTCTGCTTGTTTTAGGCTTGATGACGATCGTGATCTTTGTTCCGATCATTTCGATCATTGGAGATGGTGATGCAGATTTAGCTAAGCACTTGTTCATGGTACCCGTCAGCTTGGATCTGCTTTTCCTGCTTTTGATCTCGGATGCTTTGACCCACCGTTTGTGGACGACACATTTGAAAGCAGGTGCTTCAAATGAAACTTGATTGAAGGTGGGCCGTGTGGCTGACCATTATTTTACTGCCATTTTTCCCGCTCCATCAAGTTGATGCCGCGACAACAGGAAATCAGGTGATGCTTGTTTACGACTCGCAAAATAAATCTGACGAAAAGCCGCATGACATCGATGTTTTGCAGCGCAGTTTGACGAGCATGGGGCTGAACGTGCAAACCGTGTCACAAGCTGATTATCATAAAGGGATGCTGACGTCTAAGTATCAGGCCGTCATCACGATGATCAATTGGCCTGAAGTTGGTTTGACGAATCAGGATTTCATCCATGATCGTGCCAGATTCAAAGGCATCGAACTTCATATTGGTCAAGATTTGACAGAAGATGAGAGCCACCGTTTGCAGGCGGCTCCTAAAAAACTTTATCAGCAGCAGCTGATCTTGAAAAGTCAAGGAAGCAGTCAGGTTTTGCCTTTTAGCGAAACGCTCACCGTTTTCGATCATTTGCCCACTTCTGCACAGCGCTTTGGTCAGCTTTCGCCGCAGCAAAACGATCAGCCCTCTTATCCGTACGGGCTGATTCAAGGCAATATGGGTTATTTACCTTATTTTGAGGGTAAAGGGCTTAGCTTGATCGTCGCATTAGATTTGATGGCGCATTTGTTCCATCGTGTCGTGTCCTCTCGGCCACTATTGACGATCACAGGCGTTTCACCATATGTGGATTTGAAGCTGCTACAAGAATTGGGCGCGTTCTTACAAAAAAATCAGATTCCGTTTGCAATCAGTACGGTTACGGTAAGCGATAACACAGAGCTGCGGGCTTATCGCGATTTCACGAAAGTGTTGAGGCGTATTGAACTCGATGATGGCGTCATTTTCATGCAGGTGCCCAAGATCGGCGGTGCGACCGCAGCAGATGCAACGCTGTTGAATCAGGTAGTGGATACGTCTTTAGTCAATCTGGCCAATTACCAGGTTTACCCGGTAGGTCTGTCTGCACCAGGTTATTGGAATCAAGACAAGTTGTTGAGAAGTGCTTCTTTGAAAAAATCACAGGCTTGGCTTTTGCTGTCGAACCGTACGCCATTGTACTTGCATCAAGATAACCGTTCTCAAGTGTCTGAAGGAAAGAGCTGGCTCACACTCTCAATAAAAAGTGTGATGAGTGTTCAAAAATTACCGAGCCGGTTTGATTCGCCAACTGCGCTGACCGTCCCGATGCCCAGCCGAAAAACACAATTGACCGAGATCGAACGTCAGATCACGAAGCTGCCACTCGACTGGTATGATCCAGTTTCAGAACAAATGAAGACCCAAATCGAAACAGGTGGTGTCTTGATTGCTTATGATTCAGGTCAATATATTCTGAATGGGCGTGATAAACAAATCACGATGTCAACGCCGCATTTGGCACAGCAGATGAAACAAGCACCGGCGACGCGGCCGTTGTTTAAAGGCTTTTTCAAAGTGGAAGGCGTCATCTTGCTGATTTTCTTCAGCCTGGTTTTGATCGTACTGCTGATTTTCGTTCGTATCGGGCGCAAGCATTATATTAAAAAATTCAAATCAAAAAACGGAGAGGGGGTGGACTGAAAATGTCGGTTTTAGATGTTTTTCTTTTTATCGCGATCGTATCGATTTGGGGCGTTTTAGTCGTCAACCTGATCTTGACGATTTCAGGCTATACTTTGTATTTGAAGCAGGTGAAGCAGCCGGCACCTGAATTACCGGATGTGCCGCCATTCGTCTCTATCTTAGTTCCTGCTCATGATGAAGGCATTGTGATCGTGAAAACGGTACTTGCTTTGCTCAGTTTTGATTATCCCAAAGATCGTTATGAAATCATCGTGATCAACGATAATTCGACAGACGATTCGGCACAAAAATTGGCAGAACTGCAACATGATTTTGGTCAAGAACGTCTCAAAGTGATCAATACTGATGCTAAAACTGGTGGTAAAGGGAAGTCGAATGCTTTGAATATCGGCTTTCACCAATCTCGTGGCAATATCCTGGCGGTTTATGATGCAGACAACACGCCTGAAAGTTCAGCCTTGCGTATCCTGGTCGCGCAACTGCTGGATTCACCACAGTTGGCGGCAGTGATCGGGAAATTTAGGACGCGCAATAAGAACGCTTCTTTATTGACACGATTCATCAATATTGAAACGTTATCGTTTCAATGGATGGCACAAGCTGGCCGTCAGCGCTTGTTTCACTTGTGTACGATTCCTGGAACGAATTATGTGATTCGACGCGATGTGTTAGAAAAAGTCGGCGGCTGGGATGTCAAGGCACTCGCTGAAGATACCGAGATCAGTTTTCGAATCTATCAGATGCATCGCCGGATCGGCTTTCAGCCGAAGGCTGTGACGTGGGAGCAAGAACCGCAAACGCTTGGCGTCTGGTTTCATCAACGGACACGATGGGTAAAGGGCAATATCTACGTGATCTTAAAAAACATGCACCTGCTCTTTCAAAAAGAGGGCAAGCCGATTCGATTCGACTTGCTGTACTTCTTTGCCATTTATTTTTTGCTGATGGCTTCGTTGATATTATCCGATTCTGTTTTTGTCTTGACCGTTGCAGGTGCAGTTCATTCAGATCTTCAAGGATTCAGTAATGGGTTATGGCTTTTTGCCATCGTCATGTTCGTTGCAAGCACGTTTTTGACGATCACGACGGAAAAAGGTGAGATGACGTTGCGCAATCTTGGACTGATCGTCGTGATGTATCTGGTTTATAGTCAAATGTGGCTTGCAGTGGCAGCTTATGGAATGGTGGCGTATTTTCGTGAACAAGTTTTTCATCAAAAAGTCAAATGGTATAAGACGAAAAGGTATCAATAAGATTGACCGAGTTTTGGTCATTCTTGGTATGATCGTCATTTTAATGAGCCTTTCAGCACGTCGTGTCCAAGCGGCAGAATCTTACACACAAGCGTTTCAGAACAAGACGTTAACGCTTTCTGGAAAATCAGTAGAAGCCAACATGTATTTCACTAAGATGGATTATTGGCACGTCAAAAAAGCAACGTTCAATTTCAATTTTCAGATTTCACAGTTGGCGTCCAGGCAAACTTCTGACATTACAGTTTCGTTGAATGGGGTGGCTTTCTATTCATTTCGGCCTAAAAAGACGCTTGGGATTCAATCTGAACAAATCAAAGTGCCATTGAACCTGCTTTCCGGTGAAAATGAACTTCGAGTCAAAGGACAAGTTTTAGATGAGGATCCAAAAGATCACACTTCAGCACTGGCCCAAACGCCTGCGAATTGGTTGACGATCGAGGACGGATCCAATCTTAATTTCGATTATGATCTTAAAGAAGCAGACACGACGCTGGCCTCTTTTTATGCACACTTTTCTGGTCAAGATACGGTCACAGACGAGCGCTCTAAGATTCTGACTGCAGATCAGCCTTCAGGTCCTGAATTGACAGCCAGTATGATTGCTTTGACTGGTGCTTCAAGAGTGATCACGACAGAAAACGATCGCATTCAAGTCGAGCAGATGCACAAGCTTTCTGGATTACGAAAAAAATATATCATGATCATCGCCTTGTATCAGGATCTGCATAAAACCGTGCGATCACGAATCACTTCACGTGAG
>DICX01000024.1 GCA_002417825.1 Lactobacillus sp. UBA5815 | reverse complement strand
ACTATATCAAACTTAGAAACAATCAAAATTTGCTGAACGTTGGCATTTAAGTCGTTTAACATTTTGGCTGTTTTTTCAGTCGGGTAAACCGTTAAGTGTGCTTCGAAAGATTTACCAATCTGTTTTTTACCACGTGCTTCTTCCAAGGCCTTCAAAGCATCATCACGAAAGTCCATGAAAGATGCCCATAATTTAGAAACTTCTTCTTCGTCAGCAAAATGCACAACCTTAGGCATTTGCGTCAATTGAACGTAATCCTCTTTTTCAGGTAAGTAATGCCATACCTCTTCCATCGTATGTGGCAAAATCGGCGTTAGAAGTTTCACAATTTTAACCAGTACCTGATAAATGACTGTTTGCATCGAGCGGCGTGCTAAACTATCAACACCTTCTATGTAAAGGACATCTTTTGCAAAATCCAAATAAAAAGATGAAAGTTCATTGGTCAAAAAAGCAAAAATTGCTTTATAGACACTTGTAAAATCATAACGATCATATGCCTCTTCACAAGAAGAAACCAATTTATTCGTTCTGATCAGCAGATACTGATCAACTGATCTTAATTTTTCGTAAGGAACAGTGTTCTTTTGAGGGTCAAAATCACTCGTATTAGCCAGCATGTATCTCAATGTATTACGAATCTTACGATAACTTTCAGAAATCTGCTGCAAAATTCCCTTAGAAACGGCAACATCTGAAGTTGTATCTACAGAAGCAACCCACAGACGAACAATTTCAGCACCCATTTGAGCAATGATATCGTTTGGTGAAATAATGTTTCCTAAGGATTTAGACATTTTTTGTCCCTTTTGATCAAATACGAATCCTTGAGACAAGATTGCTTTATATGGTGCCTGATCATTGACTGCAACACTCGTGATCAAACTAGAATTAAACCAGCCCCGATATTGGTCACTACCTTCAAGATAAAGATCAGCTGGAAAGCTTAATTCTGGACGTTGTTTAAGAACTGCCGTATGTGATGACCCAGAATCAAACCAAACATCTAAGATATCTTTTTCTTTAGTAAATTTATGATTTGGTGAATGTGAACTTGTAAAGCCCTCAGGGAGTAATTCTTGTGCAGAATGTGTAAACCAAGCATTAGAACCCTCTTTTTCAAAAACAGCTGCAACATGTGCAATCGTTTCTGGTGTCACGATCGGTGTCCCATCTTCTGCATAAAAGATTGGAAGCGGAACGCCCCATGCACGCTGCCTTGAAATCACCCAATCACCACGATCTTTGATCATATTATAAAGACGCGTTTTACCCCAACTTGGCATAAAATCAACGTTTTGAATTTGATCCAATAATTGTGCCCTAAACGGAGCAATTGAAGCAAACCATTGTGTTGTTGCGCGAAAGATAACCGGTTTTTTCGTGCGCCAATCATGTGGATAAGCATGAACGATATCTTTTTCTTTCAGTAATGCACCATGTTCTTTAAGTTCATCAATCATGATGGTATCTGCTTTAGCATAAAAGACACCCGCGTGATTAGGAACTTCATCCGTATAACAGCCATGTTCATCAACAGGACTGAAGACGGGTAAATGATACTTTTGGCCCACATTATAATCATCTTCACCAAAGCCTGGTGCTGTATGAACCAAACCAGTTCCCTCATCCAAAGTAACGTGGAGTCCTTCGATCAGTAGAGATTCTCGATCAGGATAAAGTGGATGAGCTGCTTTCATATATTCTAAATCGGATCCCTTTAAGGTTTTAAGGACATGATAATCTGTCCATCCAAGTTCTTGTGCAATAAAAGCCAAGCGCCCATCAGCAACGACATAACGTTTATCTGAGACTTGAACCACATCATAATCAAATTTAGGATTAACGCAGATTGCTTCGTTAGCTGGGATCGTCCATGGTGTCGTTGTCCAAATGACAAAATAAGTATCTTTTGGTTCAAGTTTCCCTTTCCCATCCGTCAATTTGAATGCAACATAAATGGTATGTGCCGTAATGTCTTTGTATTCAATCTCAGCTTCGGCCAACGTTGATTCACTAGAAGGTGACCAATAAACAGGCTTTTTCCCTTTGTAGATATATCCTTTTTCGTACATCTTGCCAAACAGACGAATTTCAGCTGCCTCAAATTTTGGTTGCAAAGTGATATATGGATTATCCCAATCTGCCATGATTCCCAAGCGTTTAAAATCTTTGCGCTGTTTATCGATTTGTGACTCTGCATATTTTCGACACAGTTCACGATACTGTGACATTGGCATTGCTTTGCGATCGATACCTTTTTTAGCCAATTGCTGTTCAACAGGTAGTCCGTGTGTATCCCAGCCAGGAACAAATGGTGCATAATAACCTGACATGTTTTTGTAACGAACAATGATATCTTTCGAAACTTTATTTAAAGCATGCCCCATGTGAATATTACCATTGGCAAACGGAGGACCATCATGAAGGATAAACGTTGGACAGCCTTGATTGATCTTAAGTCTCTGCGTATAAAGTTTATTTTCTTCCCATTCCTTTTGCCATTCGCCTTCACGTTTGGGCAAATTACCGCGCATTGGAAATTTGGTTTTTCCCAAATTTAATGTTTCCTTGATTCGCATAATTTTCCTTCCTTAAACAAAAAAGTCTCGATCCTAATAGGACGAGACTGTCGTGGTACCACCTAAATTGAACATTTCTGTTCCACTTAAACTTGCATATCGCGCAACAACGTTTAAACTCATCGGCAGCTGATCAACTATTTAAGATTGTCTAGTCTTCCACCATCACCAGATCGCTGAAACTTTTTTAGTTTTACTGTCAGTTTAAAAATTACTTATGATTTTTGTAGTCTTCTGGAAAAACAATAACTGGACCAGTCACACCACTGGGCTTAGGCGCTTGAGGCGAGACAGAAACAGGTTCTGGCGTCACCTTAGACGCATTAGATACTGACCCATGTTTTGAGTTTACGGCAGGAGCAGTATGATTGTCAATAGGTGTAGAAGCTTTTGAAGCAGCCTCATCATCATTTTCTGAATCTGGTAAGACGGGTTCACCACCATCTGCCGGATACAACCGTTGACGTCCATAATATTGATCCAAATAGACTTGCCATGAATCATCATCTAGTTGTTCAAGTTGTGCTTTCAACAATGACTTTGTTTGGACACGAAAATCAGCAATTTTACCCTTTAGCAGTTCATAGTCATTTTTCAAGCTGACCTGTTGTGCTTCTAGTGTCTTAATCTGGTCTGCAGCTTTTTTATTGGCTTGGCCAACAATTTCTTTTGCCTGCTTTTGTGCCTTTGCTTTTACCTGTGATGCTGTATCCTGTGCTTCAAGCAAAGAAGCATTCAAAGAATCTTTGACTTGTATATAATGCGCAACTTCATTTTGTAATTTTGCATTTTCATTTTTCAAGTCAACGATTTTGTCTAGGGCATCTCCATAAGCATCTACGATACGATCAAGAAAACTATCAACTTGTTCCTTATCATACCCGCGCATTTTTGTATTGAAATGCTTATTGTGGATTTCCATTGGCGTTAAAGTCATAATTTACCCCTTCTTCTTTTAGCTGCCCTATTCAAAGAACATTTTCTTCAATTATAGTTAAACGTTTGGCATCTGCCAATATTCATTAGTGATGTGAAGCCCATAATTTTAACTTTAACCAATACTTTCCTTTTTTTGCTGGCATCACTTCAAGCAATTGGAAACGTCCAAAATGACGTAAACTTAAAACGTCCTGGATGACAACAGCCATATCAGCTTTAGTGACTACATGAAAATTTTGCTGGACAAAACCATGTTCCAAAGCCTGATCAACTTGATGGCGACTCATTTTGCTAACCGCACTGATAATCGCATCAAGGCGCAAAGAAGAACAATGCACTTTTACCAATTGACTGTCATCAATGGGATTCAAAACATCATGAGAACTAACTGTTTTTAATTTGACTGTCATATGGCCAACACGGGTCATTTGAAGGTTAAAGAATGGTGCCAAGTCTTTTTTGACAAAAAATTGCCATCGGCCTGCTCCATCCGTGATCAAATCACCAAAAGTTGACGTATCAACACCTAAATGCATCAAAGTACCCAAAATTTGCTGATGAGTCAACCGGTTAAAACGCTGCGAATATTCTAATTCAAAACAAACAATTTGGAACACACGATTTAAAGAATCAGGTTTGCCATTAATCAAAAGACGATTTTTTTCCGATGAGGGATAACCGCCAAAACGATTGTATGACAATGTCGTTCCACAAATCGTTTTCCAAATGATGTATTCTCTTGGATTCAAAAAATCTGTCAAATATGGGCGATTTTGAAAATAAACTCGATTAAAAAGGCCAACAAAGCGATCCACTGTTGGCCTTTCGTTTAAATCAAAATAAGGATAAAATCGTTCAGCTTTATTCTTTATCACGAAACTAATTTCCCAATAATATTAAATATCCAAAAAAGCACTTTGTCTTTGATAAAGTAAAGAACAAGCAAGCCGAGTACAGGTGAAAAGTCTAATCCAATTGTGCCTAGCCGTGCAAAGCGAAACAAATTCAAATATGGCTCAACCAAATATTGTAAAAGTCGTCCAAATTTTGAATTCGATAACGCAGGTACCCAACTCATAATGGCCGAAAAGACAATCATCAAACTATAAAGATAAAGAAGCCATTGTAAAATCGTGTAGATTCCCTGAAGGACTGAAAACATTAATCCAAATTATCCTTTTTTTCAACAAGTTCAGAAATTTTGCCATCGGTTTCAAACTTAGGTGGCGTTGCCAAAAAGATCTTATCACCAACACGTTGAATTTCGCCATTTAGCGCGTAAACCGTTCCTGTAATAAAATCCACGATACGTCTTGCAGAAGCATCATCCATACGACTGAAATTAATAATAATCGCTTTATTATTCAATAAGTTTTGCGCAACTTCTTTTGCATCTGAATAAACGCGTGGTTCATAAATCACGATTTTACTCGTTGGTGTCATGCCTGAATTAATTGAAACGACATTATGTCTCTTATTTTGAGGAACTTGATCAGGTGTTTCTGACGGTTCTGCTTGGTAGTCGTCGTTATCGATCATTTCTTCATCATCATCTGCAATACCAAAAAATCTGCCTAATTTGTCAAATGCCATCATTGAACCTCCTATCAGTGCTTACGGCGATGTCTGAAAAATGGAATATCGTCATCGTCATCATCTGCACTTGTTTCAATTTGTGAAATATTATTTTCTTCATCACTGTCAAAAGCATCAAATGGTTTTTGCTTCTTTTCCTGATCTTGAGGACGGCGTCTTGAAGTTTGTGCACTGTCCAAATTCCAAACGCTCGTTGGATCAACCATTGTTTCCTGAGTTGGTTGATCAGGCTTTTTTTCAACAGTTACGTTTGCATCATCCGCCATTTCATCAGATTTAACAATCTGTGTTGGCTCGGGTGTATGCGGCTTTTCATCTATAACAGTCTCTTTTTTGATATGATTAATCGGCTGATCTAGTCGCGGTCTAGCTTGAGATTGTGTACGCTGCCCTGGCAACTTTTTTGAAGCTGCTTCTTCAGCTTTGGCATCAATTCCTGTCGCAATGACCGTAACAACGACTTCATCCCCTAAATTTGGATTGATAGATGTTCCGAAAATAATATTGACCCCATCACCCGCTGCTTTACTTACAATTTCAGAGGCATCTTGCGCTTCAAACAAAGTTAAGTCTGGACCACCTGTAATGTTCAACAGAACTTGCTTGGCACCATCAATAGATACTTCCAAAAGTGGTGAAGAAATAGCAGCTTTGGTTGCTTCAACGGTACGGTTTTCACCATTTGCTCGACCAATTCCCATCAAAGCAGCACCTTGATTCTCCATCACAGTTTTAACATCAGCAAAATCAAGGTTAACATAATCCGTTGAGGTGATTAAATCAGAAATACCTTGAACGCCTTGTCGTAAAACATTATCAGCTTCCTTAAAAGCGTCCATCATCGGTGTCTTCTTGTCTACCATTTCCAACAACCGATTGTTTGCAATAATAACCAACGTGTCAACATACTGTTTTAACTGTGCGATACCTTCAGCTGCATTTTTTGAACGTTTAGGGCCTTCAAAAGTAAATGGACGTGTCACGACTCCGACGGTCAGTGCTCCTGTTTCGCGAGCAATCTTAGCAATGATCGGAGCAGCACCAGTTCCAGTACCACCGCCCATACCAGCCGTAATGAAAATCATGTCAGCACCCTTTAAGGCATCTTCTATGGTTTGCTGGCTTTCCTCGGCCGCTTTCTGACCAACTTCTGGATGTGAACCGGCACCTAATCCTCTTGTTAATTTTGGTCCCAATTGAATCTTATTTTCAGCTTTATTGCTATTTAATGCCTGAACGTCAGTGTTAGCGGCAATAAACGATACGCCTTGCACGCCCTCATCGATCATGCGATTAACGGCATTACCGCCGGCACCACCAACACCGATCACTTTGATGATAGCATTTTTGTTGTCATCAGAATCGAATGTGAAATCCATTTACTTAAACCACCCTTATTAGTCAAAGAACTTTTTAAAAAATTGCTTAAAGCCCTTTTTATCATTTTCTTTTCGTTTTGATCCTGTCTTATGTCCTACCGGTACAGGGTTACTTTCTTTTTTATTATATGCTTCTTTTAACCTCATTTCATTAACAACCCCATGTCTTTTTGAAAACTCGTGATTTTCAGCTGCTCGAGAGTCAGAAAAGACATTATCGCCGTAAAGAACACCATTGACCAAATAATCAATGTCTGCAAGTTGGTAAGCATAGGTCACAATGCCATAAGCAGCTGCAAATGCGGGTTGACGCATCCCCATTTGATCAGGCTGAAAAGTTCTTGCCTTAACATCATACATTTCACGCAAATAATCTTGTGTCCCTTGTAAACTGCTGGCGCCGCCAGTAATGACCACACCACCAGGCAATTGAAACGCTTCGTGTTTCTCCAAGCTCTTTCCTAATCGACTCAATATTTGCGTTAATCTGGCATTGATGATTTGACTCAAATATTGTTCATCAACTAATTGAGGCTTTGTTTGACCGACGATATTTACTGGAAACTTATCGTCTTTTGACGTTAAATCTGGATCTGCATAACCGAAATCTAGCTTGATCTGCTCTGCAGTCTTAGAAGACGTATTTAAAACAACTGAAATGTCATGCGTGACGTCAGCGCCACCTTCAAAATCAACTTTTGCATATTTGATTTTGTTCTCATGAATAACCGTTGCCGTGGTACTTCCACCACCCATGTCAACGATGATCGATCCAAAAGTTCGCTCTTCTTCATCCAATGCAACACTTGCAATTGCTAGTGGTGTGGGAATAAAAAAGTTGTTTTGATATCCAGCACGTTCGATGGCTTTTTTAATATTGTGAAGATCAGCAACAGGTGCCGTTAACAAAATACCATCGACATCCAACTGATGTGCGATCATCTTACGTGGATCGTCAACGTCAGTTTTACCATCAATCAGAAATTTACTGGGTAAATAAGTAATCGGTTCACGTCCAGATTCAGTTGCTTGATGAATCGCAGCGCCTAAAACTTCTTTAACGTCTCCATCATCAACCTCTTTGCCTTGATCACCAATTTTAATGCTGGCATCGGCACGTCGCAACTGTAACATGTTGATTGGGATGCCTGTTACAACACGATAAATTTTTGAATTTGTTTTTTCAGAAACGTTCTTAAGCGTCTTGGCAATGCTTGCCGCCGTTTGATCAATGTCGACAATTTTGCCATGCCGCATGCCTCGTGTTGCCTCTTGGTCAGCTCCAATGACGTGAAAGCCATGCGCCTGTGTGTCGGCCACAACAGCTTTGACGTTAGTTGTTCCAATGTCAAGCCCAACCAACAAAGTTGAATCATCCAAGATTATGCCCCCCAATACACTTCGTTATCCAAATAATAACATACTAGCTCTTATTCATCAGTTACTTTATTAAACCATAACGTGCTTTTTCTTGTTGACTTAGCGCCCGGCTATACGCGCCAACTTCTAAATCAACGACTGAAGCAGTTTTTAAGCTGTGCTTGATAGTGGGATAGTACTTTATTTTTTTAATAATCGTATCCACATTACCAATAATCACGTTACCATCTTTCATGACTAAAATAATTTGTGTGGGACGCTGGGTTTCACCACTCATCATCTTGACTTCGCTTTGAACAGATTGAGGTAATTGCCTAAAAACTGCAATATCCGTTTTGCATGCTGTTTTATGATTGTAACCAACAAACAATGGCTTTGTTGCATCAATGGCCTTCAAAGGAATCCTTTGTTTCGAAATTTGTCCCGTTGCCAAAATTTTATAGCCATAATGATCTTCTCGAATATAACCAATGATTTTATACTGCGTTAATCGAAGCGTTAAATGATTTAGTTGGTTGACTTGAACACTTGAGTGTGCGATTTCAACATAATGATTTGTGATATTGCGATTGACACGACGTTGATTCAAACAATAAGACAAGACTTTGCCCGTTGGTTTGATTCCTGAAGCATTAACCACTTTTACCGTATCAAGCCCTTTAGCGCCCAAAACCTTGACATACTTAACATTAGCCTGAGGTGAAATATAATAGCCTAAACTCAAAATAGTTAGCAGTGACACAAAAATAATCAAACCGAGATTTCGAAAAAGAGAACGGTGACGTTCCCTTTTTAGCTTAGGCAAAGAAGCAGATAATTTTGCACTTTTTCCCTTAACGGGTTTTGCTTGATAATCAAGCCAACTGGAAATTTCTTTTTGAGGATCTTTTTTGGTTAATTTCCGTTTCATTGCTCAGCTACTCCCCTTATGGCTAAAATTATTGGTTACACAAGTGTTGCATGACAGAAATCAAACGATCTGAAGCATCAGGTGTTCCTAATTTCTTTGAAGATGATTTCATCTTATCCGCATATTTTCGATCAAGCAAAATATGGTCGATTGATGCCACAAAATTATTCGGATTCAAGTCATCTTCTGAAATCACCAATGCCGCACCAGCTGCTTCTAAGTCAAGTGCATTCTTCATTTGGTGATTGTGTGTCACGTTAGGGCTTGGAATCAAAATGGCAGGAATACCTAAGGCAGTAAATTCCGCAATGCTTGTCGCACCTGATCGCGAAACGACACAAGACATAAATGGCAACAATGCCGGCATTTGATCGATATATGGAACGACTTTGATGTTCGCCGATATCTTGTGACCTGCTAACTTTTCTTGTACTTTTTGGTAATAATATTGTCCTGTTGTCCAAATGATCTGATATGGCTTAGTTCCAAGTTCATTTAAAGAGCGCAACATGATTCTATTGAGAACTAAAGCCCCACGGGAACCACCAAAGACGAGAACCGTTGGAAAGTTGGCTTGTAGTCCAAACTTTTTATTCAAGTCCAATTTAGGAACATCGAGTCCAACAATTTGCTGTGAACGTGGATTCCCTGTTTTAACCAATTTGCTTTTTTCTGAAAACTGCTTTGCAGCATCATCAAACGTATAAGCGATGCGATCAACATAATGCGCTAAAAACTTATTCGTCAATCCAACGACTGAATTTGACTCATGTATGATTGTTGGAATATGCAAACGTGCAGCCTCATAAACAACAGCGCCACTGACATAGCCACCAGTGCCAACGACGATATCTGGTTTGAAGTCCACCAGTAATTTTTTGGCTGCTTTAGTCGCTTTTAAAAAAAGTTCAATCGTTTTAAAATTCTTTGTCCAGTGATGGCGATCAAATCCTTGTATCAAGAGTGTCTTAAATGGAACATCCGCAGCAGGAACAATTTTAGACTCGAGACCACGTTGAGTTCCAACAAACAAAATCTCATCATTTGTAACAAGATTGCGCTGCTTTAAACGATCAATCAATGCCATGATGGGATAAATATGACCACCAGTGCCACCACCTGTAAAAATCACTCTCATGCTTTTAATTCCTTCACATCATTCACGAAACACGTTCCGCGTTGTTCAAACGTTTTAAATTGATCCCAAGAAGCACAAGCCGGTGAAAAGAGCAAAACATCACCCGGAGCAGTCAATCGATAAGCTTCTGGGACAGCTTGGTCAAGTTGATCTACGATAACGATATCCTTTATGCCCGCTTTTCGCGCCGCATCAGCAAGTAAATAACGCGTTTGTCCGTAAAGAACAATGGCCTTAACATGCTTCTTAAACAGTGGAACCAGGGAATCGAAATTGAAACCACGGTCCAGTCCTCCCGCAATCAACACTTCCGGTTCTTCAAAAGCTTCAATTGCAACTGTAGCTGCTTCAATATTCGTTGATTTGGAATCATTATAAATCTTTCGACCTGCCAATGTCTTAACATATTGCAACCGATGCTCAGCACCGGTAAAGGTACTTAAAACTGCTTCGATATCATCTTTTTGAGC
>DICX01000049.1:5718-8387 GCA_002417825.1 Lactobacillus sp. UBA5815 | reverse complement strand
ATCATATGAAGAAAGCTGCTTATAAGAGCCCAATTTAACTTCATGACCCGCAACTTCTGCAGTGGCATAGCCGCTTTCTGAAGTGAAAGGAATGAATTTAGATGGAGTTTTAGAGGCTAAACCACGATTGTTGGCGTAAGCGATGATTGCAGCATCGATGATACTCATATTCCGCCGATCGGTTGCGGCTGCGGCTAATGATAAAATGATTTCATCTGGTTGGTTGGTCAAATTCGTCCAGCTTGAAACCGCCGTCTTGTTTTCGGTGATTGTCCCAGTTTTGTCCAATAAAAGCAGATTCAAGTTGGCAGCATCTTGGATACCCGTTAAGTCTGAGGTCAGGACGCCCTCCTTACTTAATCGAGTTGCTTCAAATGAGTTGGAAAGCGCAAAAGTTGAAGGCATTGCGACTGGAATAGAGGCAATGAACATCATCGCCAAGAACGGCAGCATTTGAATCAAGTTTTCATGTCTGATAACCGCTGCAATGATTAAGATCAAAGTCAAAACACCATCTAATAAACATAAATAGTAAATGATTTTGGTCAGAAGCTGTTGTAAATGACCAGGTGCTGCGGAATTATTGATCAAATTGATCGTTTTGCCAGACCGTGATTGTTCACCGACGGCACTGACAATGGCTAAACCGTTTCCTTGAAGGACTGTCGTGCCTGCGTAGGCGGTCTCATCTTTTTTCTTAGAAACGGCTTTAGCTTCTCCTGTTATCGAACTTTCATCAAGAGATAAGCTGCCCTCTAAAAGTGTCACGTCTGCAGCGAGAATGTCACCACGCTTTAAGCTGATCAGATCGCCGACAACTAAATTTTTAGAATCGATTTTTTGCCAACGACCATCACGTTCTACAGCAACAGTAGGGGTCAGTTGATGTGAGATTTGATTGAGGACACGTCGTGATTTTTTCTTTTGTGTGGCACCATTGAACGCCGCAAACAACAACATCAACAAAACGAATAACGATTGCAACCATTTTCCTAGCAGACACTCAAGTATCAGTGCAGCTTCGAGGATCCAGGCTGAAAGATTCCAAAGTTTAGAACAAAATTCTTTCATAAAATTGAATTTGGGTTCAGGGACCTCGTTTCGTCCGTTGATTTTTAACAAGCGGTCGGCCTCTTTTTGTGTCAGGCCATGAATTTCTTTTGCCATTTTTAGACTCCTTTGTTTCATAATGACTTTAAATGTAATGTAGCATATCTTTTGCATGACTTAAAATACCGTTTTAATATAAGTCATATCAAATAGTTAGATATTATCAGCAAGGAAAATAAAAAAGTCATATTATGAATTTTAAACAACTCACATATTTTTTAGCCGTTGCACAAGAAAAGCAGATCACGTCTGCAGCCAAGAAGTTGTACGTTTCTCAGCCGCCCTTGAGTTATCAGCTCAAACAGCTTGAAAAAGAGCTTGGTGTCACACTGTTTAAGCGTACGGCACATGGTGTTGAATTGACGGAGCCTGGTCGGATGCTGCAGCAATATGCACAAAAAATAGTCGATTTGACACAGACGGCAGTCGATCGCATTCAAAAAACTGCTCGTGGTGAATTGGGACATCTTTCATTAGGCGTTGTCTCTTCATCCTTGGGGTTGATACCACCTAAGAAATTTCAAGCTTTTAAAAGTGATTATCCTGAAATCTCTTTTGATATTCACGAAGACAATACTTATGGCATCCTTGATAAACTTGAGAATCAGACTATTGATTTGGGAATCGTCCGGACACCCTTTAATCATAATGGGTTAAATGATCGTACGCTGACGACTGAAAAAATGACGGCTGTTTTACCTTCGGATTCGATGTTTAAAAATCGTCAAGAACTTGATTTGACCAATTTAAAAGGACAATCCCTGATTATTTATCGTCGTTTTGAACCGCTTTTTAACCGTAGTTTTGCGCATGCGGGGATTAAACCATATTATGTCGTCAAAGTCGATGATTCGCGTACTGCCATTACGTGGGCACAGCAAGGGATGGGGATTGCACTGGCTCCTGCTACGATTGCTTCTGCTTATGCACGAACCAAATTGTTACCGATCGCACATGCAAGTTGGCAAACACATCTTCAATTGGTTTGGCAGAAAGATAAAACAATGACGCCCTTGATGTCGAAAGCGATTCAACTCTTGCAGGGAATTGTCACTGATTGAGACAAAATAATCGATTTTTACTGATTAAAATCTAATTTTAAAAAATAAAAAATGAGTATAATAAAACCCGAATATTAATTTATTTCACAATGAAAACAGCTTTTAATGGCTGAAAAATGAAAAGACTTGATTAAGCACTGAAAAAGCGCATTGGAACAAGGATTTTTCAGATACCGAAAGTTAAATATTGATTAATTTGTTGACAAATGAATTAAAACAGTGTTAAATCTAAGTCGAATAACAAATAAGGCACGTTGAGTGAATGAGTAGAGTGTTTTGAAAAGTTTCAGAGAGCTGAATGAGGTGTGAGTCAGCCTTTTCAAACCCTTGAACATGGTTCATGAGTGTTTCATGTCGAGTCTCGAGTTGAGATAAGATGTGGACGAATCGCTTCGTTATCGGCATGTGTAGTTGATTTTTTAGAAAATCGACTCTAAGGAACTGCATGTTCGAAACAAGGTGGTACCACGCAAAAAGCGTCCTCGTATTAATACGAGG
>DICX01000049.1:3156-5671 GCA_002417825.1 Lactobacillus sp. UBA5815 | reverse complement strand
TCATTATGTCAGTTAAGGAACAAACTTCCATTTGGAAAAAGTTATTAGGAAATTGGGAAACGAAAACGGTGGTTGCCGTTGCGGTTGGTGCTGCATTGTTTGGTGTGCTGCTTGATTATGTCAGTATTCCAGTCTTTACGAACACAAAGCTTTCAGTTGCTTACTTGGTACCTGTTTTTGTCGGTGCATTGTTTGGCCCGCTTCCTGCCGGTATCGTTGGCTTGCTAGGCAATTTCTTTGCTGATCTGCTTGCTGGTTCCGGATTTTGGCCAGAATGGTGGATCGGTAACTTTATCGCAACTTTCGTCATTGGTTTGTTGCCGATTTATGGTGCCAGAATCAAAGAAGGTGTTTTCAACGCTAAGCATGCGATCATCTTTACGATTACATCACTTCTTGGGTTGCTGGTATCATTTGGATTTGTTTCACCATTTCTTAATACGATTTTCTATGGCGGTGAAAAAACGATCAATTTTGCGCAAGGTTGGGTTGCAGTCGTGTCAGACGGTATCGTGACGGTTGTCGCAGGTTTGCCGTTACTGTACTTGCTAGCAAAACGGTACAAGAAAAATACGAATTTAACCAAAGAATAAAAATTTTAGAGGAAAACTCATGAGTGACGTCAAGCCGATTATTTCATTTAAAAATTTTTCATTCAGGTATCAAACGCAGCAAGAACCAACTTTGAAAAAAATCACGCTTGATATTTTTCCAGGTGAGAAAGTTTTGATCTTGGGCCCCAGCGGTAGTGGCAAAACGACACTGGCGAAATGCATCAATGCCTTGATTCCTAATCAAGATAAAGGTGAAGTCTCAGGAAGCTGCATCGTTAACAGTAAAAATTTGATGGAAACAAGCGTTTTTGAACGTGGTAACGATGTGGGGACTGTTTTGCAAGATTCGGATGCACAGTTCGTAGGACTAAGTGTTGGCGAAGATATTGCTTTTTATCTTGAGAACAAAAACGTTCCACTTGATAAAATGAAACCACTTGTTGCCAAAGCTGCGAATACGGTGGATCTTGATCGTTTTTTAAAACAATTGCCATTTGATTTATCTGGTGGTCAAAAACAGAGGACTGCAATTGCTGGAATTTTACATGGCAGTGTGCCGATTTTGCTGTTCGATGAACCATTAGCGGCTTTGAATCCAGATATGAGTCACAGTATCGTCGACTTGATCGATCGGCTGAATCAACGAGAAAAAAAGACGGTCGTGGTCGTTGAGCATCGTTTTGAAGAAGTTTTATCCAAAGCCGTTGATAAAATCGTTTTACTGAACGATGGTGAAATCATTAAACAAGGAACGCCGGATGATTTTTTAAGAGACGATATCCTAGAAAAATATGGCATTCGCAATCCGCTATATCTGGATTGTTTGAAAAAAGTCGTTGGTTCCATAAAACAGAAAAATCAACTATGGAACATTGAATTGATCGATGCGGCTACTTATCGAAGTGAATTTCAACGTTTCTTAGATCAGACTAAACCTGAAACGATTCCACATAAAGTGTCTGATCAGAGCGTAGTTGGCATTCAGGATTTACGGTTCAGTTATGATGGGGAACACGACGTTATCGCGATTGATCGTTTGAACATTCATCAAGGTGAAAAAATCAGTATTGTCGGCAAAAACGGGTCAGGAAAATCGACTTTTGCCAAATTGCTAACAGGTGTTTTAAAACCAGATTCTGGAAAGATTACAGAACTGGGGCATCCTATCAATGGGCAAACGATTCAAGAAATTGGAAACAACGTTGCGTATGTGATGCAGGATCCCAATAAAATGATCGTTGAAGATACTGTTGAGGAAGAAACCGGATTAGCCTTGAAACTTCATCATAAATCGGCAGATGAAATCAAGACTAAGGTAGCAGAAGCACTAAAGATCACTGATTTATACTCGATGCGGCATTGGCCTGTGAATGCGTTGAGTTACGGACAGAAAAAGCGATTGACTGTCGCTTCATTATTGGTCTTAGATCCAGCGATATTGATCATGGATGAACCCACTGCTGGGCAAGATTTCTATCATTATAAGCGTATCATGACGTTCATCGATAAAGTCGTGCGTGAAAAAAATATCACATTGATGATCATCACACATGATATGCAACTTACTTTAGAGCATACGAATCGTGCTTTAGTCATGGATCAAGGCGCGATTATCGCTGATGATGATCCGTTCAAAATTTTGAATGACAAGTCACTCGTTCGCCAAGCAGGACTCAGTCAAACTTCGATTTATCGTTTAGCTGAAAAAGTTGGCGTAAATGGCGAAGCACTTGCACGGGCAACTGTAGATATTTAGGTGGAGAAAGCGTAAGCATGGAAAACACATTTGTGATCAGTTATTTACCAGGCAAGCATCTGATTCAAAAATTGAATGGAACGACTAAAATTATATTGTTGGTCGCTTCACTTGCTTTGATCATGGTTTCTTTTGATGTCAGGATCTTGTTGCCAACTTTTATCTTGAACAGCATCTTTCTGATTTCATTGAAGCCTAAATGGAA
>DICX01000049.1:0-3054 GCA_002417825.1 Lactobacillus sp. UBA5815 | reverse complement strand
TGTTGAAGATGCTGAGTATGTTCATTGCCAGCTTATGGTTCATTTTGAGTATCACACCAAGTGAATTAGCGGTTGGGCTGTATCGACTTCATGTGCCATATAAAGCTTGTACGGCGATTTCATTGGGCTTACGTTCGATCCCAGATATTTTGAGAAATTATCGTGACATCAAAGATTCACTTCAAATGAGAGGTTTGGAGATGAACAAGAAGAAAGCTTCTTTTTTTAAGAGGTTGAAACAAAGTGTCATGATTTTGATCCCACTACTGCTTTCCAGTTTTGAAAAGGTAGATGTGATTGCCAGTGCCATGGATTTACGTCTTTATGGCATTGGAAAACAACGTTCGTATTATTCTTACAAAAAACCAACGCGAAACGATCAGTGGTTTAGAGCGATTGCGTGGCTTCAATTATTGATTTTTGTCTTGTATTTGATATTTGCTGTTTTCTTGAAACCAGCAGGTGCATCAAGGGTGTGGTATCCATGGTAAAAGCGATTGATTGGGAAGAAGTAACGGAACCATATAGCCACGATATCGCGTTACTGCTTGACTTGCTTAAGCAACCAACGGTTTATGATCCCCAAACGGTAAGTCCGCAGTCACCACATGGGGATGCTTTAAAAGGCGTTTTGATATGGCTAAAAGGCATTGCAGATCGTTGGGGATTTTCGACGCAAATCTATCATCATGAGGTTTTAACGATTCAGTTACCTGGTAAAAGTGATCGACGTATCGAAACGGTATGTCATGTCGATGTTGTTTCTGTTTCAGGTAACTGGCGCTTTCCACCTTTCAGTGCCCATATCTCAGATGGCAAGCTTTATGGGCGTGGGACACAAGACATGAAAGTTCAGCTTTGGAGCAATCTGATTGCCTTGAAAATCATTAAAGATCAAGGCATCGTTCCTGAAAGGACGATTCGTCTTGTGATCGGCACGGATGAAGAACGAACGATGCAAGACGTTAAGCGTTACGTCGCTGAAGCTGGATTACCAGAGTTTGCTTTCACTCCTGATGGTGCTTTTCCACTCTGTTTAGGCGAAAAGGGCGTTTGGACTGCTGAAATTTCGCAGACGGTAAAAAGTAGTCTCATTAAGATCAAGACGTATCAAGATAGTAATATCATTTGTGATCGCGTGGATGTTTGGTTGCCAGCAAAAGATCGAGCGCGTGCACATGACTTTTTAACGACACAACACGTTAAATTCAAACTAGGAAAAGAACAGCAATTGATCTTTTTGGGGCAATCCTCGCATAGTTCGTTGCCAGAACAAGGAGAAAACGCCATTATCGTTATGCTCAAGTTTGTTGCAACGTTTTATCATGAAAAATGGGCGCAAACTTATCTGAATACGTTTTCTGATTATTACGGTTCAGCGATCGGACTGGATAAATATGTTTCAAATATGGGGTTAACGACTTATTCGCTCAATCAAATCAAATTAGAAACCGACCATTTGGTGGCGGTCTTAGATGTTCGGCATAATGGAAAAACAAATGCAGCAACATTACAAGCGTTGACAGCAGAACACTTGCCTGAAGCGGTGGTTAAAACCGTCTATGTCGATCCAGTGACTAAAACAGATTTGGACAATCCTTTTGTTGCTAAATTGCTGGAGATTTATCATCATGAAAATCCGACAGATCATGCGCAACCTTATTATTCAGGTGGCGTCAGTTACTCGAAAGTGTATGCGGGTAAGTGCGTCGCTTTTGGTGGGGATGGTATCGATTCGACGCTACCCAATTTAGCTCATCAAACGAATGAATATACTTTGTTGAAAATACTTCCTAAGTTACTTAGGATTTATACGCATGCCTTATTCGAATTGACCAACCTTTAAAAGAAAGATGGTGATACCTAATGACGGATATATTAGCTGCGGCTTTGTCTAAAAAATCAGTTTTGGTGGCTGATGGTGCCATGGGAACTGAAATTGAAAATTTGAATATCATCGAAAACCAAGAATTATGGTCATCAGATGCGTTGATTCATCATCCAGAAGCGGTATATAAAATCCATTATGATTATTTAGAAGCTGGTGCAGATATCATCACGACTGCAACTTATCAAGCCAATCCGCTTTTTCTAGAAAAAGTACATGCGGTATTACCAGAACACAAAGCATTGATTACCGAAGCTGTCGAAATCGCACAAAAAGCCAGAACAGATTTTAATCAAAGCGAGGCGCAGTCGAAGTCGATTTTAATTGCAGGAAGCGTTGGTCCTTATGGGGCGTATTTAAATGATGGCAGTGAATATAGGGGAGATTACGTTTTGACTAAAGCGCAATTCAAACGATTTCACCTGCCACAGTTAAAACTTTTGGTTCAGTCGGGTGTTGATCTTTTGGCATTTGAAACGATGCCTAATTTTATTGAAATTCAGGCTTTGGTCGAGTTATTGAAAGAAGACTTTCCGCAGACAAGTGCTTGGGTATCGTTTAGCGTCAACCAGCACTTTGACTTGTGTGATGGGACACCGCTTGAAAAAGTCACATCATATTTGACAAATAATCCGCAAATTTCAGCGATAGGCGTTAATTGTACTGATATCGTGAATATCTCGCCAATTTTAGATCGATTGAGGCCGTTAGTGTCTAAACCAATCATCGTTTATCCAAATAACGGCGATGAGTATGACGTTGAATTACATCAATGGTGTCCAAAACCTGAAAAACCGTCTTTCTTTGATTTAGTGCCGCAATGGGTTGCTAAAGGTGCGCGTCTTATTGGTGGGTGCTGTCGAACCACACCCGCTGATATTCACGAAATTTGGGAAGAAACTGAGGAATTGAAACATAGTACGTCAATCTGATTTTTGAATGTATGGCAAAAATTTTTATATATGATTTAAAAAAGCGTCTTGAATTATCAAGGCGCTTTTAGTATGCGATTAAAATAAGTTTTTACTTCATGCCTGTTTGTGTTTTGCCTGACATACACCATTTTAAGATTTAAGTTAAAAGCACATTTTGGTTTTCATGAGTGAATCTGCTAAAATATTAGAAAGTTAAATTAGATTAAATGGATTCTGATAAAGCTCAATATG
>DICX01000086.1:5025-9154 GCA_002417825.1 Lactobacillus sp. UBA5815 | reverse complement strand
GACTGATTTGGTTAAAGTGGATTTGCTCCTCAACAAAGTGCCAGTTGATGCTTTAAGTTTCATTGCACATCGAGATGAAGCGCAAAAACGTACGCAACAGATGACGGCAATGCTTAAAAAAATAATTCCGCGACAAAACTTTGAAGTTGATGTTCAAGGGGCAATCGGAGCTAAAATTATTTCACGTGCAACGATCAAGCCATATCGTAAAGATGTGACGGCGCGGATTCATACTGGTGATCCTGATCGTCGTGCTAAACTTCTTGATAAGCAAAAACGCGGTAAAAAACGGATGAAGGCTGTTGGTCATGTGGATGTTCCTCAAGAAGCGTTTATGGCAGTGTTGCGAATGAACGATACTGATTTGAAAGCCAATAAATCATGACAAAGAAAAAGCCCCTGATATGGGTGTATCGATTGGTTGCATGTCTATTAATTCTGGTGGGTATTGGATTGATTTTAGATCGACCTTTGACTCATCTCATGGTCAAGCAGAATGAAACTCGTGTTTTACACCATATCACGCGAAAGGAAATTTTAAAAAATCAAAAGAAACCTACAAGCTATGATTTTAAATCAGTTAAAGATTTAAGTTTGTCTCAAGTTTTAGATGCTCGCTTTAAAGGCTCCGCACCTGTTGTTGGGGCATTATCGATTCCTGCAGTTAAAATGAATCTGCCGATTTTAAAAGGATTGAGCTCTGAATCACTATCAAGTGGCGGTGCTACGATGAAAAGCGACCAACGCTTAGGAATTGGAAATTATCCGCTTGCAGGTCACTACATGACCGCAAAAGGAATCCTGTTTTCACCTTTGGCACAAGTCAAACTAGGTCAAAATGTCTATCTAACCGATTTGAAGCACGTCTATCGCTATCAGATTTATTTTAAGAAAATCGTGCCACCAACTGCGACATGGCTTGTTGAAGGGACGAAAGAAAATATCGTGACTTTGATTACTTGTGCGGATGGCGGGCAAAATCGATGGGCAGTTCGTGGAAAATTGATTCAAACGATGCCAGCGACGAAAGCTAATTTAGGAGTGTTTAAACTGTGACATGGCAAAAACGAACGGGAAAGCCGTTAGCGCCAGAATTAATTGAAAAATATCATTTGAGTGATTTGACAGCAACGCTGTTCGCTAATCGTGGATTGAATACTGATCAAAAATTAGCTTTTTGGCTTCAAGCAACTGAAGAAGATCTTGCGGATCCTTTTTTGATGCACGATATGAAAAAAGCAATCGATCGTATTAATAAGGCAATCGATGCCGGTGAAAAAATCACGATTTATGGTGATTATGATGCAGATGGCATCACGGCCACGACGATTATGGTCGACACACTCAGTATCTTGGGAAGTGATGTCCATTACTTTTTGCCTGATCGCTTTCAAGAAGGCTATGGTCCGAGTTTAAAAAACTATCAAAAGTTAGTTGCCGACGGAACAAAATTGATCATCACGGTCGATAATGGCATCACAGGATGTGAAGAGGTCGACTATGCGGCATCACATGGCGTAGATGTTATCGTAACGGATCATCATTTGATGCCCTCTGTACTGCCTAAAGCCATCGCTATTTTACATTCAGATTGGCCAAAACAAAAATATCCGTTTAAAGATTATGCAGGCTGTGGGGTTGCTTACACGCTTTGTCGTGCATTGATGTCAGACTCGATGCCAGAGTTGTTGGAATTGGCTTTGATTGGTACGATCGGCGATATGATGAGTTTGCGTGGTGAAAATCATATTATCGTCAAACGTGGACTAGCGTTGCTGAATCAGTCGACACGGCCTGGACTTCGAGCTTTGATCCATGAATCCGGCTTGTCAATGGGGAACGTGACACTAGATGATATTGGTTTTGCAATCGCACCGCGTTTGAATGCAGCTGGCCGACTTGCAGATGCAAGACTTGCCGTTGAGCTGTTGCTTACAGACGATGAAAAAGAAGCTCAAAAACTTGCAAAACAACTTGAAGCACTCAATACACAACGACAACGCTTAACAGCCAAAATCACAAAAGAAGCGATTCAACAAGTTAAGCTTAAAGGATGGCAGTCTGAGGATACTTTAGTTTTATACGATCCTGATTGGCATGAAGGCATCCTAGGATTAGTCGCCAATCGTGTTGCTTCAAAGCTAAAAAAACCAACGATTATGTTAACAAAGAATGAAGCAGGAAAGATCAAGGGTTCAGTTCGATCTTTTGGCGGATTTAACGTCTATCAGGCGTTGGTTAAGCTAAATGGCAATATATTGACGCAATTCGGTGGTCATGACTTTGCTGCAGGCCTGTCGCTTGAACCAGATAAGATTTCGGCTTTGCGGCATGCCTTTACAATCAAGGGTCAAAATATCAATCATGAAGCGGATGATGAGTCTGAATATGATCTTTCTCTGAAAGGCGCTTGGCTGAATTTTGAAACATTAACTCAAATCTCAGCCGTTGGCCCATTTGGACCCGATCAGCCCGTGCCTGTTTTTTCTGTGTCAGCACCTAAAATAAATCGTTGGCGTTTTTTGGGGCAAACGAAAGAACACGTTGGATTTGAGATTGACTGTGACGGTATTAAGTTATCAGTTGTTGGCTTTTATAAATCTTTTTTCAAACCATCGTTGTTTCCATTCATTTCTAAGCTTTATGTGACGTTGGGAATGAATCAGTGGCGTGGGCATCAAAAACTTCAGGCGACATTGATAGGAGCTGATTTTTCAGCTCCTGAATCCAAACCTGATCGTACGATCTTTGATTTACGACCCATCAGTAAAATATTAGATGTTGCCGATCGCTATCTTGTCTTTACTCCTGAAGGAAAAGAAAAGGCAGTACAGATTTGGCAAATATCTCCTGAAAAAATCGTTATAGCTGGAGATGGGACAGTTCCAAGCGAAGCAAAGGTGACTTTGTTGGAACGACCATTGAATTCACAGCAGTTGCAACAAACAGTTCAGCAAGATTATTTGCAATTGTATCTTCATTTCTTATTGACCGGATTACCGATAACGAAAATTCCACCAAAAGTTAAGTTTGCGCAAACTTTAAAGTATGTTTTAGCTCACCCGACACTGAAAAAGTCAGATTATGAACTGGTAGCCCCATATCTAGATTTAATGCCGGCAAGCTTATACTTTATCTTGCGGGTGTTTTTAGAGCTTAAGTTTGTTAAAATGGATAATGCGTTGTTGGTTCCGACCCCGCATATGCCACATCGCTCATTAACAGATTCGCAATATTTAATGGCGACAGCTTCGCAATTGGCTTTTGGAAACAAATTGTTAAAGATGCCGTCACAGCAGCTCTTAGATTATGTTGAAAGTCTAAAGAGATAATGGAGGCTCAATTATGACAATTGACTTTAAGAAGTATATTGCCAGTATCAAGGATTTTCCAAATAAAGGCATCGTTTTTCGTGATATTACACCCTTGATTCAAGATGGTGCTGCTTATCAAGCAGCGACAGCAGAATTAGCTCAGTACGCCAAGGCGCGTGGTGCAGAAGTTATCGTTGGACCAGAAGCACGTGGCTTTATCGTTGGGTGCCCTGTCGCAAATGCGTTGGGTATTGGCTTTGTTCCGGCTAGGAAACCGCATAAGCTGCCACGAGCCACAGAAAGTGCCTCATATGACTTGGAATATGGCTCTAATTCGTTGGAAATGCATCGTGATGCAATCAAGCCAGGGCAAAAAGTCGTCATTATGGATGATTTGATGGCAACTTCTGGCACACTTCATGCAACGGTAGAACTAGTTGAAAAACTGGGTGGCCAAGTCGTAGGTGCTGGTTTTTATATTGAATTAAAAGATTTGAAAGGCCGAGAGAAACTGGGCGATCTTGATATTTTTTCATTAGTTCAATATGCTGGTGCGTGAAGCAATTCTAAAAAATGAATATAATCAAAAAGCATCACGACATTACGTCGTGATGCTTTTTTTAAACTTGATCGGCTAGTATAAATTAGTCTAAATAGATGCTGTCAGGGAAGAAGGCTAATCTTTCGCCTTCGCCAAGCTGTTCTTCGATACGAAGCAATTGGTTGTACTTTTCAACACGTTCACTACGAGCAGGCGCACCTGTCTTAAGTTGACCGCCGTTGACAGCAACTGCCAAGTCAGCGATAAAGGTATC
>DICX01000086.1:0-4909 GCA_002417825.1 Lactobacillus sp. UBA5815 | reverse complement strand
TTCCGGATCAGTTTTGGATTCGTACAAATGAAGTCATCTAAAACAACTTGAACGCGATCTTTGAACCGAGCTGTAAATTTCGTCATACCGTCAACGTCGTTTTCGTCGTATGGATCTTCAATTGAAATCAATTCAGGAAATTCATTGAGCAATTTGCCATAGTAGTCAGACAATTCGTCAGGTGTGTAAGTCTTACCTTCCAAATCGTAGTTCTTAGTCTTCTTGTTGTAGAAGTAAGAAGCGGCACAGTCACAGGCGATTGCAATATCTTTTCCTGGCTTGTAACCAGCTTCGATGATGGCCTCATGAAGCATCTTCAAAGCTTCTTCTGAGTTCTTAAGATCTGGTGCGAAACCACCTTCGTCACCTAAACCAGTCGTGAATCCAGCTTTTTCAATAACTTTTTTCAAAGTATGGTAAGTATTGACTACTTTTTCAAAACCGTCACGGAAAGAAGTCTTGGAAACTGGGGTGATCATAAATTCTTGAATATCAATGCCGTTATCTGCATGTTCACCACCATTGATAACATTGTGGAATGTTTGTGGCATTTCAAGATCAGTACCGCCAAGGTAACGATAAAGTGGTTGATGAGTTGCTTGTGCAGCTGCACGTGCAGTTGCCATCGAAACACCTAAGATCGCATTAGCACCTAAACGGCCTTTGTTTGGTGTACCGTCTAATTTAATCATCGTTTCATCGATTGAAGCTTGATTAAATGGGTCAGCACCCTTTAAAGCCTTGTTGATTTCAGTATTGACATTGGCAACAGCCTTTGAGACGCCTTTGCCGCCTAAACGCTTGCCGCCATCACGTAATTCAACCGCTTCGTTTTCCCCGGTTGATGCGCCAGAAGGAACTTCGGCACTTGCAATGATGCCGTTTGATAAAGTGACTTCAGCCTCAACTGTTGGGTTGCCACGTGAATCGAAAATTTCTCTAGCATGAACATTTTCAATAACTGGTTTGAGCATTAAAAATCCTCCTTAAATTGTAACGAAAAACACAAAACATTTTGACGGATCAAATCATTTTGTAAATTCGCTGCTCTGAGTTTTCACTCATTAACTGACACCAATATTCTAATGCAACTTTGTGAGAAGTTCAACTTGTAAAAATGCTTTTGTTAAAACTCAAAGTTGTTTTTTCCGCAAAATTGCAAAGTATTCAATCAGATACAGTTCATGGCTGACGGCTAAAATAATATTTCGCAGCATTTTCTTTTCATCTGTATGTGTTTTGCCAATTGCAGCTAAATGATCTGAAAGACCAAAAACATAAAATAGACCATTCTTTAATTCTTCCGATAAATAAAGATAAGCATCTTCCGTGGTGTAAGTTGTGTTTTGAATTTTTAGTCCCACTTTAAGATCTTCAAGCGGTAAAACCAATTTAGCAATTGCGATGAACAATAGTTGGGCGATTTGTTCACGGGAATAGCGCTTTTTCTTCGGACGGGCAATTAATCCTTTTTTGACATAATTGCTGATCATTGACGGCGTCAAATGAAGAACAGAAAAGGGAGCTAAACTGTCATTGATGAATTGACAAGTTTGCTTCAAAAAAAGACCAACATCTGGAATTTGATCATAGTTTGGCAATTTAAACGACCAAACATTTTTAGAAAGATCATGAGAAGAGACAAAATTTTTCATTTAAAAGCCCACTTCCTGTTACTTTACGATTCAACTGATGATGTCTATAATTATAGAATAAAGCGACAAGCTTTTGAAAAACCGATGTTAAGATTTTAAAAAACGAGAGATAAAAATGAACGAAATTAAATTGATCTGCGATTCCAGTGCGAACTTGTTCTCTGAAGAAACACAACATTTTGTAAGCGTCCCATTGACGATCACGATGATGGATCATGATTATCGTGATGATCAAAACCTTGATTTGGATGACTTTTTGGCCGCAATGGCAAAGAATAAATCCGCCTGTTCAACTGCTTGTCCAAGTATCCAAGCTTGGCTTGATGCGTTAGCTGGTAGTCAAAAGGCAATCATATTGACGATTACAGGAGGCTTGAGTGGTAGCTTTGCTTCAGCCCAACAAGCGGTTAGAATTTATCGAGAGAAGCACCCCGATGCTGAGATTGTTGTTCTTGACAGTCGGTCAGCTGGACCAGAATTGAAAGTTATCTGTGATTTGATCCGTGAAAAATTAAATCAAGGAATGTCACTATCGCAACTTGAAGTACAAGCCACTCAACTTTTAAAGAGGACGCATTTGCTCGTCAGTCTGCAATCATTACACAATCTTTCATTAAATGGTCGTGTTGCACCTGCTATTGCTAAATTGGCGGGCTTATTGCGCTTGCGTTTGATTGGTACAGCAAATAAAGAAGGGAAGCTAGAACTTTTAGAAAAAGTTCGAAACGACCGAAAGATGAGACAGGATATGATCAAGGAGATGGTGAAACGTCATTATCAGCGTGGTCGTGTTTATATTGATCATGTTGCAAATCCGATGGGGGCCAAAACACTTAAAGCAGCTATTTTAGAGCATTTTCCAGAATCCGAGGTCGTTATTGGCTCATGTCATGGTATTTGTAGTTTTTATGCAGAATTGGGCGGCTTGATGGTTGGCTTTTCAGCTTAAACTTTATACGATGATCTTTGATTTGCGATTGCAATCTCTTCTAAGCTGACGTATAATAACAGTATTGTATTGATAGTTCGGTTACAAATTTCTTGTTCTAATTAGAATGAAAACTTTTTAACTCAGCCTTAAATGCAAAACGAAGTAATGTTACATAGCACAGGAGGTTTCATTAATATGGAACAAGGTACAGTTAAGTGGTTCAACCGCGATAAGGGTTTTGGTTTTATCTCACGTGAAAATGGCAGCGATGTTTTTGTTCATTTCTCAGCTATTCAAGGTGAAGGCTTTAAGAATTTGGACGAAGGCGAACATGTCACTTTCGATGTTGAAGAAAGTGAACGTGGCCCACAAGCCGTTAACGTGGTTAAGCACTAATTATTACCAACGTTGAGAAAAAGTGTCTTCTTAGGAAGACACTTTTTTGTTTGACAAAATTTGTTTCTCTTATCATTGAAAATAGATTTTTAAAGGATCACGTTTCGCGATGCCATCAAACATGATAGAATAAAATCATTGTTGACGAATCAGTATAAGGTGAGGACAAAAAACATGGAAGAAAAACGAAATTTGGAACAGTCGGCGCAACAGCGCGCTTACTTAATGTATTCGTGGTTTGATCAAAAACAAACTGATTTTATGAATACAGGACTTGAGGTCTTAAAAGGTAATCCAACGCTTGATTTTGAAAATTCGTTCAAACCTTTAGACGGTCAATATGGCGATTTGAATGTTGAAGAACATCCGGAAGTCATGGAAAACGTTGAGTGGCAATTAGGCACTTTCCGTAATGATTACATGGATATGTGTTCTGCAGATATCGGTGTTGCCCTTTATTTGCCAGATGACAGTGATGAGGGAATTGCATGGGAGCTCGGCTTTCTGTTTGCAATGCATAAAGTGACGGTTCTGGTGATTCCAGATGATCAACAGGGTGTTCCGATCAACTTAATGACTGCAATTGGTATCACGCGGATCATCACATTATCGGAAGCTAAAACATTCAACTTCAATCATATCGTTTACAAACCCTATCATGGCAAAGTTTTTTGATGCCAATGCCATTTTGAACAAACAAGTTTAAATTCAGCCGTTTTAATTTAAATTAAAAGACCTGATACAACGCTCTTTAAAAGCGTCATATCAAGTCTTTTTTGTTTGCCTTTTTTAGTTGTTGCTTTCTTTTTGAATTTTTGCCATCAATGGTTTGTAGATCAAGTCAATCATAACCGCACTGAACAGGCTAAAAAGTGTTGTTATGAGCAAAAAAGTAAAGCTGATTTTTGTCATGGCCAAGCCAAGCAAAGCCAGTGCAAAACTAATCAGGATATTGAGTGTTTGGACGATAGAAACAAGTTTGGAAGGTGCTGACTGCCAAAAATATTGATGTGTTCGTGTCATCAGTGTCAAGATCATCGCACTTAAAACGAGGAATAGATAAACGTTGGTTGCAACGATGCCGTGGTTAACGTGATTTTTCATCATGAATCCGATAAGGAAAGCGCCAAAGACAGTCCATCCAGCAGCTAATGAAAATGCGATTTTAGCAAGTTTTAAGATATTCCAATTTTCTGGATGATAGGTAATTTTAACATTATCTGTTCCGATCACCATGGTGACCATATTACCCATGATCGTGTAGATGACCATGGCGTTCAAAGCAATAGGGAGATAATCAAAAGCAAGATAGCAAAGGGTTAAAAGCATCGTCAATTCAGCTGTGCGGGCTAATTTCGTCAATGACCATGTCGTCATTCTCTGATAAACGCGGTGCCCAGCATCTAATATTTTAATGATTGGGGTTAATCCTTCTGTCAATAAGACCATTTTACCAGAGCGTTTTGCCACATCGGCTGCATTTGAAACCGCAATACCGACTTCCGCTTGTTTTAAAGCAGGGGAATCGTTGACGCCATCACCGGTCATTCCGACGATATATCCTTTTTTCTGGAAGAATTTAACCATTTTAAGTTTATCTTCTGGTAAAACATCTGCAATACCAGAAATATCTGATAACTGACTATTTTCATTAAAATCGCGAATCGAGATCACTTTTCCAGGCAGACCGACTTGTTCAGCAACGACGGCAGCAGTTCTTTGATTATCACCTGTTAACATGACTGGTTTGATGCCGCGTTTGACGAGTTCAGCTAAAGCCGCTTTTGAATCATCACGTATTTTGTCTTGGGTGATAAAGATACCTGCTAATTTTTGATCGATTAAAACAGCAACAGATCGACCAGAGGTGAAATCAATATTTTTTGTTAGACGATCAGATGAAGAATCATATGAAGAAAGCTGCTTA
>DICX01000051.1 GCA_002417825.1 Lactobacillus sp. UBA5815 | reverse complement strand
CCATTAAAATCAAATCTGGCATCGGCTGATGTTCACGCAACAACCTGCCATAACGCCTTCTGACCACTTCACGCGTATTACGAACTTCATCGGCACCATTTTGATGTTCAACTTCACCTTTAAGTTTAAATTTACGGTATTCACTCTTGGCTGGTTCACCATCTTTAAAAACAACCAACGCTGAAACGGAATCGGCACCTTGAATATGCGAATGGTCAAAACTTTCGATTCGATGACCATATGGCAAGTCTAATGCTTTAAAAATTTCGGCCTGTGCCCCTTTTGTCTTTCGGTTTCCCAACTCAAGTAAACGAAATTTTTCAGATAACTTGATTTGAGCATTTTCACGGGCCAATCGCAACAAGGCTGCTTTTTGCCCACGCTTGGGTGTTTTAACCTTAACTCCAAGTAATTGACTTAAAGTATCACAGTCAATATTTTCAGGAACCAAAACTTCCTTGGGCAGTACACGATTTTTTTGTGAATAAAACTGAATAATAAAAGACATAAACTCATCTTCTGGTTGCGAGTCATCTGTCAAAGGAAACAAACGGGTTGTTCGCTTTAACAGTTTTGCTTGCCGCAAAAAAAAGATTTGAATCGAAAGCCAAGACTTATCGACGTAAAAATTGAAGATATCACGTTGCGTATGATCATTTGAAATGATTTTTTGCTTTTCAACGGTTTGCTCAATATACCGAATCTGATCACGAAGTTCAGCAGCTCTTTCAAATTTCAATTGCTTGCTCGCCGTATCCATCATAACTGTTAATTCTTGTTTTGCCTTTGTGATGTCGCCATTTAGAAATCTTTTAATCCGCCGAATCTGCGCCGTATACTCTGCTTTAGGGACATGTCGAAAACAAGCACCTAAGCATTGACCCATGTGATAATACAAGCATGGACGTCCAGAATAGCCATTGCAACGTCTTAAAGGGTACACTTTTTGAATAAAACGCAAAGTCGCTTGTGCCGCATAAACATTTGGATATGGGCCAAAATAATAACCACCGTCTTTTCGAATCACAGATGTGATCTTAACACATGGATCTGCTTCGTTCGTAATTTCAATGTAGGGATAGCCCGTTCCTTGCTTTAATTGAACATTATAATAAGGAAGATATTTTTTGATCAAAGTGATTTCAAGTAAAAAAGCTTCTTTGTTTGAGCTGACAATAATCGTATCAAAATCATAGATTTCAGAAACTAATGCCGCTCTTCTTCCAACTTGCGTACTCTTAAAATAAGATCGAACACGATTTTTTAAATTTTTGGCTTTTCCAACATAAATCACTTTTCCAGTGAGATCTTTCATTAGATAGCAGCCAGGTTTTTCAGGTAACAGTTTCAGCTTGTTTTCAAGATGTGCACTTGTCACTTTTTATTTCTCCTTTTAATAACATAACTTAAGTTTAGCACGCCACAAGTACTTTCGAAAAATAAGCAAACTCAATGTTAAATAATTAATATTATGTAAAGCAATATCGTTGCCGCAATAAAAACGATATGATAAACTCAATTTAATTTAGAAATGCCCATATATAATAGTCAAATAAACAACATGTTTCAATGTGCAATTTGCTTGCACTAAATTCGATATTTTATAGACCAGGTTACTTTCAGACATAACTTGTATAAGAACTTTCATAACTGCCAAAGCGCATTAATACGATTGGAATAAATATGAACACTTGGATCAGTCAACTGATTAATCATTTTGGATACTTTGCAATCACTGCACTGATTGCATTAGAAAATATTTTTCCTCCTCTACCATCAGAAGTGATTTTAGCACTCAGTGGTTTTTTAACTTTAAAAACAAAATTGACACTTCTAGGAACGATTTTATCGGCAACTGTCGGATCACTTTTAGGTGCACTTTTGCTGTATTTTATCGGTTATCAAGTCGATGAAAAGAGATTATCTCAATTTTTGACGAATCCTGTTTTAAAAAAATTAGGATTCAAAGCGAATGATGCTCAAAAGGCAATTGATTGGTTTCAACGTTTAGGCAAAAAAGCTGTTTTAATTGGAAGATGCATCCCAATCGTACGTAGTCTTATTTCATTACCTGCTGGCAGCGCCCATATGCCTTTGGGACAATTTGTGGTGCTAACGACTTTAGGAAGCACTGTTTGGAACAGCATTCTTGTTTTGCTGGGAGCTTACGCAGGACAAAATTGGGCTTTTATCGTGACGCTCTTTGAAGATTACACGATAGTCGTTTTAATCATTGGTATCATCCTATTAGGACTTTTTATTTATCGCTGGTATCAAACTCGCTTAAAAAAATAATCAATTCAGTCAATGCCATATCTTGGCTGGTAAATGCTCATTTCATTTTAAAGTTCACTTTTTCATTAAAATATGGTACATTTTCAACGGATATTATAATAAAGGGGCATAAAATGAAGAACATTTATTTCAATCACGATGGAAATGTTGACGATTTTGTTTCGCTACTGCTTTTGCTGCAAGCACCAAACATTCATTTGATTGGCGTTGGCGTTACGGATGGCGATGGCTACTTAACACCTAGTGTTTCTGCAACTCAGAAAATCATTGCCCATTTTAATCAATGGCATCATCCTTTAGAAGTTGCTGCTTCAAGTTCTCGCGCCGAACATCCTTTTCCAGATGCTTGGCGTTTAGGTGCTTTTTCATTCGATCAATTACCGATTTTAAATGAAACGCATCCAAAATTTCCTTCATTAAGTAAACTTCCAGCTCACTTGGATATGATTGAGAAGATCAAACAAGCAGACGGGCCAGTAACGGTTATCATGACAGGTCCAATCACTGATCTGGCACGTGCTCTAAAAAAAGCGCCTGAAATCGCTCAGAAAATCGATGAAGTCGATTGGATGGGAGGTTCACTAGATGGACACGGTAATGTTGCGATTCCAGGATTTGACGGAACACAGGAATGGAATGCATTTTGGGATCCAAAAGCCGTTGATCAAGTTTGGAAAAGTCAGCTCAAAATCAAAATGGTCGGCTTGGAAAGTACAGAAGAAATCCCGTTAAATGACCAGCTAAGACAGCACTTTGCTGATTTACGCCGCTACCCTGCTTTTGATCTTATTGGACAAGGTTATGCGTTGATTGTTTCAGAGCAATCACAAGATCAATACTACCTTTGGGATGTTCTGACGACTTTGTCAGGACTCAACTCTGATCTTGTGACAACTCGCTTAGCTAAAAGTACTGTTATCACTTCTGGTACCGCTTCAGGCCGCTTGGTTGAATCTGCAAAAGGACGTACAATCCATTTAGTCACTAAAGCTGATCAGGAAGCATTTTGGTCGGATTTTGACCATTTAGCTAAAAGTGCAGCATATCTTTAAACATCAGCATACCCAAAAAGCGTTCTCCTATAAAGAGAACGCTTTTTTAATTGACACGATTTTGTGTCTTGCCTTCACATAGATAAGCAATCAAATTTCGACTGGCTTCCTTGGCAACTGCCAGTTTTGCTGAATGCGTCCCACTGCCTGCGTGTGGCGTCAGAATAACCTGATCCAAGGCAGCCAATTCAAGATTGACATGTGGCTCATCGTCAAAAACATCCAATCCTGCTCCAGAAATTTGTTTTGCTTTTAAAGCCTGTATCAAATCACTTTGATTAACCAATGCACCACGAGCGACATTGATCAAAATCGCAGAAGATTTCATCTTCTTTAATACTTCTCCATTGACGACATTCTTCGTCTCAGATGTTGCTGGTGCATGCAGACTTAGAATATCACTTTGTGCAACAAGTGCTTCAAAAGAGACATAATGTGCATTCAGTTTCTGCTCAAGATCTTCTGACAATCGATGCCGATTATGATAAATAACGGATACACCAAATTCTTTGGCAATTTGTGCAACTCGCTGACCAATCCGTCCCATTCCAAAGATCCCTAAAGTTTGACCGTTAAGACCAATAGCCAAATTCTTTGTGTCATTCAAATCTGGCCACTTTCCTTGATGCATCTGCATGTTGTAAAAAACAATACGACGACGCAAAGTCAGCATCAAAGTAATCGCCAATTCAGCAGTTGGCAGACAAACACCCTTGGGTGTATTTTCAACGACGATTCCATGTTGACGCGCATAAGCAATATCAATATGATCAAAGCCTACTGAACTCGTTGCAATGATCTTAAGTTTGGTTCCAGCATCGATAAAAGCACGATCCACTTTGATGCCTTTGATTAAAACACCATCAAAATCTGACAAATGAGCTGACAACCATGTCTGTTCAACTTTTGTTGGTTGATATTGGATGTCACAATACTTTCTTAATTCAGTCAATCCTTCATACGGCTGTTGACCCAGAATCAAAACTTTTGGCTTAGTCATTATTAATTTGCCTCCAAATCAGCAACTGCAACGCGAACGATTTCATCCGTGCCGTAGTGGTACCCTGTTGCAGTAAATTGAAATTTATCTTTAACTTGTTGAAACACTAATTTCTCATTGTTATCAAGCCAATGGAGATCAGAAATCTTTTTTGTGATTCCAGAAAAGAATCGTTGGCTTCCCTTTTCGCCACCCAAAACCACATTTTCGTTTCCTACGATTTTCAAATCATGTATGAAAAAGTAAATATGATGAGACGTTTGTAATCCATAATCTTTAATCATTTGCCCCGGCAAAACATGATCAGGTTCATGATAAAAGCTTTGGCCGTTTAAATTAAACCAGCGGCCGATCAATTTTAAATATTCAGCTTGCAAATTCGGAATATCACCGTCACCGGTCAACCCGATATTGATTAAAATATTGCACCCAATACGACGGGCATGTACGATTGCTTCAATAATTTCTTTGGGTGACTTGTAATTCAAATCATTAATTGCCCATCCCCAATGCTGATTCAAAGTCATGGAAGTCTCGCCTGCGACATACTTCTGATTTTGCCCTTCATGATTGACCATTTGAGGCAAAGTACGTTCGTATGTCACAACATCAATTTCTGAATCCCGCACTTGACCGCGTGATTTTAAGCCAGTGTTGTTGACAATAATCGCATCTGGCTGATATTTCCGAATCATGCCATAAAGTTTGGGCAGTTGCCAATCAGCGTCTTTTTTATTCCAATCGCCATCAAACCAAAAGCCACCGATTGACCCATAATTTTGACAAAGCAATTGAACCGTTTTTCTTAAATACACTAAATAACGATCAAAATTTTTTTCATAGTCAGGTTGATGCCAATCATAAGTTGCCATGTAAAAAAAAGGCTTGATTTTTTCACGGTGACAAGCTGCC
This sequence comes from Lactobacillus sp. UBA5815, assembly GCA_002417825.1. Taxonomy (GTDB): domain Bacteria; phylum Bacillota; class Bacilli; order Lactobacillales; family Lactobacillaceae; genus Lactobacillus. The sequence goes on along the minus strand of DICX01000051.1, from coordinate 3,144 downwards.
ACGAATTCTTGAATCAAATCACGATGTGCGGGACTGTGCATCACATCAAAATCTGTCAAATCGTGTGTATCAAAAAGACAAAAGCCTTCATGATGTTTTGTCGTCAAAACAATATATTTGGCACCCATCTCTTTGGCCGCTTTAACAATCTTAGATGCCGAAAATTTTCGTGCTGAAAACGAATGAATCAGATCTTCATAACTATCTTTAGGTCTATTATGGATAAACTCTGTCCACTCGCCTTGTGCAAGTTGCGAGTACAATCCCCAATGAATCATAAGGCCTAATCCCATTTTTTCATAAGTTTTGATACGAGGTAATTTGGGCATTTTCTTCCTCATTTCTTNNAATTAATTACTTGCAATATTATTTTAGCATAACGAAATAATCACCGCCTTTTAAGAACACATTATACCTCGCTTTAAATTGGTATAGTTCAATGAAATCACATCCAATTTGAAATATAGGCGTTTTTTTAAAAATTGGTTATGTCATTATTCTATTTTTTGACTATAATAATGACTGTATCTTTTAATCAATCCGGGGGTGAAAAAATGGATTATTTATTAATCAGTCATGGTGATTATGCCCAAGCCACTTTGCGCAGCAGTGAAATGATCATGGGAAAATCAAAGCATATGACTGCGTTAGCGTTTAAGCAGACGATGAATCAGGACGATCTTTTAGCTGAAATCGAACAAACCGCTAAAAAGCTATCTGATTCCTTGACGATCATCGTTGACATTAAAGGAGGTACTCCTTGCAACACTGCATTACGCTATCAGGCTAAACATCCCCAAACTAAGATCTACGCGGGCTTGTCATTGGGATTAGTGCTTGCAGTTGCAACCGGAACTTCCTTCAAAGAGGCTTTTCAGCAAGTCGATGAATTGAGTGGCCCTGTTGGCGACACAAAGCCAGAAAGTGTACCTAAAAAAGCCGTCTTGCAACAAGAATCAGTTTCATCGACTTCAAAAAGTCATGATGAGACGATCAAAAACATTCGTATCGATGAGCGTTTGATCCATGGGCAAGTCGCAACGATGTGGACGAATCGGCTCAAATTAACCAGACTAATGGTGGTTGACGATGATATCGTCAAAAGTGCGATTCAAAAAACGGCTTTGAAAACTGCTTGTCCGCATGATATCCATTTAAGTATTTTGACGACTACGGGAGCTTGTGAACGAATTAAAGCTGGAAAATACATTGGTCAAACTGTCTTGCTTTTAGTTAAGAATCCACATGTTTTACGGCAGATGTTTGATTTGGGACTCAAGATGCCGCAAATCAATGTTGGTAATATGTCAACCAAAGCGCACAGTATTCAAGTAGCCAAAAGCGTTGCAGTAACGCCTGAAGATATCAATGATTTTAATTATTTATCAAAACAAGGCTGCTATTTCTATCACCAAATGATTCCTAGTGAGAAAGCCCAACCTTTTATGAATTTATTAAGCAATAAGGAGAAATAAAAAATGCAATGGTGGCAAATTCTTTTACTCACCGCTCTCGCGTTTTGGATGGTAATCGATCCATTAACGCTCGTTTTAATTAATAATCCGCTTGCAATCGGTATGATTTCAGGCTTGATTATGGGAAACTTAAAAATTGGATTAGCAGTGGGATCAACACTTCAACTTATGGTCTTAGGTGTTGGCACATATGGCGGTGCTAGCATGCCAGATTTCATGACAGGCGCTATTATTGGAACCGTTTATGCTGTTTTGACCGGAAAAGGAACGCAATTTGCAATCGGACTTGCAGTGCCTGTTGGATTGTTAATGGTTCAACTAGATGTATTAGCTCGATTCACGAATACGATTTTTCAACATCGTGTCGATCGCTTTATTTCAAACAATGAGCCGAAAAAAGCGGCTAGAAATGTTCTTTATGGCGTTTTCCCATGGGGACTGTCACGTGCTCTGCCAGTTTTCATCATGCTATTGGTGGGAAATCATGTCGTCAAAGCCATTTTAGCTGTCATTCCTACATGGCTTACAACTGGGTTAAAAGTTTCAGGTGGTATTTTACCAGTGGTTGGGATTGCAATCTTATTACGCTATTTGCCAACCAAAAAATTTTTCAGTTACTTGTTAATTGGTTTTTTAGCGTCTGCCTACCTTAAAGTTCCAATGATGGGAGTCGCTTTGATGGGAGCTGCGATGGCCTTCATTTACTATAAAAACGAGTTGAAATCTGCGAATTATGCTTTAGCAGGTCAACAACAAGAAAAGGAAGAATACGAAAATGACAAAGGCGAATATGAAAACTAACGAGAATGGTTTGACGAAAAAAGACCTCTTTCGTGCAAATTGGCGCTGGTTATGGTCAAGTCAACTTGCATGGAACTATGAAAAAATGATGGCTACAGGGTATTTCTATACTGTTTTGCCCTTTTTAAAGCGTTGGTATCATGATGACGAATTGGTTGATATGATGAAAATGCAAGATCAATTCTTCAACACAAACGCATTCGTGGGCGGTTTCATTATTGGAATGGATCTGGCAATCGAGGAGAAAAAAGGCAGTGCTGCAAAAAATACCGTTGCTGGTATCAAAACAGGCTTGATGGGCCCCTTAGCTGGTGTTGGTGATACCATTTTCGGTGTGATCATTTCAACAATTTTTGGCTCTATTGGTGCTTATATGGGATTAAAAGGAAATCCTGTAGGAGCTTTTTTATGGATTTTGGTTGATCTAATCGTTTTGTTCGCTCGTTTTTCATTCTTACCAATGGGATATTATCAAGGCGCTAAACTGATTGATTCTGCACAAGGAAAATTAAATGCGGTTACTGATGCCGCAATTCTACTCGGTGTAACCGTTGTTGGTGCTTTGATTCCAACTGTGATTACAGCAAAAGTCCCCTTTGTTTTTCGCTCTGGAAAAGTAACATTAAAAGCACAATCAATGCTGGATCAAATCATGCCTTCTCTTGTTCCAGTGCTTCTTGTTCTTTTTGTTTATTGGTTGTTAGGCAAGAAGAAGATGACTAGTACAAAAATCATTTTACTTGTCATGATTTTAGGCATCGTTTTAAGTTATTTCCACATTTTAGGCGCTTAAAATTCAAGTTAACCTATAAAAAAGCAATGTTTGCACATTGCTTTTTTATTTTTCATTCTTCACCATCTTCAAAAT
>DICX01000023.1 GCA_002417825.1 Lactobacillus sp. UBA5815 | reverse complement strand
AAATCACCTGCGTCTTAGGTAGAATTTATTCAATATTAAAGATATCAAGTTAAATGCCTGATGTCAAGACATGTTTTAGTTCAAATTCATCGGATCTAAGCGGATCCCAGGGCCAAAGGTTGCAGAAAGCGCAACACTCTTGACAAATTGGCCCTTAGCTGCTGCTGGACGTGCACGTAAAATTACATCACGCAGAGCATCAAAATTGGCAACCAACTTGTCATCATCAAAAGAGACTTTGCCAATTGGTGCATGAATCAAGCCTTGCTTGTCAACACGATACTCAACTTGACCAGCTTTGATATCTTTGACGGCTTTTTCGACATCCATGGTTACCGTTCCAGTCTTAGGGTTAGGCATCAAACCTTTAGGTCCCAAGATACGACCCAAGCGTCCAACTTTAGCCATCATCATTGGCGTTGCAACAACTGCATCGAAGTCCAAATAGCCGCCTTGAACCTTAGCAACTAAATCGTCACTACCGACTTCATCTGCACCGGCGTTTTTGGCAGCCGTTGCTTGTGGACCCTCAGCAAAAACGATGACTTTTTGAGTTTTACCAGTTCCATTTGGCAAAACTAAAGCACCACGAATTTGTTGATCAGCTTGTTTGGGATCAACTGACAAATTGTAAGCAACTTCAACCGTTGCATCAAATTTGGCATATGATGTTTCTTTAACTAATTTAATGGCATCTGCGATTGAGTAGAATTTATTCGCTTCTACCTTTTTGGCAGCGTCTAAATATTGTTTACCATGCTTTGGCATGCGTTTTCCTCCTTGCAATTGTGGTCAAACGAGTTAATAACTCTCCCACCTTGATTCGCTGACTTTGATCAGCAATCCGACATTCTAGAAGCGATGATCAGTCAACGACTTCAAAACCCATCGATCTAGCAGTTCCTTCAACCATGCGCATAGCTGCATCAACATCTGCTGCGTTTAGGTCTTGCATTTTAGTCTCGGCGATTTCCTTAACTTGTGCCTTAGTGACTTTAGCCACTTTCTTGGTATTTGGTTCGCCTGAACCCTTTTCCACTTTGGCAGCTTTCTTCAACAAAACAGCTGCTGGTGGTGTTTTCGTAATGAAATCAAAAGAGCGGTCTTCATAAACAGTGATCACGACTGGAATGATCATGCCCTTTTGATCTGCAGTTCTTGCATTAAATTCCTTCGTGAAGCCAACGATGTTAACACCGGCTTGGCCTAACGCAGGACCGACTGGTGGTGCAGGGGTTGCAGCACCAGCTGGGATTTGTAATTTAACGACATTCGTAACTTTTTTAGCCACGGTCAATACCTCCTTGATTCCGTGATGCGGTTATAATGGAAAAAACGATTTTTCCTCCCACATTAACAATACATCGAATAATTATAGCATATTTCAGACTGATCTGCAGTTAAATTTCTGATTTCTTAACTTGATCATAATCAAGCTCAGCAGTCGTTTGACGGCCAAACATGTCGATTGCGACGAACAACTTGAATTTATCTGCATTGATTTCATTGATCTTTCCAGCCAAGCCCTTGAACGCACCATCCGTGATTTCAACAGTTTCACCGATCTCGTAATCAACTTGAGGTCGTTTAGCCGGTTCGCCTTGTGTCCGCAAAATACGTTCGATTTCTTCATCCAGCAATGGTGATGGCTTAGAGCCACCACCATGACTGCCTACGAATCCAGTCACTCCAGGTGTGTTTCGAACGATGAACCAGCTTTCATCTGTCATGACCATCTCAACCAAAACATATCCAGGAAAGACCTTTTCTTCAACTTCTTGCTTCTTACCACGAACCGTTTCGACTTTCTCTTCTTCAGGGACAACGACACGGAAAATGTAATCCTGCATCCCCATTGATTTAGCTCGAGATTCCAAGTTGCTTTTGACTTTGTTCTCATAACCTGAGTAAGTATGAAGCACATACCACTTTTTTTCTGCCGATTCTACCATGAGCTACTCCTTAAAACTTAATCTTGGCAAACAAAAAAACCCCCGAAGAGGCTCTTTCCCTATTACGGAATATTATAACACATCATTTACAAAAAGAGTTGAATCAATGAACTCAGCGCCCAGTCGCAAGCACCCAAAAAAAGTGCGAACAATACCGACGTTACAACGACAACACTCGTATCATGTCGATTTTCTTTAACGCTTGGCCAAGCAACACGTTTCATTTCTTGGTTGACGCCCTTGAAAAATTTGATCATTGATTCACTTACCTCGTCTCTTTATGCAGCGTCATCTTACCACAATATTTACAAAACTTTTTTAATTCCAAGCGTTCTGTTCTTAATTTGCTGGCCGTGATCGAATAATTTCTTGAGCCGCAAACACTGCAAGCTAAAGCTGCTTTTTTCACTGTCATGACTTCACCTTCAGACGCTTGATATTTTATCAAATTTCTATGAATAAGACAATCATACCACTTTTCCATAAAAAAAACGGCTCTCAACAAGAGAGTCGTTTTCTCTGTACGAACAAAAGCGCGTACAAGGCGTAGAAAATCGTTTTAGGTGATTTACTTCTTAAGATTTTCGTTGACGAAGGCTTCGATTTTATCGTCAGAGTCTTTGAGAAACGGAAGCATGTCACTTTCCGTCTTAATGGTGTCTTTACCATTTTTCTCCATGAAGTAATCCCAGAGTTCGTCTCTAACAGGTTTTTCAGAGTCGCTCCAATCAAAAACTTCCTTCATGTGACGGTCTAACAATTCTGTCTTTAAAATTTCATCAGCCATCTTAATCTACCTCCTAAATCAATTCTACAATTTTCATTATAGTCTATTTCAAATTTATGGGGCAATTATTCCTGATCCATCAACAACTTTTTTAATTTTTGTTTGCACCGGCTTTTAGCTTGCATCAACTGTTTGACCGTACATTTCCCTTTTTCTAAAGCTGCCTCTTGATCAATAAGTCCCAATTCATAAAGATTGGATATTTGTTCCAAAGGAGACAAGCTTTTGACATAGGCACGATAAACATCACTGATTGGATCAATAAGCAATGTGATCTGTTTTTGATTCACAATCTCATCCGTCATGATTTGTTCATAAGACACCGCATGGGTATGAGCAGCTCGTCTTTGTGCCAATTCATAGCGCAGCAATGTTCTGGCATGATTCATCAGACGCACTTTGAAATAACTACCGAAGTAGCCGCGCTTTTCATCATAGATCACGGCAGATTCGTAGCAGATCAGCCGTGCTTCTTGATCCCAATCGTCATCGTCGAAATCACGCAAATAAAATCGTCGTTTAACGTTCATGATCATCGGCGCATATTTTTGACACATTTTTGCTAAGGCATCGTTGTCTTTTTGTTTGATTTGCGTAATCAAAGTGCTTTCATTTTCTGCATTCAATTTTTTCATAGCTTCCATGGTCCCTTAAATTCAATGATAAGATTGACGCAAAAGATCTTTTGTTATTCCTACTTTAAAGAAGCATTTATTTTGTGCCTACCGAACGCGCGTTTAATTGAACAGATGACTTTTTTTGATCGTTTTTAGTTCAACAGATGACGAAATTTGCATATTTTTTCAATATAAAAGCAAATAAAAAGCCTGACTCAAATTTTTAAAGGGTCAAGCTTCAAATGATTTAAAATGATTTATTTCAACGGATAACGCGAATTCAGCATTTGATAAAGCAAAACACTCGTCGCGACGCTTGCATTCAGTGACTGCACGTTGCCCATCATCGGAATCGTCAACGTTTGATCCATTTGTTTAGCCAATAATGGCGAGATGCCTTTGCCTTCATTCCCAATCACGAGAACAGTCTTTCCCTTAGCATCCCAGCGTCGGTAATCTTGCCCCGACATCGCTGTTCCAAAAAGCCAATAGCCCTCATCTTTAAGGTGCTGAGCTGTTTGAACGAGATTCGTCACTCGGCTGACGGGAACATGGTCAATCGCACCTGTGGATGCTTTAGCCACGACTGACGTCAAACCTGTCGCATGCCGTTTGGGAATGATGATGCCATCAACACCTGTTGCATCCGCCGTTCGTAAAATAGAGCCCAAATTATGCGGATCTTCGATGCCATCCAGCATCAGCAAAAATGGTGCTTTAGGCTGATCTTTCAACGTCGTCAAAAGTACTTCCAATGGCATGTAATCAAAGCTGGCAATTGCTAAAACCAAGCCTTGGTGTTTACCACCAGAAACTAGACGATCCAGTTTGTTTTTTGGAACTTGCTGAATCACGAGATTTTTTTGATGTGCCATTTCACGAACCGGCTTTGCCAAACTTTCCTGAACACCGCTTTGCAAAAAGACTTTATTGATCCGCTTAGCTGGCTGAGTCTTCAAAAAGTCAAGACCAGCATGCCGGCCAAAAATAAAATCTGTCTGATCATGCGTCATGATCTGTTTCCTCCTGTTCCACCTGCCGGATGCACCAAGAAGCAAGTTCACTCAGCCGCTGTGTCTCTTTTTTCAATGCCAAATAGCCAAAGACGGCTTCAAATCCAGTTGAAATCTTATACGTTCCCACTGGTGTGTTTTTGGCATGCGTATAACTTTTGGCGTTCCTGCCGCGCTTAAAAACGGCTTGTTCTGTTTCGGTTAAAAGCTTTTGGGCCTGCATCTCAGTCATCAATTTCGCCTGTGCTTTCGCGGAAACATAATGGGTGGCTTTTCGCTGCAATTGATTAGGCCGTGCAATTCCGCTTTCAACTAAGTGCTGACGAATAAAGACTTCATAAACCCCATCGCCTAAATAAGCCAAGGTAAGCGGCCCCAAGGTTTGCGGGTCAACTTTTCGTTCAGTTAATTCAGTCACGTGTCCACCTCATGCCTTGCGGCGTGTCTTGAACGTGAACACCAAGTCGTTCCAGCTGTTCACGTAATTCATCTGATCTATCCCAATCTTTTTCTTGTCTTGCCTTTTTACGGGCAGCAAGCAATTTCTGTACGTGATCGTCATTTTCTTTCAGAGCCGTTGTTTCCTGCTTCAAAGTGACACCAAAAACACGCAGCCATGAAGACAGATCCTGGCAGAATCGTTTGACTTGAGCCAAATCGACTGTTTTTTCCGTCAGGTGTTGATTCATCACAGGAAGCAAGTCATAAATCGCACTCAAAGCATTCTGTACGTTAAAATCATCATCCATAGCTGAAACAAACTGTTTCTCTGTACGATCGATCATTTCTTTCAATTCCGGTGACACAACAGACTGGCCATCTTTGGTCAATCGAAACTGGGCAGTCTGAAAAGCTTGCTGAAAACGGTCCAGAATAATGGTAGCTTGCTTTAAATTGTTCAGCGAATAATTGATTGGCCGACGATATTGCACACTTGCCATGAAGAAACGCAATGTTTGTGGCTCAACCGATTTCAACAAATCATGAACCGTCACGAAATTATGTAACGACTTCGACATTTTTTGTGCTTCTGGCCCCACTGTGACGAAGCCATTGTGCATCCAATAATGAACGAACGTTTTACCGGTCTTGGCTTCACTTTGTGCGATCTCATTTTCATGGTGAGGAAATTCAAGGTCTTCGCCACCACCATGAATATCGATCGTATCGCCTAAGTATTTCGTGCTCATGACAGAACATTCGATATGCCATCCGGGACGGCCTAAACTCCAAGGCGAAGGCCATGCAATCTCATCGGATCGTTTACGGGCTTTCCATAAAGCAAAATCGAGTGGATCTTCTTTTCGCGCTTGCTCAACAGGATCGACATGTTCAGAAGCACCATTTTCTAGCGCTTCGATATTTTGACCGCTCAACTGGCCATAGTTAGGAAAGCTTCGGGTTCTAAAATAGACGTCACCGTCTGCTTCATAAGCTGCGCCTTTAGCGATCAAGACTTGAATAAACGCGATGATCGCGTCGATCTCATGCGTCGCTCTTGGGTGAAGGCTTGCCGGTTCGATGTTCAAAGCCGCGGTATCCTTTAAAAAAGCCGTAATAAAGCGGTCTGCTAATTGCGGGACCGTTATCTTTTCACGTCGCGCTTCTTGAATCATCCTGTCATCAACATCTGTAAAGTTTGAGACATAGGTGACTTGGTAACCTTTGAATTCAAAATAACGTCGAATCGTATCAAAAGCGATCGCACTTCTTGCATTTCCCAAATGAATATAGTTGTAAACTGTTGGCCCACAAACGTACATGCGGATTTTGCCAGGTTCGATCGGCTTAAAGTCTTCTTTTTGCCGCGTCAGCGTATTGAAGATTTTCATGTTCTTCCACTCTTTTCTTTTTGATAACCCGCTTCCAGAACTATTTTCTCTTATTTTAACAAAAATAAAAAGCTGCGCATGTGGCAGCTTTTTATTTAGAGTTCACGCTAAAATCCAGCTTTCGACATTTGATCCAAAGTGGCTTCGATATGCTTTTGACACTTTTCTTTACCCAACAATTCAATAGCTTCACCAATACCTGGTCCAACCATCGAACGTGTCGTTGCGATTCGAATCGGCATGAACAATTTACGTCCTTTGACGCTCGTTGCCATCCGCGTCGCAAAAATAGCCTGCATGATCTGTGTACTCGTCATACGCGGAATGAGGTCAAGCTGCTTTTCGAATTCCGTGATCACAGCTCTGGCATCATCCTTCTTCAATTCAGCCATTTCTGTTTCGCTAAGTGCTTTGGGATCTGTAAAGAACAGTTTAGAAAAGTCAACGATCTGCTTCGTGTAAGACATTTGAACGGAATAGATGTTGACCAATTGACGCACCCACTCCAGCTTTGCAGGCGTCGGTTCTTTTTCGACCAGCCCTGCTTCTTGAAGGTTATTGAGTGCAAGGTCAAGCAGCATATCACGATCTGCAGATTTCATGTATTGGTTGTTGACCCATTCCAACTTCTTCTGATCAAAAGCAGCAGGCGATTTAGAAAGCCGGTTAGGATCGAACGCCTTGATCAATTCCCGCTTAGAAAAGATTTCGCTTTCGCCAACTGGAGACCAGCCTAAAAGCGTGATGAAATTGAACATTGCAGCTGGCAAATAACCCATGTCGCGATATTGTTCGATAAATTGAAGCACTGATTCATCCCGTTTAGAAAGCTTTTTGCCTGTTGCAGAATTGATGATCAGCGTCATATGACCGAATTTCGGTGGCTCCCAACCAAAAGCTTCATAAATCACTAATTGCTTAGGTGTATTTGCGATATGATCATCGCCACGCAACACATGCGAAATCTTCATCAAATGATCATCGATCACCACTGCAAAGTTGTAAGTCGGCATCCCATCCCGTTTTTGAATCACGAAATCGCCACCGATCGTATCGGTATCAAAAGAGATTTTACCTTTGACGATATCATCCCATTTTACCGTTTCATGTTTAGGAACACGAAAACGAATCACAGGTTTCAAACCTTTTGCTTCTGAAGCTGCCTGCGATTGCGCAATCTCTTCTTCATTCATTCCTTCGTATTCGTAAACATAATGCGGTGCGATCTTTTGTGCACGTTGTTCATCACGCTGTGCAGTCAGTTCCGCTTCCGTCATATAAGACTTGTAGGCTTTTCCTTCTGCCATCAGCTGATCGATATACTTTTGATATATTGCCTTACGATCAGATTGCCGATAGGGTCCGTAAGGGCCGCCTACGTCTGGTCCTTCATCCCAATCGATCCCCAACCATTTCAGGTTTTTCATCTGCGATTCAGAGCCGCCCTCAACGTTACGGGCTAAATCCGTATCTTCGATCCTGAGGACTAATGTTCCTTTAGTGTGTCGTGCAAACAAGTAATTGAAAAGCGCCGTCCTTGCATTTCCAATGTGCAAATGGCCAGTTGGACTGGGCGCATACCTTACACGAATTTTATCGTTAGCCAAATTTAACGCCTCTTTCATTTAATGACATCTCACCCAATTCTACCTGTTACATCCGAAAAGTTCAATCAAACGAAAAGAACCGTTGTCAGCCAAATAAAATTTTTAAGGTCTGTGAGAGACTGAGTACAGGAACCAGTTCAATCGTCCGAATTTTTTTGATTGCGGGCGTCAAATTGTATTTAGGCAAAAAGACCCGTTTGAAACCCACTTGAGAAGCTTCTTTGACACGTGCCTCGACTTGATTGACACGACGTATCTCTCCTGTCAGACCGATTTCACCAATGAAGCAATCATCTGCAGATATTTCACGATCTTTATAACTAGAAGCAATGGCAACCGCAATGGCAAGGTCGACAGCAGGTTCATTGAGCTTGATTCCACCAGTCGCCATCACGAAGGCGTCCTGATTTTGAAGCATCAGGTTCGCACGTTTCTCCAAAACTGCCAGCAACAAGGCAATACGATTATAGTCAAGACCAGAGACCGTACGTTTGGCATAGCCAAAAGCAGTTGGCGCGACCAAGGCTTGAACTTCAGCCATCAGTGGTCGTGTTCCTTCTAATGAGACTGCTACGGCAGATCCTGTCGAATTTGGCAGACGCTCATCCAAAAAAAGTGCTGCAGGATTAGTCACTTCTTTGAGACCATCCGAGTGCATCTCGAATAAGCCGATTTCATTCGTCTTTCCAAAACGATTTTTGACGCTGCGCAAGATTCGATAAGCATGATGACTGTCCCCTTCAAAATAAAGGACAGTATCCACCATATGCTCCATCATTTTAGGACCGGCGATCGTGCCCTCTTTTGTGACGTGTCCAATCACAAAAATCGTGATCTGCTGCGTTTTAGCTAACTTCATCAATTCTGAAGTCACTTCTCGGACTTGCGCGCTGCTAGCCGTCATCGAATCAAGACTCGGCTCATTCATCGTTTGAATCGAATCGATCACGACAAAATCAGGTTTGAGCTCATCGATCTGTTCACGAATCGCCTGCATATCAGTCTGCGGATAAAGCAGCAATCCCGGAGACGAAGCACCCAAACGCTGAGCACGCATTTTGATCTGTCCAGCAGATTCCTCGCCAGAAACGTACAGAACTTGATACGTTTTGGCTAAATCACTCATGATCTGAAGCATCAGTGTCGATTTGCCGATTCCGGGATCACCACCGATCAAAACGAGCGATCCTGGAACGATACCACCACCTAAAACACGATTTAATTCACGAAAACGTGTCACGATACGTTTTTCCTGCTCGGCTTCGACTTGACCAAGCTTAACTGGCAAATCAGCGCCTTGAGCCTTGATCAAACGACTCGGCGAACCTTTAGACGACACTTTTTTGACTTCTTGTGTTTCACGAACAAATTGATTCCAAGCACCACAATTTGGACAGCGTCCCAAATAAGAAGCCGAAATATAACCACAGCGCTGGCATTTATATCGTGTCTGCATCTTGCCCATGAGCCGTCATCCTTCCCGTCGAGCCAAATCCGTTCGTGCGCGCGATTGGCACTGGATGGTCGTCATCTGTACACAGATATTTCATAAAAACACCTTGTCCGATCCGCTCACCTTTTTTGATCTGAACTGGCCGAACCCCATAATTGATCAGCTGAAAACAAAGCTCACCTTCATTTTTAGGATTGTCATAATAATCTGAATCGATGATACCGATGCCATTAGGCAGTAAAAAATGCCGTTTGAACGTATTCGATGAACGATTGGCTAAAATCAGCACTTCATCTTTGGGCATGTAGCATTTGACACCCGTAGGAACCAAATAAGGATGCAAGCAGCGATCCGCTTCCTGAAGATCGAATTCAGTCAATTGGTGATGATTGCGGATCAAGCGGAAAATTCGAACAAAATTCATCCGCCAAATAGACGGCAGCGTGATATCAACTGCCGAAGCCAGATCATAACCTGCACTGAACGGGGTCTGCCGCCGTGGCAGCGTGATGTCCTGATCTTGATATTTAGAAACGATTTCAAATCCTCGGATTCGCATGATGATCTTTCTCCTCTTTTTCTTGTCTTTTAGATTTTACCGCAACATCTGTGTTTAAGTACGCCTGCCTTCTTTTTTTATCTGAAATAGACTAAATTAAATTTCACCTATCGGAAAGAGTTTCCAAAAGGCTGAGCCAATATTTTGCAATTTATGCAGAATATCGGAAAATAAGTAAAGAAAGCGCTAATTAAAAAAAAGAAAGGTAATCCCAATGACGTATCAAGCAATCAAC
>DICX01000040.1:2393-9235 GCA_002417825.1 Lactobacillus sp. UBA5815 | reverse complement strand
AGTTCTTCGGTCTCAAATCTTGGAATTAAGACCCCAGATTGAACCTTGATACGATAGCCATAAAACTACGCATAGCCTACGATATATTGTGGTGAGACGCCTCTCACTAATTATTCGAGATCCTTTTTGAATTGAACTTCTATATCTGGTGAAAGGACTTGATCAAAATGAAGTTGATATTCACTTGGGGTTAATTTTAAACGTTCAGTTAAGACAAAATCCAAATCGCTGGGACTTACTTGGGGAGCACGTCGAAGTGCATCTTCCCGAAATGATTTTAATGTTTTAGGCATTTTTATCTGATAACTCCTCTAATTGTTGGGTTTGATAATACAAAATCAAAGCATCAATGATTTCATCAAGATTGCCGTTCATGATGCGATCAAGTTTGTTCAGCGTCAATCCGATACGATGGTCTGTCACACGGTTTTGCGGATAATTGTAAGTCCGAATTCTCTCGGAACGATCTCCAGTTCCCACAGCACTTTTACGCTTAGCATCATACTTGGCCTGGTTTTGGCTTTCATAAAAATCATAAACACGTGATTTCAGGATTTCCAAAGCCTTCGTTCGATTCTGTTGCTGAGAGCGCTGATCCTGCATTGAAACAACGATCCCAGTTGGCAAATGTGTCATTCGAACTGCACTGGAAGTTTTATTGATATGCTGCCCACCAGCACCACTAGAACGATAAACATCGACACGAATATCTTTAGGATCAAGTTCAAGATCGACCTGTCGATACTCGGGCATCACAGCTACTGTGGCAGTCGAGGTATGAACCCGTCCTTGGGATTCTGTAACAGGGACACGCTGAACTCGATGTGCACCATTTTCATACTTCAATTTTGAATAGACTTTCTGTCCTGTGATCATGACTGCGACCCGTTTAAAACCGCCAACTTCTGTATCTTCCCGATCAATGATGCTGACTTGCCAATTTTGCTTTTCTGCGTATTTTTCATACATTCGTAAAAGATCAGCTGCAAATAAAGACGCCTCATCACCGCCTGCTGCACCACGAATTTCCAAAATAATGTCTTTATCGTCATTGGGATCTTTGGGAAGCATCAAACGCTTGATGGCTTCTTCAAGATTTTGTTTTTCTTGCAGTAGCTCATTATTTTCGTCTTTAGCTAAAGCAATCAAATCATCGTCTTTTTCATGTTCGATGATATCTTCATTGTCATTGATTTCTTGTTGAACGGCTTTGAAGCGACGAAATTTTTTAACGACTTCACGCATCTCTGCTTCTTCTTTCGAAAGTGCCGTATAGCGCTTCGTGTCCTGAATCACTTCTGAATCAGACATCATCTCCTGTATTTCTTCATAGCGCTCAACTAATGATTCTAGTTGGCTGATGATTTTATCCATTTTAAGACTCCTTTTTTACATCTACCGTCACACAAAAGCAATCAATGATTTTGAGGATGAAAGTAATGATAGCGGCATACTGGATAGTACGATTCGTTTCCCCCGATTTGAACCTGCTTCCCCTCATAAATAGGCTTTCCGTTTTGAATACGCAGATTCATGATAGCTTTATGCCCACAATAATGACAGATCGTTTTGATTTCTTCAGATTTATCCGCATAAAGTAGCAAATATTGACTGCCTAAGAACAAATGATTTTGAAAATCATTTTTCAGTCCAAACGTCATAACTGGGATATGAAGCTCATCTACAATACGTGCACATTGAATGACTTGGGCTTTATTCAAAAATTGCGCTTCATCAACTAAAACACATGCAAAATCAGATTTGCGATCATGCTGTTCAATATATTGAAAAAGGTCAAAATCTTCATCGATTGCAACTGCTTGCCGACTCAGCCCGATCCTTGACGCAATAACGCCTCTTCCAGATCGATCATCCACACTGCTCGTCATCAGCGCCACTTTTCGCCCCTGCGCTTCATAATTGTGAGCCACTTTCAAAATTTCAATCGTTTTGCCACTGTTCATTACACCATAATGAAAAAATAACTGTGCCATCTTTTTAGTTTAAAATCCCTTCACTCAACTATGATTCACCGTTTATCTAGTATAAAGTAATTTAAGCTTTTATGCAGTGACAAGTCACCTTCAAAATTGAATATGCTAGAATTGAAAAAGAAATCTAAGGTGAGGATAGAAATGACATTTAAATCAAATTTAGCAAAAGCTGTTGGAAAATCGTCTTATTGGTTCTTACACCATGTTTTAAAAGGCGGCACAAGCCTTCCAGGAAAATTGGCAATGAAAATAGATCCTGATGTCCTTCAGGCAATGGCAAAAGATTACCAGACGATCATCGTTACCGGAACAAACGGCAAAACGATGACAACTGCATTGATTGCAAACACACTACGCATCAAATATGGTGACATCTTGACCAACCCCAGCGGTTCCAACATGCAGCAGGGCATCGTCAGTGCCTTTTTAGCTCACCATCATCGTCGTGGGAAAGCCAAAATCGCTGTTTTAGAAGTCGATGAAGCTAACGTCAAATTAGTAACAGATTGGCTTCATCCTAAAGCTTTTGTTCTGACCAATATTTTTCGTGATCAAATGGATCGTTATGGAGAGATTTACACCACGTTTTCTAAAATCGTTTCTGGGATCAAACTGGCTCCTGAAGCTGTGATCATCGCAAATGGTGATGCCAGTATTTTTTCCAGTGTCGATTTGCCCAATCCCAAAGTTTTTTATGGTTTTAAAACACCGGCAGACCAGGCTGAGCAAGATCAGAAAGCTCCTGTCAACACAGATGGCGTACTTTGTCCAAATTGCGATCACATCTTGCATTATCACATGTTGAGCTACGCAAATCTGGGAGATTACTTTTGCCCGAATTGTGGCTTTAAGCGACCAAAGTTGGCATATACGGTGGATCATATTAACGAAAGAACGCCTAACAAGATCAGTTTTACAATCGATCATCACGACTTTTCGATCAATATTGGTGGCACCTACAATATTTATAATGCATTAGCTGCCTTTGCAACCGCACGCGAATTTGGCATCAAGACTAGTGAAATCAAAACTGCTTTTGCTAAAAATAAACGGATTTTTGGCCGGCAAGAACTGATTTCTTACCAAAACAAAGAAATCAATTTGATTTTAGTCAAAAACCCAGTAGGCTTGAATGAAGTCCTTGAATTATTAAATACAGAAAAAGCGCCTTACAGTCTGGCAACTTTACTGAATGCCGAACACGCGGATGGCATCGATACCAGTTGGATTTGGGATGCTAATTACGAGAAATTGGACAAATCCAAGATCAAAAGCGTCTTGGTTGGTGGAAAAAGATTCCATGATATGGGATTTCGCCTTGAAATTGCAGGTTTTGATGCTGGCAAAATGATTACAGTCGATGATGACAATAATTTGCTTTCAGAGATTGCACAAATTCCAACTCATAAAATTTACGTTTTAGCAACTTATACAGCTATGCTTTCACTAAGAAAAACCATGGCAGAACAAAAAATCATCAAAAATCGGTTACAATAAAAATCGATTTATATTTGCCATAAAAGACTAAAAGATCTGGATTACCAGGTCTTTTAGTTTTTATTTTCTTGCAAGAATTGTTCAATTATCCTTGATCTCATAGTTAAAAAGACTTGATTATGACCGCTTGGATGGATCCGATTCGTTAAAACAATCAATCCCGTTTGATGCATGCGATCAAATAATAAAAAAGTTCCCGTAAATCCAGTATGAAACAATAATGGATGCTGATCATAAGGATCCCAACGAAGATCCCATCCCCATGAACGTGAAGCCAACCTCCGCGGTGTTTTAGAAGAAAACAGCGCAGCTAAAGTTGCCTGCTGAATCGGTAAAAGATCATTTAATCCTAAATAACTTTTTCCAATCGCAATCAGATCTTCTAAGTTGCCGAACAATCCTGCTGAGCCGCAATGTTCTTTAAGAACACGTGCTTTAGGATCATGAACGACGCCTTGAATGATTTGCCCATTAGCACCATAAGCAGTTGGTACACACTTATGAGGATCCGGTGAAAAAGTTAGACTGGATAGACCATTTTTCCTTAATGGCATTAAGATTTGATTCGTGATCACTTGCTGAACCGGCAAATGGAAAATCTTTTCCAAAACAAGACCCAACAGGATAAAATTAGTATCCGCATAACGAACACGATGTTCAAACTCATCTGTTACCGGCAAATCAACCAAAGCAGCAAGCAATTGGTCGGCTGACAACGCATCACGATTTGGTATCCAACCTCTAATGCCGCTCGTATGTGTCAACAAATGAAACAGTCGTACTTTAGATGAGCCAAAATCAGGAATAAATTCCTGAAGCGGTTCATTAAAATTAATCCTATCTTGTTCGTACAACTGTAAAAAGACATTCGTTGTTCCCAATACTTTCGTCAGACTGGCCAAATCATACAAAAAGAATGGACTCAACTGGCTAACTTTAGGCAAAATACTCGAAAAACCGATCGTTGCGGTCAAAACATGCTTTTTTTGGATAATCGCATAGTTGACGCCAGGAACGATTCTTTCAGCCACAAGGTCTTCGATCAAATTTTGTGTTTTATAATATGCCATGTTTTGACGCTCCTATCATTAGTTAGATTATGGCATAACTTGTAAAAAGTCCACCATGACCTTGACACGTTAGGAAGATTCGACTATATTTATAAATGTTGATTTGCCCGTTGGTCAAATGGTTAAGACGCCACCCTCTCAAGGTGGAGTTACGGGTTCAATTCCCGTACGGGTGATTGATCACTGGGATGTAGCCAAATTGGTAAGGCACTGGACTCTGAATCCATAATGTTTCGGTTCGAACCCGGACATCCCAATATTAAACGATGATGATTCGATCATCGTTTTTTTATACAAAAAAGGCACTGTTTTTAAAGCAGTGCCTTTCTTTGACTATCAACGTTTAGTCTTACCCGCAGGAATAAAATGATATATCAACGAAACGACAGCTTCGACAAACATCGCCCCTGCCATCCAGTACATTGCTGACATACTACCTTTTATGGTCAGCCAAAGCGTAATACCGTAGGCAATAACCCAAATGATTTTCCAATACAAATTGTCATTCATCACGTTCTCCTTTAAAGTCGCTTGTTCAATGCTTCGTGTATTTCCTCATAGCCAGGTTTGTTCAATAATCCAAACATATTCTTCTTATAGGCTTCAACGCCAGGTTGATTAAACGGGTTGATCCCATTCAAATAACCAGAAATACCCACTGCCAACTCAAAGAAGTAAATCAAATATCCCAAAGTATGTTCACTTTGATCCGGGATATTGACCGTCATTACTGGAACGCCACCATCTGTATGTGCCAAAACAACGCCTTCATAAGCTTTTTGATTGACATAGTTCATGGTTTTCCCAGAAAGGAAATTCAACTGATCAAGATTTTCAGTATCGCTTGGAATCTCGATATCATGCGCAGGATTGACGACACGAACAACCGTCTCCATCAAATCCCGACGACCTTCTTGAATATATTGCCCTAAAGAGTGCAAATCAGTTGTGAAGTTGGCACTCGAAGGATAAATTCCCTTTTGATCTTTGCCTTCAGACTCACCCATCAACTGTTTCCACCATTCACCAAACATACGCAAAGTTGGCTCATAATTTTCTAGCAATTCCGTCGTGTACCCTTTACGGTATAAAATATTACGCAAGGCTGCATATTGATATGGCGTATCTTTAAGCGCATTAGGCTCTTGATAGTCTTCTCTGGCTTGCGCAGCACCTTTCATCAAAGCATCGATATCACCACCAGCAGCTGCGATTGGAAGCAGTCCCACAGCACTTAAAACGCTGAACCGACCTCCCAGGTCATCAGGAACGACAAACGTCTGATAGCCTTCAGCATCTGCCTCAGTTTTCAAAGCACCCTTGGCGCGATCCGTCGTCGCATAAATCCGTTCAGAAGCTTCTTTAGATCCGTATTTTTTGATCAATTTAGCCTTCAACACACGAAAAGCAATCGAAGGTTCTGTCGTCGTTCCTGATTTTGAAATCACATTCAAACTGAAATCACGATCGCCGATCCACTCGATCAGATCATGCAAATAACTGCCAGAAAGGCTATTTCCACAAAAAACAACCGTTGGATATTGACTAGCAGTTTGACCATAAAATGCACCATTCAAAAATTCAATTGCCGCTTGTGCTCCCAAATAAGAGCCGCCAATACCGATACCAACTAAAACTTGTGAATCATTTTGTATTTTAGCAGCAGCTTTCTTGATTCTGGCAAACTCTTCTTTATCGTAAGCAACCGGTAAATCCAACCATCCGCGAAAATCATGCCCAGCCCCTTTACCATCATGCAATTCTTGATTAGCAGCAGTGACAAGCGGTTGTATCTCACCCAGTTCATTTTCATGGACAAACGGTGTCAACTTGCTTGCATCAAAATGAATTAAACCCATTTTTTAAACTTCCTTTGATAACATAACGATAAAACATCTTTTTTACTGATCACTTTTCATTTTAGCAATTTCTTTCTTCTAAGACTAGTTATTTCTTTCACTAATGTGGAATATAGCATATAACCCAATCCTGTTCCCAATGTATTGAAAAAGACGTCGTCGATATCACTGACACCTGTTCTCAAAAAAAACTGTAAAGTTTCAATCGCTAATGATAACAGAAAGCCCAGGAACAAAGTTGACCAAAAATGCCTAGTTTTATCGCAAAAAAATGGGAATAAAAAACCAAAGGGAACAAACCAAACGATATTTCCAAACGAATTATAAAAAAAGTCAAGCTTGCTTGGTGCATCGACAAGTTTAAACGTCTCTTTCATAAAGATAAGATTAATGTCGCTCAATGGTCGTTTCCAAGAAAAGAC
>DICX01000040.1:0-2340 GCA_002417825.1 Lactobacillus sp. UBA5815 | reverse complement strand
TAAAGCAAACGAACAAAAATAAAGATCAAAAAATAAAAAAGCGTTTTGTCTACGGCAAACAAAATCAATTTGATTAAAGCAAAGTGATTGATTCGCATTGCATAATGACTCAGCAAATATTGATAAATGGGTTGTAAAAAAATCATTGAATCTTCCTCTAAATGCTGATTTGATTGTACGTTCAATCATGTTAAAAAGACGCACTATTTTTTTAAGATATGACAAACTTAAGGATTTAATTTGTCGTTTCAGCAAAATACCATTAAAATTATCCATTATAAGGAGTGTCGTCGTGAAAAAAAATTCAAATTTTTGGCAAACTAGGCTAGGTTTTTTAACGCTACTCATGGGTTGCTACACACTAAAATATTTATTCGTGGCGTATTTTGATTTTGATCTTGGCCTAAGTGATCCTTATCAGCATATCATCATGTGGCTCAGTCCTTTTGGATTAAGTCTTCTTTTGTTGAGTCTAGGGCTTTATTTTGCTAAGCCCTTGATTTCTTACTTGATGATGCTGTTATTAGATACCTTGAACACGATCCTTTTATTCGCCAATGTGATCTATTATCGGCAATTCAACGACTTTTTAACTTTTAAAACGATCGAGAACGTTGGCAAAGTCTCTCAGGGTCTCGGTAAAAGCACAGTTGCGCTTCTGCATCCTTCAGACTTGTTGATCTGGCTAGATCTTATCGTGATCATCGGCCTTTTATGCATGAAAAAGTTAAAAATCGATTCTAAGAGATATGGTCTCTCACATTCATTTGCAATTACCTCTCTAGGGGCGTTCATGCTGAGTTTGAACATGTTTTTAGCTGAAACTTCACGCCCTAGGCTTCTCGTGAACACTTTCGATCGAACTTACGTCGTCAAGTATCTTGGATTAGATACCTATACCGTTTACGATTTGGTTAAAAGTGCACAAAGCAACTCGATCAAAAGAAGTGCCAATGCAGATGAACTCAACAAGATTTTAAGTTTCACGAAAAAAAATAGTGTGCCACCTGATTCAAAGTACTTTGACAAAGCTGCTGGAAAAAATGTGATCATCATTCATTTGGAAAGCTTTCAGCAATTCTTGATCAACTTGAAAGTCAATGGTCAGGAAGTGACGCCATTTTTAAATTCATTATACAAGAATAAACACACGATCAGCTTTTCTAATTTTTATCACCAAGTTGGATTGGGACGAACAAGTGACGCGGAAAACATGCTTGAAACCGGTGTTTACGGCATTTCTGATGGCTCTGTCTTTACATCGCTTGGTTCTGAAAACACTTTTCAAGCTGCACCACAGATTTTACGTCAAAAAGGTTACACAAGTGCTGTTTTCCATGGCAACGTTGGAACGTTTTGGAATCGAAACGAAGTTTACAAAAATTTGGGCTACAATTATTTCTTTGATTCAAGTTATTTCAGTCAAAACAAAGACGATATCAGTGGTTATGGCGTTAAAGACAAATTATTGTTTGCTGAGAGCGTCAAATACCTTGAACAGCTTCAACAGCCTTTTTATGTTAAATTTTTAACGGTAACAAACCATATTCCTTTTGATCTGTCTACCGAAGACCAAGATGATTCGTTTCAAACGACCAGCACGAGTGATCCAACGATCAATAATTATTTTCAAACTGCTCATTATCTTGACCAAGCTTTACAAGAATTCTTCAATTATTTAAAAAAATCGGGACTATATAAAAACTCTATGATCATCGTTTACGGTGATCACTATGGCCTTGCAGATTCTGAAAATCCCACTTTGGCGCCAATCCTAGGAAAAAATGCAGCGGATTGGACAGATTTCGACAATATCGGTTTACAACGGGTACCCTTTATGATTCACATGAACAATCTCAAAGGCGGCGTCAAAAAAGAAACTGCTGGCGAAATCGATGTTTTACCGACATTATTGCATCTCTTAGGTGTCAAAACCAAAAATTACGTTCAATTTGGAACTGACATGCTTAGTCCAAAGCATCGACAAATGGTCGTGTTCCGAAACGGAACGATCGTCACACCTAAATACGTGATCGTAGGCGGAAAGGGCATCAAAGGTACTGTTTATGACAATCAAACCGGACTTAAAATCAAACATTTCACGATACATCAAAAGCAAGTGATCAATGCGCTGGCTAAAAAAGCTTCTCAAAGTTTGCACTTTTCTGATTTATTAAATAACCGTAACTTATTGCGCTTTTATACACCAGCTGGATTCATTCCTGTCACCCCTAACCAATTCGATTACAAAACCAATTGGCAACAGATGCTCACAATAAGAAAAGAACTGGCTAATAAATCAACATCGCTTTATTCACGTCATCATGGCACAACGACTGG
>DICX01000068.1 GCA_002417825.1 Lactobacillus sp. UBA5815 | reverse complement strand
TCATTCAGCCCCTTAATAAATTGGTCGACCAAATCTTTTTGATCATCTGCAGACAAATTCTTAGAAATTACTTTCCCTGCAATCGCAACTGAAATATCAGCCACTTGCGCTTGAGCTGCCTTCAATGCATCTTGTTTTGCCTTGACTGCATCTGCCTCTGCCTTCTTCTTGATTGAAGCAGCGGCATCATCTGCATCATGCAGGATCGACTGTTTCGTCGGTTCTGCATTGGTTTTCGCTTGAGAAATCAATTGAACGGCCTCTTGCTTTGAGTTCTTCAAAGCAGCTTCTCGTTCATTAGCCAGTAGTTCCGCTTTTTTGCGGTCATCAGCTGCTTTATCTAAATCATCTGCTACTTTTTGGCGACGCTTTTCCATCATTTTGGTCACTGGACCCCAAGCATAATGCTTGACGATCAACAGTAAACCAGCAAACAAAACGAGGTAATAAAGCATGTCGCCCAATTCCAATTTAAAGGCTGCAAATAATAATTGCGATGTCATTTACTGCCCCTTCTCTCTTCCAAAGTATTCAAAACAATCTTGTTTCAGATAGATTAAGCAAAGAGAATCAAGAAAGCAACAACGACAGCCAGTATAGGAACGGCTTCGATCAAGCCGACACCAATAAACATCGTCGATCTTAAATTATTAGCACTTTCGGGTTGTCTTGCAATTCCCTTAATTGTTTCAGAAATAACTTTACCATTGCCCCAAGAAGCAGCTAAAGCTGCAATACCCGCTGTAATAGCGGCAGCTAAATACCTTAAACCTTCACCCATCACAAAAACCTCCAAAATTATTCTTGTATAACTTTACGTCCAATGTAAACCATCGACAAAGTTACAAACACATATGCCTGGATAGAGCCAATGAAGACTGAAAATCCTTGCCAAATCAAAGTTAACGGTACCGAAGCGATGTAAGTTATGACACCTGAGCTTGGTGCAAACGTATTTCCAATCAGAGTCAATAAAACTTCACCAGCGTAGATATTTCCATACAGCCGCAGTGACAACGTCAAGAAATTCGTAAACTCCTCAATAAAGTTGATCGGCAACAAAAACGAAACCGGTGCAGCATAATTCTTGAGATAGCCTTTAACGCCAAAACGCTGCATGGCAAAACTGTAAGAAAGCAGTAGCGTCATCATCGCCATCGTCATCGTAATCAACGGACTTGCTGTTGGTGATTTGACGACAACATGGTCATTCACGGTCAATTCAAGAAACAGTCCTAACTGATTCATGAAAAAGATGAACAGGAACAATGTAAATGCATATAGCGACAAATGTTTTTGCGCATCAACATCTTGAACATTGTCCTTAACAATTCCATCTGTGAAATTGATCATGGCCTCTAAAACATTTTGCTTTTTCCCTGGCTTCATTCGAATATCTCGTGAAAGATAAATCAAAAAGCCAACGATTACAAGAGCCGCTAAAGTTCCAGAGATACAATTTGTTAAGTTGAAATTGAGTCCGAGGAAATTAACCACATCAGTTTTTTCACCCACTTCGTAACCTCCCTTCTTGTGTTGAATACTTCAAGCACAACAAAGATGATAACACCGCTTCATGATAAATTCAAAAAAAGTCGGCGATGCTTTGATCACTTTGTTCCGAACAGACGATCTCCGGCATCACCCAATCCTGGGAAAATGTACCCATTTGGCATTAATTTTTCATCTTCTGCAGCTGCATAAATGTCCACATCAGGATTTTGCTCTTGAACTGCTTTAACACCATCAGGTGCGGCAACTAAAACAACTAGTCGAATACTCTTAGCACCATGTTTCTTTAATGCACCAATCGCCATATTGGCAGAACCGCCAGTTGCTAGCATTGGATCCACAATAATGCATTCACGATCTTGAATATCAGGTGGCATTTTGAAGAAATACTCATGTGGTTTCAGCGTTTCTTCGTCACGATACATCCCGATGTGACCGACTTTTGCCGAAGGAATCATTTGTAAGACACCATCTACCATACCTAATCCTGCACGAAGGATCGGAACGACCGTCAGCTTTTTGCCAGCCAATTCTTTTTGGACTGTCTTTCCAATTGGTGTTTCGATTTCAACGTCTTTCAAAGGCAGGTCACGTGTGATTTCATAAACCATCAATCCAGCAATCTCACCAACAACTTGCCTGAATTCATTCGTGCCAGTGTCTTTCTTCCGAATAATCGTCAGCTTGTGCTGAATCAACGGATGATTTAATACCGTAAATTTCCCCATAAAAAACCTCCTGAATCTGAATATGGCCGTCTCTTTTATTTTAGCAAAAAAAGACGCTTCTGTTTGCTATACAGAGCAAAAAAGACCGTAAACTTTTTATTCAGCGGACACGCGGTTCCAAATGATGGCCACCTGCAGCTTTGTTCAAACGATTCATATAAGCCGCACAAATTTTGCCATGTGTAAAGCCTTGAACATAAATCTGTTTGACTTGAGGACGATCATCAAAATAACGCAATGCTTCAAACAGTCGATGAGCGGCCTCGTCAGTGTTTTTTCCTAATGAAAAGCTTTGGATTTTATTCGGCAAACGACTCAAAACGTCATCCAATGCAACAAAAGCGGTTTGATCATCAAATTTGATTTGTTTAAAATCTTCAGGATGATCTACGATGAAAACCGGAGCAGCAGGTGCATAATGCCGATATTTCATTCCTGGTGCTTTAGGCACGCCACTGGTTTGTGCTTGCCCATTGTTCATCAAAACAGTTTCTCCTAAAACCTTTTGCAACGCCTCTGGCGTAATCTCTCCTGGTCGTAAAACGATAGGTGTTTTAACGGAAAGATCGACGATCGTTGATTCAAGACCGATCTCAGTTTGCCCGCCATCAACGATTGCAGCGATTTTCCCTTTCAAATCATGAAAAACATGTTGTGCAGTCGTCGGACTTGGCTTAGTGGAAGTATTCGCTGAAGGACCTACGATTGGTTCGCCTAATTTTGCAATCAATTCATGAGTCAACGAATCGTCTGGGCAACGGAAAGCAACCGTATCCAAACCGCCAGTCACAGCTTCAGGAAGGCTTCCAGGTTTAACAAACAGTAAAATCGTCAATGGGCCTGGCCAAAACGAATCAATCAATTTTTTTGCACGGTCTGGAACTTCACGCGCGAATCGTGACATCATCGCGGCATCAGACACGGTCACGATCAGGGGATTATCACTCGGTCTTCCTTTAGCCGCATAAACTGCTTTGACGGCTCGTTCATCAGTTGCCAATGCACCCAAGCCATAAACGGTTTCAGTTGGAAAAGCAACCAATTCGCCTTTTCTTAAAAATTCGACAGCAGTATCTAACTGATCTTTTTTTAAAATCTGCGTTTCCATTATTTTTGCCACCTTCCACAAACCATTCGTGGCTTTCCAGCCATATCTTTTCTAAATTCAAGATCAAAATCTGGCAATTTCTTTTTAAAAAGTTTTTTTAGCTCATTTTCTTCACGAAAACCGAATTCAAGGAAAAATTCTCCACCTGGATTCAGATGATCTCGAACTTGATCTGCAAACTGCCGATAAAAATCAAGACCATCTTCCCCACCAAATAAAGCTTCTTTAGGTTCATTTCTTAACACGTTCTCATCCATCAACGATTTTTCACTTAGCTTGATATACGGCGGATTAGAGACGATCAAATCAAATTTTTCCAAGCCAATCAAAACATTGGCTTTTCGAATATAAACATCCAGATGGTAGTCTAAAAAGTTTTCTTCTGCCATTCGCAATGCTTGATCCGTAATATCGCTAGCAAAAAAAGTCAGATTGGATTTTCCATTTTCGCTTGCCTTCTTAGCCAGCGCCACTGTAATCGCACCAGATCCCGTACCTAAGTCCAATACCGTCTGACCTGACTGAACTGTGCTTAATGCCCATTGAACGAGTTCTTCAGTTTCAAATCTTGGAATTAAGACACCAGATTGAACCTTGATACGATAACCATAAAACCACGCGTAGCCAAC
>DICX01000087.1 GCA_002417825.1 Lactobacillus sp. UBA5815 | reverse complement strand
AAATATTGCAATTTCATCGATAGAAAATCTGATGTTCTTGCGTTTTATCAAATAGCGATTTTTTTATGAAAAGGCTAAGCCGGTCTATACTTGAAATCAAAAAAACTTGATTTGAAATGAAAAAAGAAATCAACTTGATGAAAAGACTGGTACTATTTTAAAAAAATAATATGATTATCATAAATTCTTTTGAAATTCTTCATGAATTGAGTAAGCAGATGATGATAGGTGATGGGAGCCGCAAGGTATGAAAATTCAAAATTTTTTTAGGGTCAATTTTTTCCGGTTTCTTGTGGTCACAGTGTTTTGTCTTTTGGCGACACTGTTGAGTACTGGGTCCGAGTATATCGCGCAATATGCCATCAATGCGATCAGCCGTGGCGATTTCAATCGCTATGTTTGGTGGCAGGTGATCTCGCTGATCGTCATGATCGGCGGCGCGTTGTTGCTGGTAGGCTCGGCGTATTTGTTTAAAGAACAAAGCCAAGACTATCTTTTGAAAATCAGGAACCAATTGATTGAAAATTTCACGTTGAACGTTAGAAAAGATGATCTGGCACAGATACAGAATCAATTGCAAAACAACCTTGAAACACTTAACGAAAATCGTCTGTCAAAATATTTTACGATCTTTAGCAATGCTTTGTTATTGCTTTTTGCGACAGGAACCTTGTTGTCACTGCATTGGAGTCTCGTCGTTTTAGCCTTGGCGTCTGCGGGGGTCAATCTGTTTTTGCTGCCCAAGATCATGCAGAAAAAAACGGCATCTGCCGTCAATGCAGTGTCGACGCGTAATACCGCTTTTTTAGAAAGTATCAGTGATTGGATGAATGGCTTAGACGTGCTGCGGCGGTTCAATTTGGCTAGTGTTTTGCAAGATCAGATCCTGAAAAAGGGAAAGCGATTGAACGAATCGAAAGTGTCACAGGCAAAGGCGATGTCCGGTACCAATTTGATCGCGGGATTTGGCAATACGCTAGGCCAGAACTTGTTCGCATTTGCTGCAGGCGTTTTGTTCTTTCAAAAAGTAATCAGCATCGGTGGCGTCATCGTGGCATGTGGTTTTGCTTATACGATCTTCTCTGCTTTAACGGAGATCAGTTACGCGATCTCAACAGTTAAATCGACAGCTACCCTGAACCAGGGTGTTGATGAAGCTTTACGAGATCATGAACGCTTCCAGCATTCTGTTGATGTAGCGAGTGTTGAAGGTCACGGCCTGCAAGTGAAACTAAACGAACATAAATGGCTCGTTTATCCTGACTTCATCGTTGAACCGGGAGAAAAAGTACTGCTCAAAGGGGACAGCGGGACTGGAAAATCCACTTTGTTGAAACTGATTTTGGGGACGTTGAAACCTGATCGTGGCACATTGATCTTAAAAGACTCACAAGGGAAGACCATTTCCAACGAGCAGGCACGCATGGGATATTTAGCACAGGATCTCTTTCTTTTTCCGGGGAGTCTCCAAGACAATATCACGATGTTTCACCCAATGGCGGCAAAGCGCGTCACGATGCTTTTGGGACAAGTCGATTTAACTACGGATGTTGCCAATATGGCGCATCATCTTGAAACATCACTTGATCCAGATGCTTTGTTTTTGTCAGGCGGCCAGCAGCAGAAAATCGTCCTCGCACGTTCGCTCGCGAATCAAAAACCATTGGTATTGATGGATGAACCCACTAGTGCAATCGATCGTAAAGCCGCGCAGCACATCATTGAACAGCTTGTCAGAATGCCGAACACTTTGATTTTTATCGGTCATAATCTGAGTGAAGAGACGGAAGCCTTGTTCACAAAAACGATTGATTTAGACGATCGGAGGGCAGAAAAATGACATTGAAAGGCTATTTTGCTTCGAATCGGATCAGGTTCATCGGTATCGTACTGTGCAATGCTTTGGCAGCTTTTGTGACGATTTTTGGCGCCTACATGAATATCGCCCAAATCAGTGTCTTAAGAACACGGAAATGGTCTTCATGGCTGATGATCATCTTGATCTATACGATCGTGCTGCTGTCGAACTATCTGTTCAGCAGTTTGGGCAGCATCCTTCTAGCTAAGCAGAATCAATCTTATGATCAGCAGGTGAGAAGAAAAATATTGCAGCATTGGTTTTCAGACGGTCATACGCACCAAGCGTCTGCTTCTCAAAATCGGCTGACGAATGATTTGGAAATGGTCAATTCGCAATATTTTGCTATGATCCCGCAAATCATTTATTTCAGCAGCCTTTTGGTGTTTTCGATTTTGGCCCTTTTGATGATCCATTGGGCGCTGCTCGTCGTCAGCTTGCTATCGGTTGTCGTATCGTTGATGCTGCCAAAATGGTTTTCAAAGGCGGTTCAAAAAGCGGCTAACAATCTATCTCAGAAGAACAAAACTTATCTTAAAGTAACTGCGGATTGGTTTCGCGGAATCGACGACGTTCAAAGATATGCCGCCGGTGAAAAACTTATCGTGACCATGAAAGGTCAGAACCAATTGCTGCTGAACGCCCACATGAAACAAACCAAATTGGAACAACTGATGGGAGCAATCAGCGAGACGTTTTCTGCTATTTTTCACTTTGCTTTGTTTATTTTAGTCGGTTTTTTGATTGAGCGCGGCTCAGTACCATTTGGGGTGATCGCAGTGATCGGCAGTTACAGCACGTATATTTCGCTGGGGATGCGTTATATCCCAGTGTTCAAAGGGATGATGGTCGGCTCAAAAAGCATCCTTGACGATATCGATCAAGAAACGTTGCCGATTCATGCGTCATATGGTTCAAAGATTCCTGTTACGACCGTTGCTTGGCAGGGGCTGAGTCTTGCGCAGGGAGATGGGATCACGCTTCACTTTCCGGACGCTCAGTTGCATCGCGGGGACAAGGTATTGGTCACAGGTCCCAGTGGTTCAGGGAAAACCACTTTGTTCAACTGGTTATTGGGAAATTTGAAACCGACGACGGGCAAGATCGTTTATCAAGACGTCCAAGGCCAATCGGTTGCACCGAGTGATAGCCAATTGACCTATGTGCCGCAACGGCCGATCTTGTTTCCGACTTCTATTCTGAACAACATCACGATGTTCGATTCCAAGCTGAACGAAAAAGCCAAACAAGTCGTTTCGAACTATCGTTTCGATCAGGAGATCGCACAAATGGAAAACGGCTTTGAGACGATGATCGATTTGAAAGAAAATAATGTTTCCGGTGGGCAGCGACAAAAAATCGTGCTGGCACGAACGATTGTGAATCACACACCGATCATCCTTGCCGACGAAGCCACGAGTGCCATCGACAAAAAGGGAACGCTGGCTGCAGTCAAGACGTTGCTAGAGACAGATGCGACAGTTTTGTTTATCGCACATAATTTTGATCAGGAACTACGCCAATATTTTGATCGTGAAATTCAAGTCCTCAATTAAGTGATGATCAAAAACGGCTAGAGACCAAAATAAGACGCTGGTTTGAAATACCAACGTCTTATTTTTTTATTGTCGATCTAAAAGTGATTTTCAAAAAATTTAGCCCAACTTAGACTTCAGATTGCTTTTTTTGATGAGACCGCCAAAAAGCAAAACTTACACCAGCTATCGGGATTAGACATGAAAAGACGATTAAAACGACTTTCCAAGGTGCACATGATTTTATTTTAGGCATTGACTGTACCTCTTTTCTTTTAGCATCACGTTAAAATCGTGATGAAATACCATCAAACATAATGATAGGTGATGACTTTTTTATGTCACAAGTCATTGATGTAAGTATAGTATAAAAAAACATTTTATGGTATTTTTTGAGCATGCTTGTTTTTCATTTTTACTAATATTAAACAAATTACTTTCTTAATGTAGTCACAAGCAAAAAGCAAAAAATGATCCCCAAAGGGAATGCGATTATCAACTGCATTTCTTTAAAATAAAATAACTGTAACGTGCTTTGTAGAGTAGAAAAAAAGCAATCATTTTATTAGCATTCACTTATAAAATAATAAATTTTTGCTGAATACATTTATTTTTAATGATAAAACGATACTAAAAGTATCCAGATCGTATTTTTTAACATTATTGTGGCTGCGATTGTGGTTCGAGTACGTGATCGAATGAGTAATAAAACAAACCATGTTAATAATCTGTGCTATTAAGGAAGATGCAAATGATAAAGCGATATTTGAGCATACATTTAAAATGGGTTTTGTTGACGCTGCTGTGCATCTTTTTATTTTCAACCAGCAAAGTAGTTGCTGCCTTAGTGAGTACTTATGTTTTGAACAGCTTGGTTCAAGGAAATTTGCAAAAATTCATTTTTTATACAGGTCTTGAATTTTTCTGTTGGGGAATTTTTGCGATTTTTACGTATTTAATGTTTAAAGTACGTGGTATTACTGTCCAAAAGATGAGTGTGTCTTTGCGTGAAGAGATTAGTCACCATATTTCAGATCAGTCTTATGAAGATTTTCACCAAAAAGATACGGGAGATTACGCTTCTTGGCTCAGCAATGATGTGACGACTATTGAAGAAAATGGTTTTAAAGGGTTCTTCTCTTTGGCAACGATTATTTTCGATTCACTGATTTCAAGCTTAACGTTAATAACGTTTAACTGGAGTTTGATTTTAGTTATTTTGATGTTGTCTGCTATTTCGATCTATGTGCCACAACTACTGCAAAACAAATTAAGACAGGAAAACATAACGATTTCAAAAGCAAATGAGCATTTTTTATCTGTCGTGAACGATTTGCTTCGTGGTTTTAACACATTATTTTCTTTTAATTTGACTCAACGAATCGATGATGCGGTCAAAAAAGAAGCCAACATCATTAAAAAACAAAAGGTGGCTTATGCCAAAACTTCAGGAGCTTCAACGGCCATCGCTGTTATGTGCAATTTATTAGGCCAGACAGGAACACAGTGCTGGACTGGTATTTTGGTTATTTATAAATTCTTTCCAATTGGTTCGATTTTTGCAACAGGAACACTTTCATCTAATATTTTTAATGATCTCGCGCAACTTGGACCTACGATTAATGATTTGAAGTCAATCATGCCATTATTTAGTAAATACCAATTAAAGAGTAGTGAGCGTAACGCTGGGAAACATACAAAAATTATTCGTCCTGAAATCAGAATCTCGAATCTGGCTTACACTTATCCCAATACACCGATGCCTACCTTAAAAAAGCTGCATGTCGTTATTCCATTTAATAGCAAAGTGATCGTTTCAGGTGAATCTGGTTGCGGCAAATCGACTTTGCTCAATATTTTAGCCGGAAAATTATTAAACTACCAAGGCAGTATAAAACTTAATGAAACCGAATTGCATGAACTTGCACCTTATTTTTTGAAGGAAACGATCGTTTATTTAGATCAAACGCCCCATATTTTTACGGGGACGATTCGCGATAATCTAACTTTGGGACAACCATATTCGGATCAAGCACTTCATACAGCACTCAATCAAAGTGATTTGAGTGATTTTGTCCAAAGACAAAGTGAGGGACTAGAAACGCCAGTAGGTGAAGGTGGCCAGTTATTTTCCGGTGGTCAACGACAGCGACTTGCTTTAGCCCGAGGATTGCTTCGGCATCCTCAGATTTTGTTGATCGATGAAGGGACTAACAGTTTAAGCCGACAAAGTGCTATTAAGATTGAGAAACTGCTCGTTAAGCTTACTGATTTAACTGTTATTTTTGTCACACATCAAATTCATGAAGAAGTTGCACCTTTATTTACGCAAACGATCGTCTTATCTGACAGTGACAAGATGCCATCAAGTGTAGAAAAAAGAAACAGGTAAGTTATTTTCAACCTTGATTTTGGCCTGGGCGGTTATGGTCATTTTACTTACAGTTGAAATCATCAGTGCAATCAAGAAAAAATCAAAATTACCGTTATTATTGACGATTTCAATTTCTTTGATACTGCTTAACTTGTAGCCATGATCACGATTTTTCGGCGGCTGATGAAACGAAACAAAAAAACTGGATAAGATGTCTGTTTTGTCTTATCCAGCTTTTTAGAAGTCATGTATGATTATTGTTCGATTCTTTTTATTTTATTAGTCGTATATAAAATAATGAATAAAACGATGATGCTTATGATGAAAAGAAGATATAATGCGTCGTTAACATTTGTTGAAGCGGCTATAGAAGTGATGATAGCGGTCGTGGTTGGCGCGCTTATAATTA
>DICX01000091.1:16652-27548 GCA_002417825.1 Lactobacillus sp. UBA5815 | reverse complement strand
TTTTTTGTAGTAATTTTATTATGGAAAATTACTTAATAATCAATTTTCCAGTTAGCAAACTCACAATTCCAGTAAGTGCCATAAGTGCGATGATGCTCCACCATATCCATTCAGATTTTGTCATCTTTTGTCCTTTTTCTTGTTTTCCTTTATAGTAAAATCCAAATCCTGACAGCCAAACAATTGTGCCCAATAAAAGATAACGTAATCCTGCACCAAAGATCATAAATATGGCGAAAGCAGTTGCTAAAATGGCCATGATTGCTGAGCTGATTCTTTCATGAACTGCTCTATTTTCGAAGCCAATCCCTTTTATGACACTCTTTAAAGCGTAAAGACTAGCAAAAAGATATGGGACTATTGATAATGAAGTTGAGAATTTCAGTAAAACTGCGTATCCGGCAGAATAAAGTCCTGCAAGAATAAGTAAGAATTGAGTTACACTTGACGTTACCAACAAAGCATTTTTGGGTGCCTCGTTTTTATTTAATTCATTTAACCATTTTGTAGATGATCCACCACGAGCAGTTACTCGAATTTGCTCTGAGCAAAGAGAAATCCATGCAACTAAGGCACCAAGAACAGAAATGATTAGACAGATGTTGATAAGCCAACCACCCCAATTTCCAACCATACTGGACATTAAACCAGCAACAGATGGATCATGTAGTGCTGAAATTTTACTTGGCGTCATCAATCCTAAAGAAAGGACAGAGGTACCCACTAACAAGATGATAACAAAGATAGCTCCGATATTAGTTGCCTTAGCCACATCACTTAATTTCTTAGCTCGTGTGGCAAAAATAGTTCCTGATTCGATCCCAATCAATGTCCACATTGCTGAAAGCAGAACAGATTTTGACTGGTTAAAAATCGAGATATGCTCCCAAGTGTGATTTGAAACGTTAAATACTTGTGTTGAACTGAAGTGAGCCATAAATATGTGGGGAGAAAAGTTCAAAATTGCTAAAATAATGAAAAGCGTAATTGGAATGACCTTAGCAATAGTTGTAATGTTATTCATTCCAGTAGAAGTATGCACTCCTCTCAATACAAGTCCAGTAATTAGCCAAAGCAAGACGGATGCGGCAATAATTGCTGGCCATGTGGCTCCGTTTCCAAAGAAAGATAAGATTGCCAAAGCCACCGAATGCTGAAAATAGTACCGTTAAATATGAGGCGTCTCCAACAGCATCGCCAATTCCATGGCCATAGTTGGCAATAAATCCACATAAATCACCAAATAGATGCTTTGACCATCCATAAATCCCATCATCAATATTTGGTTGTTGAAGAGTCAAATTTCGGTAGACCCCTGCCAAAGAAAACATGCCAACGGCGACTATGGCCCATCCAATTAAAATTCCTTCAGGATTGGCACCAGTTGTTAATGTTGCCGGTAGCGCAAAAATTCCAGATCCTATTGTTCCACCAATGATTAGCCCAGTCAGTCCTCCTAAGCCAACTTTATTTTTGATTTCCCTTTTCATCATTTTCACTTCCATAATCTCTTAAGAATAAAAGGATAGATTACAATCACGTTTACGATTTGCTGCAATCTATCCAATATTTAAGCTATTGAAAAATTTTAAAAGTATATAATTTTAAAATGGCTTTTCTATTTTTTGGCTATTCATGAATAATAGTTCCCAATTTACCAGAAAGCGCGTCATTAAATCCCTTTAACGAAGTAATTATTGCTTGTCGTTCTGGGTGTCCTTCCACGAATGACAGACATGCTTCAATTTTGGGTAGCATAGAACCAACCGCAAATTGACCTTCTGCAATATATTTCTTGGCATCTTTTATATTCAAATTAGTAAGTTTTGATTCATTAGGCTGATTGTAATTTATGTATACATAATCAACGGCAGTCAGTATGATTAATTTATCTGCGGAAATGTTGTCTGCTAGAAGAGAGCTTGAACGGTCCTTATCAATTACGGCAGGCACACCTTTTAGACCATCTGCTGTGTTAATTACAGGGACACCACCGCCACCGCCAGCTATAACCAAGGCACCATTCTCAACTAGTTTTTTAATACTAGCTAATTCTATGATTCTTTTTGGTAATGGTGACGGTACGACTTGACGATATCCACGCCCGGAATCTTCGATAAAGGTATATCCTTTATCTGCCTTTATCTGAGTAGCTTGCTTTTTTGTATAAAAGTCTCCAATAGGTTTTGATGGATTTTGAAAAGCAGGATCACTTTTATCTACTAAAACTTGAGTTATTAGGGTTACCACGTTTTTAGTCATTTTTTGGCGATGTATTTCATTTTGAAGGCTCTGCTGCAAATGATATCCAATGTAACCTTGGCTCATAGCGCACCACACTCTGGAAATGGAAATGCAGCGGTTTTTCCATTTTGAGCTGAAAAGTCCATTGCCAAATTGATTTGACCGATTTGGGGACCGTTGCCATGACTGAGGACAACTTGATCACTAGCTTCAATTAGTCCAATTAATGAAGTAGCGGTTTTTTTAACTAATTTCAATTGCTCTTCAGGCGACTTACCAAGAGCATTGCCTCCTAGAGCTACAACTACTTTTGCCATTTGAGATCCCTTTCTTTAATTCCCCAGTGTTGCAACCATGACTGCCTTTATAGTGTGCATTCTGTTTTCAGCTTCACGGAAGACAACAGATTGCTCACTTTCGAATACTTCATCTGTGACTTCCATTTCTTTAAGTCCATACTTTTTTTCAATTTCTTTTCCTACTTCAGTTTCAGTATTATGGAAAGCTGGCAAGCAATGCTCAAAGATTGCTTTTGGATTTTCTGTTGCATTCATAACTGCTTTGTTAACTTGGTAAGGCTTTAACAAATTAACTCGTTTTTTCCATATTTCATCGGATTCTCCCATAGAAACCCACACATCAGTGTAAATAACATCCATTCCTTTAACACCGGCTTTTATATCGTTTGTGATTATAATTTTGGCGCCAGTTTTTGCAGCAATTTCATTTGCTTTAGCAATTGTTTTTTTTGTTGGCTCAAGTTCCTTAGGTGTTACAACGTGATATTCCATTCCCATTACAGCAGCGCCTAACATCAAAGCGTTTGAGACATTATCTTGACCATCGCCAACAAAGGCAAATTTAATCTGATGGTAAGGTTTTTTAAGAACTTCATGTGCGGTTAAGAAGTCTGCTAAAACTTGTGTGGGGTGATCTTCATCTGTCAAACCATTCCATACCGGAACACCGGAGTATTTGGCTAAGATTTCAACATTGCGTTGAGAAAATCCACGATATTCAATTCCGTCGAACATTCCTCCGAGAACTCTGGCTGTGTCTTTAACAGATTCTTTGTGGCCGATATGCGAACCAGATGGGCCAAGATAGGTAACATGAGCACCTTCATCTTTTGCGCCGACTTCAAAAGAGCACCGTGTACGTGTGGAACTCTTCTCAAAAATTAGAGCAATATTTTTCCCTTCAAGCCGTTTTTGTTCTGTGCCAGAATATTTAGCGTCCTTTAAATCTGCAGAAAGGTCTAATAAATATTCCATTTCACGGGTGTTAAAGTCTGCCAGTGTTAAAAAACTACGATTGCGTAAATTGAAAGACATTTGAATTCCTCCTAAAAAAGTATTGATATTATTGCTTACACCGTCAGTATAGTAAGCGCTTTCAATTCACCTCAAAAAATAATGGATCTAATCATGAAATCATAATTATTAATCAGATTCATTATTTGAATTTAGACACTATTTTAGACACATTAAGTGATTGGAGGTTATAATACTAAAAAGTTAGTGCTTCATAATACTTCAAAAAGTATCTCTTTTATTTAAGAGAACACGACCAAATCGATCAAACTAAGGATATGTGATCGCCATAAAAAACAAAAGCCTCAACGTCTACAAACGCTGAGGCTTTTTATATCGGCATAGCCAGAATCATCAACCTAATTTTACGACTTGATCGAACCAGCCTTTTTCCTCGTCTGATACTTTGTGCGCCACTTCGATCACGGTACCCTTGAAATCTTTCAAGATTGTTTGGTGAATACGCTTTGAAAGCTCATTGTCCAGTGAGGAAGTCGCTTCATCGGCGATTAGGATTGGTCGATTGGTCAATAGGGCTCGTGCGATTTCGACACGTTGATTCTGACCTCCTGACAAGTTTGCGCCATTGGCAGATAGCATGTAATCGAGTCCCTTTTCAGAGACAAGGGGTGTCAAACCTGCAGCGTTGATGACTTGTTTCAAGCGGTCTTCTGAAACGCTGCGACCTAAAGTGATGTTATATTTGAGAGTGTCATTGAGAATGAACGGCTTTTGCTGAATAAAGCTGAAATAGCCGTGAGCTTGATTCCATTTGCCATTCAAGTCTTGTCCGTCGATTTGATAACTACCTTCATTGAGCGTTTTATTGCCGGTCAAAACATTCAACAATGTTGATTTTCCCCAACCAGAAGGGGCAACGAGCAAAAGTTTTTTTCCTGGATAAATGGTTAGATCGACGTGTTTGAAAATTTGGCGGCCACCTAATTTGACGCCAGCATCTTTGACGATTAACTGTTTGAAGTGATCGGCATCATGAGGTGTCGTTTCTGGTGCTTCGAATCGTGAGATTTTCTTAAAGCGCTTCCAGATCGGTGCTGCAGTTTTCATGTCGTTGACATAGGAAAAGACTGCCACGATCGGATTGATGAAGTTGTTCGCCAATTGAACGACCATCATGAAAGTCCCCAACATGATCTGCCCACGTGTGACAAGATAGATTCCGAAACTGAAGGGAATAAAGATGCCGAAGATATAAGCGACAGCGATCGTGGTTTCATTGGCTGTGCCTTTAAGAAAATTCGTCCGCCACAATGCGGTTTCCATCTTTTGAGCAGAATGAATCAGCCGTGAGATCATAGAAGGTTCGACATCGTATAAGTCAGCCATAGCACTGCCGTTGACGGTATCGTTGACTGTGTTGGTGTAAAGCCGGTTATCGGATTCCCAAACAGCAGATTTTGCTTCGATCTTTGGCCCTAAAAGTTTTTGTACCAAAGCTGGTGTCAGTGAAGCAATCAAAAAAATCAGTGATAAGAGCCAAGAACCAATGACCGCAGAAATGATCGCAGCTAAGAATTGAAGGACATTGAAGATGATTTCAAGTTCAGCCCCGATCCGATTCGTTTCCAATTGTTTGAGATCGTTCGTCATGAAAGAAACATCGATTTTAGCTTTTTCATCACGGGCACGCACCATGTAATTCGTCGCGATCGTCTTGATCTTCAAATTGACGTCTTGGGTGATCTTAGCTTTGAGCGCTTGATATAGTATGTTCATGATGCCGAAGCCAAACAAACCGACGACTGCAAAAATCAGTAGATGAAGCAAACTTCCCTGTGGTTTTTGCGCGAAATTGATGTATTGTTGCATGATATAAGCCACGAAAACTGCTTGCAGCGATTTGATGATCGCTAACAAGCCGTAAAGGACGACTTGCCATTTTTGGGCATAACGTAGTGCCATGATGAGCTCCTTACAGTCATTTGCTGAAATAATAATTAAAATTAACTGTATAAAGAATAGCATTATGATAATTAATTTCAATGCTAAATTATGCTAAATATTTGTAAAATGACAGAGTATTCTTTTGAAAAGATAACTTACTACTAAAATTTGAAAATTACTTACTTAAAACAAAATAAAAAAACAACCATTTTGCCGTTAAAGCATTACGGTTGTTTTTTTATTGCCTATTTTTGTTCCTGAGTGCGAACGACATAAGTATCCAGCAAGATACGCGACATGATCTGCAGCGGAAGCCGAGAACTGACTTCGAATTGGTTGAACAGATTGGTAGATGTGCAGTAGCCTAGCAGCAATTCATCGGTATATTTCACGATTGAAGCGTTCGCGTTGCAGGTCAAGGTCACTTTGGGGATGTCGCGTTCAGACAAGATCTTTGCCGTTTTGACTAGTTCAGGTGTTTCACCATTCAGCGTGATGAAGACGACGATGTCTTGGTTGGAGATCAGCGTTTTGGAAAGTTGCTCCATGATGTTGGAATCGTGGAAAAATTCGGCATCCTTGCTAAGCAAGCGAAATTTCAATTCCATCTCTTCGGCGACTGTTTCAGAAAGCCCCTTTGCAAAAAGATAAATGCTGTTGGCCTTGTACAGCAGCTGAATGGTGTCCTCAAGGACCGAGATTTTTAAATTGTTCAGCGTATTGGTCATCTCAACGTCGTTTTGAATGATGACGTTGCGGATCTGTTCATCGACATGGTTCAAGATCGCGTAATGAGCCTTACTGTCTTTTTGATTGGATTCGTTGTAGCGAAAGTCGGTGTATCCAGAATAACCGGCTTTTTTCATCGTGCGGACGATCGTTGCTGTCGACACGTTTGCTTTCTCGCTGAGCTGAGTGATCGAGCAATTCATCACGAGCTGCTTGTGATCTTGGATATAATGCCACAGGTAAGCTTCACTAGGGCTTAACGCAGCCATGTTTTTTGGGGTCAAGATGATTTCTCCTGTAAGTTGCACAACGTTTCAGTCCTGCTACCCCGAAACAGAAAACATTTTCGCCGGCTCCCCCCATATAATGACAGTATCAGCAGGTAAGAAAGCGGTTTTATGCTTTTAGGATTTTAGGAGGTGAAAACGAAAAGTGATTTACACGTTAACGTTGAATCCGGCGATCGATCTGTTCATCGAAACGCCAAAGATGGCTGACGGCGTCGTCAATCGAACGCATGATTATGACATTCAAGCGAACGGCAAAGGGGTGAACGTCTCTTTCGTTTTAAAAAAATTAGGGATCGCTAACGTCGCACTTGGCGTTGGCGGTGGGTTCACGAATCGGTATATCGAGGAAGTCCTGTCAGAACGGAAAATCCCGAATGATTTCGTCCATACCCAAAATATAACCAGGATCAATGTTTTTGTAAAGGTTATTGCAACCGATCAAGAATATAAATTGGTCAATAGCGGTCCTGAGGTCTCGCCTGATGAAATCGCGCGAATTATGGCCAAAGTCAAAAAAATCGGTTCTGCTGACACGTTGGTGCTTTCCGGAAGTTTTTCGAAGGGAATCGATCCTGCCATCATTGAAGAAATCGCCGCGATTTCTCAGAAGAACCAATTTAAATTCGTGATCGATACGAGTTATAAAGAAGTTTTGTCAGCGTTGAAGTATCGACCATACTTGATCAAGCCTAATAATGAAGAATTGAGTTCATGGTTCGGCGCACCAAGCGACAGTTCGAACGAAGCAATCGTCGAACTGGCAAAAAAGGCCGTCAGAGCAGGCGCACAGAATGTTTTAGTCTCCTTGGGCAGCCAAGGTGCGCTTCTCGTGAATGAGCAGGAAGTCTTGTTCGGCAACGCCCCTAAGATCGAGGTGATGAACACGGCTGGTGCAGGTGATACGATGCTGGGGACTTTTTTGGCAGGGGACGCACGGCATTTGAATCGACGAGAGAATTTGATCGCGTCGCTTGCTGCTGCCAGTGATACGGCAAGGCATGCCGGTTTGACCGCGTTCGAAGATTTAGAAGGATTGAAAGAACAGATTCGAATCCAGCGCTTGTGAAATGAAAGTGCTGAACCATAAATAAGCAGAATAGGGAGTGATTGGATGCTTAATGAATTACGTCATCGAAACGTATTGATCGACAACGATGAGAACATCATCAAAAAGGAATTGCTCGGGATCATCAAAACGAGACCTGATGCCTATGAACTCGTTGATGATGAGTTCGGCTTGGGGCTGATGTTGAAAGAGCGCCCATTGAAAAAAGTCGGTGTTATCGCCTCTGGTGGTGGCGGTTTGGGAAGATTGTTCCCGGCCGTCGTCCATGAAGATTTAGCAGAAGGTGTCAGCATCGGAAACATGGATACGTCGCCAAATTATTTTTCCATCTACAATCTTGCAAAAAAAGTCGATACCGGTAAAGGCGTCATCTTGTTGACGAACAACTATAGCGGCGATGTCATGAATAATGAGATGGCTGCTGAGATGTTGGAAGCAGATGGGATTTCGGCAACGGTTTGCGCCGTGACCGACAACTTTTTCAGTGCGGCGGAAAAGAAAGAACGGTCCGGTTTGTCCGGTATCTTGACGCTGATCAAAATCGCACAGGCTGCCGCCAAAAAAGGGTCGAATTTGAAAGAAGTGACTGCAGTCACAGAACACGCCAACGATCAGTTGACGTCGTTCACGGTGATGGCTGCCGATGATGGCACATTGATGTATGGCAAAGGATTAGCAGATGAACCTGCTAAAGTTACGAGTGCCTTTCATGGTGAGCAGGGGCTGGTTAAAGAGATCAGCGATTTTGCCCTTGAACAATTGGGAACGTCTGCCAGCCATAAAATCTGCATCGAATTGAACACGATGCTTTACACCTCATACATCGAAGGCAATATTTTACTGAATGGCATCGTTGATTATTTCAAAGCCAACGGTTATGACACGGTGATCGCCAACGTAGGCAGTTACTATGACATGTTCAATTATCCTGGTTTGATCTTGACGGTCTTGTCTGTCGATGAGACGTTGAAAGACTTGATCAAACCTGTGACGAATTACGATTTCACGATATAAATTATGATGAATTGGAAGTGACAAATATGGATTTTAGCAAATATAACGTTCGCAGCATCTTCTCTTCTGCACTTGGCATCGTCATCTTGTCTTTGGGGATCGCAATCAACAAAGGCTCCGTGCTAGGAATGGATACTTATACGGGAATGAACACGGCGGTAGCTTCTTATGTGCACATGTCGTTAGGCAACTATCAATTAATCTTGAACATCATCTTACTGGTTTCAATGTTCTTCTTTGGCAAACGTTTACTTGGTTTAGGGACGATCTTGAACATGGTCTTCGTTGGCTATTTGGTTGATTTCTTCTTGAAGCTTTTCAAAGGGACTATTTTAGCTTTCGACACTGAGAAAACGATTTGGGTCAAATTGCTGCTGTTAGTCGTAGGAACAGCGATCCTCTGCTTGGGCGCGTCGCTTTATATGACCGCTGATTTAGGGGTATCGCCATATGATGCTTTGGCAATTATGATGTCTGATCACATCAAAAAGCTGCCATTCAGCTATGCACGTATGATAACGGATGTGATCTGTGTGATCGTTGGCTTGATTTTTGGGACGGCGCTTGGCTCGTACCCATTTGGGAGTATCATTGGCTTAGGAACAGTGCTGACTGCTTTCGGGACAGGTCCTGTCATCGGATTCTTCAATCGGACGATCTCAGCATGGCTCGTTGGAACAAAAGGAAAGGCATAAACGATGGAAGTGACCAGTGAATTGATCACCAAGTGGTTCTCCGCTTGGACGAAAGACTTGTTGACGAACAAAGCTTACTTAGATGAGCTCGACACGCCGATCGGGGACAGTGATCACGGAACGAACATGGCGCGTGGTGCAGAAGCGATTCAAAACGTCTTAGCCGATAATGAAGGCGAAGACGTACAAAAGCTCATGAAAAAGATTGCGATGGCAGTTCTGACAAAAGTGAGTGGCGCTTCGGGTGCAATCTATGGAACCGCGTTTTTGCAAATGAGTCAAAAAACAGAATTGACAGATATGATCGACAGCGGTGTTGCCGGGATTCAAAGACGTGGGCAGGCTGAACTTGGGGACAAAACCTTATTAGACGTCTGGATTCCTGCAGCAGACCTTCTCAAAGAAGATACGCTGACTGTATCCAAAATCGAACAAGATGTGGTGTCAACGAAAATGATGCCTGCCAAAAAAGGACGTGCCAAATTCGTTGGCGATGCTGCCATTGGTCACATTGACCCTGGTGCGGTTTCAAGCGGTTATCTGTTCAAAGATTTGATAAAGGAGATCAACGGATGAGTCAATATGGTATCGTGATCGTTTCGCATGTCCGTTTGATCGCAGAAGGCACGAAAGAATTGATCGCACAGATCGCCAAAAAAGTTTCCGTCACGATTACAGGTGGTGTTGGTGATGTCGTCGGAACGAACGTTGAAGACGTTCAAAAAGCGATCGAAGAAAACCCTGCTGATGAGATCCTCGCGTTTTATGATTTAGGCAGTTCAAAAATGAATCTTGAAGTTTGTGCAGATTTGACTGACAAGACTGTTCATGTTTTCGACGTGCCGATCGTTGAAGGTGCTTATTCAGCGGCTGCATTAGCTGAAGTGGGGACACCGATCAAAGAGATCAGCAAACAACTTGGCGAGATCGTGATCAAGTAAAAATCGATTTTAAATTTCAATAAAAAAGCAAAAACTGATCGAGAAAGCCGTGATTTCTTTCGATCAGTTTTTTTGCCTGCCGATTTTTGATGCTTTTGAGTTGACAGCTGTAAACTAGCTCTATTATAATTTACAAATGTAAACTTTAGGAGGTGCAAGATGAAATCAAAAATCGAAGCAATCAGTCCAAGTGAATGGGAATTAATGCGGGTCATTTGGACCAAAGGTCAAGTGACGAGCCGAGAATTGATCGATACCCTGCAAATGAAACGAGACTGGAGCGATTCTACGATCAAAACACTGATCAGACGACTCAGCAAGAAAGATTTCGTTTCTGCAGAAAAACAACATGGCTGTTTCGTCTTTCAAGCACGGATCCAAGAAAAAGAAGCGATGAACGCGAGTGCCGAAGCACTGTTTCATGACTTTTGCGCGATGAATCGTGGCCAAACACTGGTGGATCTGATTCAAGAATTGCCATTGTCACGCCGAGACGTTCAAGAACTTCAGACTGTTTTGACTAAAAAAATGGCAAACGCACCAGAGAAAGTGCCATGCAACTGTCTGCCAGCGAAAGCTCATTGTCAAGATTGCGAGGTGACGTCACATGAAGCATGATGACATGAACATGAAAGACATGAGTCATATGAGCGGGGATAACATGAAGCCATCTCATGAAACGGCTGATCAGATGGCTGA
>DICX01000091.1:0-16618 GCA_002417825.1 Lactobacillus sp. UBA5815 | reverse complement strand
CATCACACGAAGATATGGCGATGTCAGATGACATGGATATGACGATGCCAGGGATGTCTTCGATGTCGATGAGGGGTCTCAAAAAAAGATTCTGGATCTCACTGATCGCGGCGATTCCTGTTTTCATCTTGTCGCCATTGATGGGGCTTCACTTACCCTTCGAGATCACGTTCCCCGGTTCTGATTGGCTCGTTTTGATTTTAGCAACGTTTCTTTATGGCTATGGCGGTCAACCTTTTTTGAAAGGTGCGATAAGCGAACTCAAGGCCAAAACACCAGCGATGATGACGTTGATCGCAATGGGGATCACAGTGTCGTACGTTTACAGTGTCTATGCATTCATTGAAACGCACTTCATCGATCCGAATCGTATGACGATGACCTTTTTCTGGGAACTTGCCAGTTTGATCGTGATCATGCTGCTGGGACATTGGATCGAGATGAACGCCGTGATGAACGCTGGAGATGTGATGTCAAAAATGGCAGCGCTGCTTCCAGGATCTGCACACGTGCTTCAAGCAGATGGCAAAACGTGTGATGTTGCGTTGTCGAAATTGAAGACAGGTGAACGCGTCATCGTTCAAGCGGGGGAAAAGATCCCCGCAGATGGCCGTGTCACTGCAGGTGTGAGTGCCGTCAATGAATCGCTCGTCACTGGTGAAGCCAAAGCTGTGGAAAAACAAGCTGGTGATGTGGTGATCGGCGGTGCAGTCAATGGGGATGGCGTACTGACGATACGCGTCACAGGTACGGGTGAATCCGGTTATCTGGCACAAGTCACCAAACTCGTCTCGGATGCGCAAGCGGATAAATCCCAAGCAGAAACGATGGCGGATCAGGTCTCGCGCTGGCTATTCTTTGCGGCATTGCTCATTGGATTGGTCGCTTTCTTCGTTTGGACAGGACTCTCAGGATTGTCCACAGGATTGGAACGTCTTGTCGCGGTTCTCGTCATCGCTTGTCCACATGCGCTAGGATTAGCGATCCCCCTGGTCGTCTCGCGA
The DNA here is from genome assembly GCA_002417825.1 of Lactobacillus sp. UBA5815. Classification (GTDB taxonomy): domain Bacteria; phylum Bacillota; class Bacilli; order Lactobacillales; family Lactobacillaceae; genus Lactobacillus. Next base: position 15,614 of record DICX01000091.1, on the reverse strand, counting down.
AGCACGAGTCTTGCTGCGAAAAACGGACTGTTGATTCGTGATCGTCAGGCGTTAGAAAACGCCGGCAAGATCGATATGATTTTTGTGGATAAAACGGGAACGCTGACCGAAGGAAAGTTCAAAGTCGATTCAGTAAAGACCTTTTCTTCTGATCATCGTGAGGCAGATGTCCTCAAGCTTTTCGCTGCACTGGAAGCCAGATCCAACCATCCTTTGGCGGCAGGAGTTTTGGCAGAAGTGAAAGCACGCAAGATCGCAGTCACCGCCGCAGCGAACGTGAAAACATTGCAGGGTGTTGGGCTGCAAGGAACGATTGCTGGCAAGACGTATGCCATCGTGACCGCGCATGAGCTGAATGAACGACAGATTGCTTTTGATCAGGCATCATTTGATGAATCAGCTGCAGCAGGGGACACCGTCAGCTTTTTGCTTCAAGGCAAGACAGTCTTGGGCTCGATTGCACAGGGCGACCAACTCAAACCGGATGCGATGGCTTTGATCGATGGCTTGCGCCAGGCAGGCATCGAACCGGTGATGCTGACGGGTGACAATCAAACTGCAGCAGGTGTCATCGCGCATCGGCTTGGCGATATTCGCTACTATGCTGAACAGCGCCCTGAAGACAAAGCAGCACGGATTCAGCATGAACAGAAAGCTGGTCATCGCGTCGCAATGGTCGGTGATGGCGTCAATGATGCGCCAGCACTAGCACGGGCTGATATTGGCCTTGCAATCGGTGCCGGTACGGATGTTGCAATCGATTCTGCCGATGTGATCCTCGTCAAAAGCGATCCCCGCGATATCTTGACGTTCCTCAAACTTGGACGTGCCACGACACGCAAGATGATTCAGAACCTCTGGTGGGGTGCAGGCTACAACATTTTGGCGATTCCACTGGCAGCTGGAATCTTAGTTGGCGTCGGCATCGTTCTTGATCCCGCGGTCGGTGCATTGGTGATGTCTTTATCGACCGTGATCGTGGCGGTCAACGCGATGCGTTTGAAGTTACGGTGAGATTTGAATTGAAAAAATGATCGCATACTGCATGGCAAATGAGGCAGGACAAGCTTTGTTTTTGGCATACGTATAAAATAACGCGTATCATAAATATAAAGAAACTTGAAACAACAAAAATTTCAAGGGCAAGCACTAATGGCAGGCTAAGCGATTTCTTGGGTCAGTCTTAGTGCTCTTTGTTTACACTGCGCTATGGAAAGGATAAAACTTTGTTCACATAAAAATCGTCTTAAGAAAGGACCATGAACGATGAAAATCTTGATTTGTGTTGAAAACTTGTTGATGGATGGTGTCAAGCGCGTTGCGACGGTATTGGGCAATGCCCTTGCTTCAACTGAAGACGTGACTTATTATTCTTTGGCGAGTACACCGTCTTTTTTTGAATTGAACGCCCCTTTGATCATGGCAACCCATCCAGTCAACACGGGAAAAAGCTTTCGCGGTAGTGTGCCGCTGCAAGTTTATACGGTTCAAATCAATGACTTAGTGACAACGATCGATCGAGGCGGCTATGACATCGTGATCGTGACGGCGGGGCTATTGACGAGTTTTACACCTGTGATCAAGAAGCGGATTCCAAAAGTTCGCGTCATCGCATGGCTGCATAATAATTATGAAACTTACACGACGAATTATTATCGAAACATGCTTGTTGAATTCGAAGCCGGTCTGCGTGCGGCAGACTGCGTCGTTGTTTTAACTTCTCATGACCTCGAACGTTTTTCAAAGATTCAACCAAACACTGTTAAGATTTACAATCCGATCACGGTCAATCCTACGGCGGCTTCTGATTTAAAATCACACGTGATCAGTGCTGTATCGCGGCTCGATATCGCACAAAAAGGATTGGACCTGATGGTTCAAGCAGCCACACAGCTTCCAGAGGATTGGGAGATTCACCTTGCGGGTGCTGGACAAGATCGAGAACAGCTTGAAGCACTGATTCAAAGCCGTCATGCGTCAGCTAAAATCAAGCTCTTAGGTTCATTGAGCGATCGTGAGCTTTTGACCCACTATCGGACGTCTTCGGTCTTCATCATGACTTCGCGCTGGGAAGGACTACCGTTGGTAATCGGCGAAGCGATGAGTTTTGGTTTGCCAGTAGTTTCGATGACAAACACTGGCGCACGTGAGTACTTGAAAGACGGAAAGTTTGGAATTTTAACGCCGGATCACGACGTTGATGCCTTTACACAACGGCTGCAACCGCTCATCGCTTCACCGCAGCAGCGCCAATATTGGGCAACTCAATCATTGAAACGTGCTCAATCATTTTCTTTATCACATATCGTTGGGATTTGGCGGACACTTTTTCATGAACTTACGGCTGCTTAAGTGACTTCGTGCTGATGTGTGTCTCCTTTTAACCGATAAAATCGTGGTTTTAAATGTCGCCTTTTTATACTATACTAGTGGACAAACAAGCCACATCAGCATAGCGTTAAAAGTGCATTTAAGGGGGGAGCAATGATGACCAACAATCCTGATATCAATGACAATCGCAATAATTGGGATGATCGTGCCAATGTTCATGTAGACGGAGGTTATGGCGATTTAAATGCTTTCATTAAAGATCCTCAAAGCATTTCTGCAACGGTAAAGCATGACTTAAAAGTTTTAGCCCCACATCTGCCTGATCAGTCTGTCAAAGGACGAAAATTGCTTCATCTGCAGTGTCATATCGGCACAGACACTTTGAGTTGGTGGCGCTTAGGCGCTGTCCAAGTTCATGGTATCGATTTTTCATCGAATTCACTGAAGTATGCAGACGAAATCGCCGAGCGCGCTGGTGCAGATATCACCTATATTCAAAGTGATGTGCGTTATGCGGCGCAAGCTATGCCGAAATATCATCATTATTTTGATGTGATCGTTACGAGTGTTGGCACGATCACTTGGCTTCCTGATCTGCAGGACTGGGCTGATTCGATCGCATACTTGCTGGCACCTGGTGGCGTTTTTATGATTCGTGACGATCATCCGTTTTTATTTACTTTAAATAATGACGGCTTGGCTATCACGCAAAATTATTTCAGCGGGACAGAAATTTCTTATGATTCAGATGCTTCATACACAGCAGGCTCAAAGGGAAAGATTCAACATACTCACAATCACAATTGGGCGCATGATTTTCAAGAAATCACGAGTGTTTTGCTTAAAGCTGGTCTGACGATCGAGTCACTTGGCGAATATCAGACATCAGATTGGAAAGCGTTATCGATGCTGACGTTCGACCCAAAAGAAGAATTTTGGCGAATGCCTGAAGGCTTGCCCAAAATTCCGTTGACGTTTTCGCTGATCGCTAGAAAACCGCGATGATCTTGTTCTAATTTTTAATCCTGCTAACAATAAAAAAAGCTGCCTTATCATTTCAGATGAGGCAGCTTTGTCATGTATTAGAATTGAAGGTAGGAAATCAAAATTTTATTATTTGCCGGGAACGTAGTCTTCGTCGATCACGAGTACTGGCTTGATGGTCTTTCCAGAGCGTGAGTCTGCGTTGGCTTCATTGATTTGATCGAATTTGTAGAATTTTTCGGTCTTGTCAAAGTCGAACGCACCTTGCTTGTAGAATTCAATCAAACGTGGCACGTCGATTTGTGGAATCGAATCGCCCATGTTGACGCCGACGATCTTTTTATCATTGACGCAAAGGTCGTTCCAAGTGTCGACATCGATATGGTGTGGGGTCACGGCGATCGTTGCAGTCGTTCCGCCTTGTGCCAGCATCTTGATCGAGTTTTCCATAACAGGTTTGACACCTGTGGTATCTACTGCCCAGTCAACGCCGTATCCGCCGGTGAGTTTCTTAACGGCTTCAACCGGGTCTTCATTTTTGCTGTTGACGATGTCTGTTGCGCCAAGTTCTTTTGCGAGCTCAAGACGTGAATCGACGATATCGATCGCAATGACCTTGGTGCAGCCAGAAATCTTGCCAGCCATCATTGCTGCAAGACCGACAGCGCCAGTACCTGTCACGGCGATGGTGTCGCCAGGCTTTGGCTTCAGCGTGTTCAAAACGGTGCCTGAACCTGTCACGTAGCCACAGCCCAGAGGCCCAAGTTTGCGAAGGTCTAAGTCTTTGTCAACTTTGACGGCATTGCGTTCACGGACAATCGTCGTCGTCGTGAAAGAACTTTGATCGAACATGTCGGCGACTGGCTTGCCGTTTTCGGTGAAGTGAGCAGAACCATCTGGACGTGTGCCAGATAGGTTGTTGTGTGAGTAGTTCAAGCATTGTGTCGGGATGCCCTTTAAACAGTTTTTGCAATTGCCACAAGCGTAAAAGCTCAATACGACATGGTCGCCTGGCTTGAATTGGGTGACTTCTGGGCCAACTTTTTCAACGATACCAGAACCTTCGTGGCCAAGTACGATTGGATAGCCGATGACAGCGTCACCGATTCGCAGTGCTTCATCCGAGTGGCAGATTCCAGTGGCCACCATATGAACTTGCAGATCGTCTGGACCCATTGGTGCGAGCTCAATGTCGTCTCGGATTTCAAAATCGGCGCTTTTTTCATCAACAACAGCTGCTTTGATCTTCATAAAAATCTCTCCCTTACTCACATGAACTGATTACACGTTAATTCTTTCACAGATGAAAATATTGTCAAGCATCGTATGATGATATGCGTATATCTGTTACTGAGCTGAATCGACACTGATATTTTTCACAATAAAAGCGCTTTATTTATTGAAACACAAGGGATTCATTGTGAACATGGCATTGGGACAAATTCACAGAATCGTGAGTGGCAGCTTATTGTGATCTAATGAAACATGATTGCCTTTGGTTTGACGGTCTTGTTTGGGTGTTCGGTTAAAAAGTTCGCGATACTTGTGGTAAAAGAAGCTCTTGTTGCGAATCCCGACTTCTAGGCAGATTTCGCTGATCGGCTCTGAGGTGTTTTGAATCAGCCGCCTTGCGTTGATCAAACGTTCTTGTGTTAACGCTTGAGAGAACGTTTTGCCTACCTCTTTGGAAAAAAGATTACCGAGGTAATTTTTGTTATAAGTATATTTTGCAGCCAAATCTTCAAGAGAGAGCTCCCGATAATGATCGTGGATGTCGTGTAAGATCTCGATAGCTAATTTTTGAGCAGGAGATGGTGCAGCAATCGTTGGCTGATAACGACGGACCAATTCAGCCATTAGAATCGTCAACTCAGCTTGAATGATCGTATCGCTGAAAGTTTGTGGTTGGAAATATTCTTCGATGATCCGCGACAACGTTATTTGAATGTCGTTGGTCCCACTACGAAAAAGCAAGTAATGCTTTTCTTCCTTTTTCTCTTTTAAACGATTGATCATGAAGTCATCAAGGACGCTTTGCTGACTCTGAATTTGACTCAAGAGATCTAATGACAGATTGCGATCGCGAAGCAGCACGTTGATCAGCAGATCGTTTTCATCTAGTCTGTCGATTGCATGTTTACTGCCCATATTCAATAGCAAGACATCACCTTGAGACAACCGCACCCGATCACTATCGACGAATTCATCTGCATGTCCTTGCAGCATATAATTTATTTCAAAAAATTGATGGCTGTGCAGCGGGTAAGGCGCGAATCGGTTGTGCTTGCTGACATAAATAGGATGGTCCTTGAAAAAATAGTCATTTAAAACAGGCACGTTGACGGCTTCCGTTTTTTGAAGGTCAATGGCGCTCGGTGGAATATCGTCACTGAAAATATGCTGATTTTTTTGCTGATTTTCAATCGGAGTCAAACGTGCTAGTTGCTTTAAAACAGATGGTGACATGATTGATGCCCTAGTTTCATTTTCTATTTTGATTGTGGGTTGCGACTAAATCTTACTATGTAAGCGGTTAAATGTGAACCAAGAGCATCGCTGAAAGTGATCATATCGCCATATTTTTGAAAAAAATTAAAGTTTATGCTTCGTTTCATGTTTTGCAAACAAGGGACTTTCTTTGACAGTGACGATTACCGGAGACTAGAATTGATACTCTGGATCAAGGAGGAAATCATAATGTCATCTATTACGAATCCAATCGTTGAACAATTACTAAATCATCGCAGTATTCGTCACTTTAAGAATAAAAAACTGACGGACGCACAGATCGATGAGTTGATCGAAGCCGCACAACACGCGTCGACGAGTACTTTTTCACAACAGTATTCGATCATCAGTGTCACCGATCGTCATGTACTTGAAGAATTTGCCAAGATCACTGGACACCCATGGTTGTTGGAAAGTGCCCATTATTTCGTGATGGTGGCGGATCAGTATCGCAATCTTCAAATCGCAAAGGCACAAAATGCGGATCCATTTTTATTGCATACGACGGATAAATTTCTGGCGTCAGTCTTTGATGCTTCGATTGCAACCGAAAACATCATGGTTGCAGCAGAGAGCATGGGACTGGGCGCGACCATCATGGGCAGTATCTTGAACGATTCGAAAAAAATCATCAATCTTTTAGGACTGCCGCAGCTGACTTTTCCATTGCTGGGAATCGCTATTGGGTATCCTGATGACCAGCCGGAATTGAAGCCGAGACTGCCAAAAGAAGAAATTTACTTCCAAGAGCGCTATCAATTGCCAGCTGATCAGACCGCGTTGCAGCAATATGATCAGTTATTGCAAGCTTACTATCAGAACAGAAGTTCCAATAGTCGAGATGAGACTTTTACGCATCACATCACTTCTGAGGTGAATCGGGGTCACCACATCAGGGCAGATCTGTTGAACAATATCCAATCTCAAGGATTTTTGGTCGCACAAACCAAAGACTAAGTGTTTGATCATAAAAAAGGATCAAGATCATAAAAATGACCTTGGTCCTTTTTTGAATGACTGCTTTTAGCGCTCATATTTTGTCTGTGCGATTCGAATCGTGACGAGAAAAATGAATCCAGTCGCAAGAAGGATGACGCTAAATTTTAGTAGGCTTGTCCAAGGATTCAGGTGATCGAATAGTTGCTGCATGATCACATAAAGATAGTAGCCGGGGAAAAGTTTTTGGATGTTGGTCATCGTGTCAGCAAAAGCTCCTGATAACCAAGTGTAAAATGGAATGAATAAGAACATGATCACCGTCATGATTGGGAAAGAAAGCGCCTGAATGGTTTTGGTATCGAGGCAGATTCCCAATAGATAGCCAAGTATACTGAGATAGATTCCCATGATCGTGATGATCAAGAGTGACACGCCAAGACTGGCTGTGAACCGTAACTGATTTGACAAAAGGGCAGCGGCTAAGACGACGAGACAGATCAGAGCATTCAAAATCAATTGTGATTTCAGTTGATCGACTAGATATTTTTTGGAAGAATACAGTGAAATCTTATCTTGAAGTCGGTAAAATTTTCGGGATTTGCCGATTGCAGCAGCAAATGAAACAACAGAATTGCCACTGACTCCCATCAAGCATGAGGTGATGATGTATAATTCCGTAAACGATTTTGAGTAGAAGTTTGAGGATTTTGACAAGTTGAGCATGAACAGAAACCAGAGGACAGGGAATATCAGAGTGAATAAAATAAATCGTTTGTTCCGACAGGTTTCTTTTAGCTGTAAATATAAAATCATCGTTGACCTCCGTTTTGATTCCGATACCAAGATTCAATCGTTTGATTGTTCGAATGAATCCTTGCAACCTCAGCTTCTTCAGCGATATGACCATCTTTCAATAAAATCACGCGTGTAAAAAACTTATCAATCTGATTAAAATCGTGTGTGATCACGATCACACTGCTGGTTATCTGCTCTAAGTAAGACCAAAAAAGGTCGATAGACTCTAAATCCATGCCAGTGGTAGGCTCGTCGAAAATCCGAAGTTCTGCGTTTCCCAGCAAAGCTAAAAGAAGTGCTACTTTTCGTTTTTGACCACCAGATAGTTTTGCAATCAATTTATGCCTTTGATCAGTCAACTGAAATGAATCAAGTAATTCTGTGATGTATTGAGAAAGATTCAATTTTTTAGTGGCAGCGATCAGTTGAAGCTGTTCATTGACCGTTAAATCATTCAATAAATAATTTTCTTGAAGCATGACGGTTAATTCTGTATGAGGATCAAAATTACGCGTGATGGTTCCTGAAGAAGGACGTGATCAAATTGATCAATGTCGATTTCCCCGCACCATTGCTTCCCAGTAAGGCAATCCTTTCATGATTGTGAATGGTTAAGCTCACATCGGATAAAACTGGATGATCGAAATTCATGGATAAGTGATCGATTTCTAAAAGGATTTTATCTGTAGGTGAATTTCCTGTGGTTAAATAGGTCAAGTTCGTGCCGAATAATCTTGCTAAGGCAAGAAGTCTTTCAATATTTGGCTCGGCTTCGCCTGTTTCCCATTTAGAGATGGTTTGGCGCGTAACACCCATTTTTCTTGCCAACGCTTCTTGGGAAAGCTTTTTTTGTTGTCGCAGTTTACGTAACTGCGAACTGAAGATGTTGTCCATGTTTTAAGTCGATTCCTTTCTGCTCGTTGCTATTGTCGATATGAGAATAGCTTATAAAAAGTCTCGCAGCTTGCAAAGTGCATATCTTGAAGTTCTGTTGCGGCTAGCGTTACAAGGTCGCAACCAGAGGTTGCATCAGCTGATCAGAGGGCTTTTGAGAGTTATGATTAAAAATCAGATGCACAAATATGTTGAAGAAAATTCTGATCAACATAACGTCTTTTTGATGTCTCGTTAAGATGATTTAAATCTGAATCGATTAGTGTACGACCAATTTTAAGTGTTAACGTAAAAAAGACAGCAGTGAATTTAAGTGACTGCTGTCTTTTTCAATGCATTATCTTTTTGACATTATGTTTTCAATCGTATTGATTTCTGAATCAGCGTTGATCGTGTACCAAAATCTCATGTCTAAGATAAGCAATGACCCTAGAATTTTTAACACGATTGCAACGATATGATTTTCCATTTGAATGTCTCTCTCGCAAGCATAAGCAATCCTTTTACGAGCTGAGCATTTTAGTTTGAAAAACTTATTTTTTCGCTTTTTTGTGGTTCTTTTCATGGCAGATTTGGATTAATTCAATCAAAAATAAAAAAAGGACCAAGCAGGTGGTTAGTTTTAAGTCAAAAACGAAAAAGGAAAAATCAAAAAGAATGGAAAAATACATGATGGTAAACCAGATCAACTCTAAAAAGAGATAAAGTTTTTGTCGCTTTCGTTTTCGATACCACTTTTCAAACTCTTTGTTTGCCATAGTGATGACCCACTCTCAATAAAATAATTGCATCATGCTCAATTTGTCATCTATCCTGCTTTATCGTTTCGCTGTAATGCTAAATACTATGATATTATAAAATGACTTTTTAGCTATCGAAATCAAAATATGATAAAAAGAGTCAGTGCCCAATAGTATCAATTTTTGATGGTGGTGGCTGTGATGATATATAAATTTCTTGTTTTGTTTTATGCAACCAACACTATGATCTAATTACACGGTTGAAAATAAAGTTCAGCGATATGGCCTTATTTCTGCCTGTTGCCACAATGCTTGTTTCCATGCTGTGGGTACTTCAGGAAGGGCTGGGACAGTGATGGCATTTGAACTGGTACGCTCATTTTGCCATACAAGAGCGGCATCACGTGTGCGATGTTCGATACATTGAATCATGCTTTCACGTGCTTGTGTATGATTGATGAACAATTCGCGGGGATAAACCGCGTTGGGGAAAAGATTTTTCTTTTTGTTACCCCAAAAATTGACGTGAATCATTTCATGAAGATGATCTGAATCAGCAGCAGCTGTCCCTTGCCAGATTTCCTCGTGCAACTCAAAGCCTTGTGGTTGATATTGCGTGAAAAAAACTGAGAATAATTCAGGTCCGGTGCAACACACATCAAACCGAATCCCACCATTGAGAAACAGGCTCATCACACCTGAACCATGCGCCTTAATCGTGTCGAATCGGCTCAAGGCATGTTGCGTATCTGGGCTAATCAGGCAATTTTCATAACTTGGCTGTTTGAGTTCTTTTCTATGATGCTTGGACATCATATGCCGTTGTATGAAGTGTTCGATGACATAGCTTAGAAATACCCTGCTACCTGTACCGGAAAAAAGCCAAGCTGTCAAAGCTGCCATATATTCTGAATCTGAAAACAGGTGTGAAAGCGCGGCAATGACACAAAGCCCACCCACTAAAGGCAATAATTTGAATTCTGGCGACAGATCCCATGCCATGACCATACCTTGTCCCACACTATTGACTAGTATCGATATCAATGAAATGATGATCAACGTATGAAGAGATAAGCCCCAAGTAGAACTATAATAGAAGAACGGCAGTAACATAAAAACTGTTCCCAACAAGAACCAACCAATATTTTGTAACACTGATTGTTGATGCAAAGAAATTAAACGATGATTTCTTTTTTTATTCTTTTTCATGATGCGACCTCATAGTTAAACTGTTGATTGATAAAATTAGATGGATCGTTTTGTTCTTGGCTGACAAAATAATCTGTGAAGCGAACCTTGATTCAGTAGCCTAGAGATTATTTCTAAAAATTGGCTCTAAATTAGATGATTAAATTCAACTTAATTCTAGCATAGTGTTTTTGGATAGCAATAATTGCTTTAAAGTTGCGCTTATGGCGTGATTCGGTTATAGTTTGACTATTCGATCGCGCACGATTGAATAAGGAGGAAATGATGAAATCTGATCAAGTGAGTTTAGCGAACCAGATTTGTTTTTCAGTTTATAATGCGTATCGACTGTTTAACAGATTTTACAAGCAGACGCTGCAACCTTTTGGGCTGACTTATTCACAGTATCTGATTTTGCGCTCGCTTTGGCAGCAGGATCGAAAAACGCTTCATGAAATCGGTGACGAGTTGCATTTGTCGAGTAACACGCTGACGCCATTGCTTAAAAAATTAGAAGTCACAGGGTGGATCCAGCGGCATCACCCTGATGATGATAAACGGCAGTTGGTGATCATCTTGACCGAAAAAGGGAAACGGCAAGAAATCGCCATTCACCATGCAATCATTGATCGTTTCGATAGTGATGATTTTGATGCTGAACAGTATCACCAGATCCTAGAAATCAACCAAAAATTGATTTCAAAACTGACGCAAGCCATAAACCGGTAAAAACCTCATTGCGGTCATGGTCAATGACTGATTTTTAAACATATCACTAACAGGAGGCACTTCATGATGAAAGCAGCAATAATCAATCGATTCGGGGATATTCAGGAATTACATGTGGTATCTGACTATCCGGATCCCAAGATAACAGACGATCAAGTGCTGATCGAAGTTCATGCGACGAGTATCAATCCGATCGATTACAAAGCCCGGCAAGGACTGCTTCAAGGCATGTTCACGTGGCACTTTCCAGTCGTATTAGGCTGGGATGTTGCAGGGAAAATCGTTGCGGTTGGCAAAAACGTCACTGGATTTTCTGTGGGTGAACGGGTTTTTGCACGTCCTGAAATCGATCCAACTGGACGTTTTGGGTCTTATGCGTCACTGATGGCGGTTGATGCCAACCAGCTTGCAAAGATACCAGCGACTATCACGGATGCACAAGCAGCAGCAGTACCGCTTGCCGGTGAGACTGCTTTGCAAATGTTGCGCCGATTGCAGGTCGGACCAGGTAAAAAAGTACTCATTCAAGCCGGTGCCGGCGGTGTTGGGAGTTTTGCCATCCAATTGGCGAAATCGATGGGTGCCACAGTGGCAACGACGGTCAGTGCTGTCAATATTGGATTGGCAACCGAATTAGGCGCGGATATCGTAATCAATTATCATGAAAAACGCATCCAAGACGTGTTGACCGATTATGATGCGGTATTGGACAGTGTGGGTGCGGTCGATGATGGCATCGATATCCTTGTACCAGGTGGCCGATTGGTGACTATTTCTGCAAACATCACGCCAGAGCAAAAAGAGCGGGCAAAAAAAGAAGGTAAAACGGTGATGACTGGCTGGCTTGAGCCCGATGGCAAAGATTTGGCCGAACTTGCCGAGGCACTCAAGAAAGATCAGCTTAAAGTCATCATCGATTCTGAATTTCCATTGACGACAAAGGGAATTCAAGATGCCCACACACGAATCGAATCCCATCATGCACGTGGCAAAATCATTATCAACGTCAAAGAGAAGGATTGATTTTCAGCACGATTTGGTCAATGCATGATTACATGTGTCAAGTCATCAATGACTTATGAACACACAAAAAAGGCCTTGTTTATACAAGGTTTTTTTTCTTATGTTGGGAAATCAAGTGTGTATCAAAAAAACGGTATCGCTTTACAACGATGCCGTTTTTCATGACGCAACAGTAAATAAAAAATAATTCTAGTACAAGCAATCAAGTCTTACGAAAATTTGTAAAAGGCAACGGCATTTCCTTGGTCTGCCGAGGTAAACCCGTTTTTCTCATAAAAATTTCTGACGCTTGGTTCTTCATCCGTTAATAAGACTTTTTGCCTAACTTGTGGATACTTGTTTAAAATCTGAGTCATCAAACTGGTGCCGATTTTCATGTTTTGATAATCTGGGCGAACTAATAGGTCTTGAATGTATATGCTGGTATAACCGTCGCCGATGACGCGAATCAAGCCGACCAAGTCATCATGATCCCAAGCCGTTAGCACAGTGAGTGAATGGTGGATTGCCTTTTCCAAAATTTCAATATGATTGGTATATGCAGACCAGGCAACGCTTGCATATAATTTTGTTAGCTGCGTTCTAGGTAACGTTTTGCTTTCTCGATAATTGATCACGTGAGATACTCCTATAAGGTTTAGTTTGATTATTTTTGGTCAATAGGTTTTCACGTGAGTTTTTTAAATAGAGCAACATTTTTAACCCTCCAAGTTTTAATCATTATCGCATTAAAAAATGGATTTTAGTTAAAATAAGCACTAAAGATTTAGTGGTATGATCGCCCAAAATCATCTTTTCTGTTTCTTTTGACGATCATATTTGACGAGCTTGGCAAATCGTGGCGTGAGCTTGATCTTGTAATCTTCATAGGTCTTGCGTTCGATGTCTGTGTCCTTCATTTCGGAATGATGTTCGAGCATCAGCAAATATACGATGAAGGACATGATGACGATGACTAACGTCAGCACCGCGATGGCGTCGTTGCCCAAGTCAGTGGCTGCAAAATAAATCATGAGGATATACATGCCGTATGTCAGACATGCTGATTCGATATCATCACAACGGCATCGTTCATCGGCGATGATACGCGATCTGATTGACGTTGAATCATAATCAGATGACTGTTTTGTCGTTAGGGGCTGATTTTTCCTGTCAGATGCGACTAGTTTTCGAAAATCTTTAGTAAGCTTTACGTGGTAATCTGCAAAACTACTGTTGAAGTCTGCAAATTCGAGTTTGTTCACGTGACAGGTAAATGGGCCAGTAATGATGGTGATTGCTGTGGCGAATAACATGAGTCTGATGAGTGAATCGATTGTCATTCTTTGTAACATGATGATGGTAAGGAGTGCCGTCATGGCTACCAGTAACAGATAATTTATGAGGCGATTCACGTTTTTTTCTTTTTCGATGATGGCTAAGCGTGTTCTATCTTTGTCAGAGAGTTGATCGTCTTCATTGGAGTCATCATCGGCCATGTTCGTGACCGGTTCTTGTTGTATCGGTTCCGTGTTTATTCGGTCGAACGCGACCATCGCACGAAAGTCTTTGTTGAGTTTTATCCTAATATTCGAGTAGTTTCCGATACTAGGATCGATCTTGTCGATGTGCTTGCCGTGACTGGAAAATAGGCAATTGATGATCATCACGATGAAGGCGATGACGATTACATCACTAGTGTCGGCAGATCGCGCATATTCCATGATGACGCTCATTGCTATGAGAACCATGATCAAAATAAGTAAGACAATATTTATGAGACGAAGTGCCCGATCTTCTGCCATTACGGCATAGGTTCTTGTCTTGGCATCGCGATAGTTTTTCTTCATGGGAACTCATCCTCTCTTGGTTGTTTTGATAGTGACGTTGGTCATGTCAAGAATATCGATATAACATATAAAGTATATGTACATATTACATCTACACGAGAGCCATGTTCAAGTGAGGATGCAAGAACCTTTGAATCAAAGACTTGGAAATATTTTTTGAAACCATTATTGAAAACGATACGAGCCATGAAGCAGTTGCAAAAAAGCCCATTAGGACATAACCTAATGAGCTCAAAGCTATTCTGACACTTAATAAACGACTTTAAAAGTTTCACAAATGCATGGAATCGTATTTGTGAAGGTCTTGCCGGCTTGTCGATATTCTTTTTCGAAAAATTGCTGATGAACTTTTCGCCAATAAGCTAAACTCTGATCTCCCTCACCCTCACGGTAAGCGTGGTCAGCGGTGACTTCATCAAAATTGATGATTTCGACCCGCTCTGTTTGCGTGATACAGACAGGTGATCCGGAACCGTTCAAAATAATGTTATAATCGCCGACTTTTGGTTGTGATTCATCTGCTTCATACAATTCTAGAGCAGAAGTCGTTGCGGTCTTTTTCCCACTTTTAACCAGTTCGGCCAACGCATCTCCGACTTGTTTGCCATATCCAAATTGTTCTGCCAGATAGGCGTTTCCCGTAACGCCGGTTATGCGTTTAAATTCATTCCAATAACGTGAGATTTCGGTTTCTTTTTTCATGATGACTTTCTCCATGATTTAAGGGTGATTTAGTCGTGGCGCCAGTCGGTGTCCAAGAACGCCTACCAGTATAAAATTATTCGTCTGCGTTCGATTTGGAAGCTTTTTTCTTATGCTTAAAAATCATGATTTCAAGAAATAAGCATACCATAAACATGAGAAGAATCAGATCGATATATGCGAAAATGATTTTGATGCCGATGTTTTGTGCTAGCCCAAGAATAAATACGGTCATTGCTGCCAGAACGTTTGTTAGGACATCCTCTGCGATGAATATTTGTGATCGTTGTTCATCACTGATCGTCGTCTGAATCATGTTGTCCAGCATGTTTCCCATTAATGTGGACCCAACGACGTATAAACAAATTTATTTGCTTGTCATAAAATTGTGACTTGTTATGCTACAACTGAGAACTAATGAATGAGCATACTGTCCCATCACAAAAAACTCTAACTAATTGCAATAGTTAGAGCTTTTTTATGTGGGCTGGTTGCCTACTATTTGTGCCTATTCAGCCAATAGATCACCCCCACATGCGTGGGGAACACCCAGACTTGTTGATCTTTAATGGCACGGCATTAGGATCACCCCCACATGCGTGGGGAACACTAACAAGCACAATTGGACGGGTACGGTATCGCGGGATCACCCCCACATGCGTGGGGAACACTAATTTTTAAAATATTTGACTAATTCTATTGTAGGATCACCCCCACATGCGTGGGGAACACAAATTCGATCACATCATACCGATGCCATCTCAGGGATCACCCCCACATGCGTGGGGAACACTCATCCACATACAGCTGATCCCAATGTCTGGAAGGATCACCCCCACATGCGTGGGGAACACTCATGCATGAACAACACCAGATGATCGCGCTGAGGATCACCCCCACATGCGTGGGGCACAATCAACACCGAACACGCTCAGCCACGCACACCTCGGAA
>DICX01000066.1 GCA_002417825.1 Lactobacillus sp. UBA5815 | reverse complement strand
AGATGTGTATAAGAGCCATATGTACACCAATAATCTTCTTTGTTGACTGGACTGCCGCGTGCGATGCCCATTTCGAAACGTGCAACGTCTTTCGTGATCGTCGAATCTGCTGCAACGAATGCATGATCGGCAACATGGATCGGACTGATCAAAGTCGACCCGGCACCGATGAACGCATGATCACCGACTTCCGAGCGAAACTTCTTGACGCCATCGAAGTTAGAAAAGATGACGCCACAGCCGACGTTGATGTCTTTACCCAACGTGGCATCGCCGATATACGTCAAATGACCCACTTTCGTGTTTTCGCCGATCGTCGCATTCTTGATTTCGACGAAGTTGCCGACATGCGCATGAGACATGATTTCAGCACCTGGACGCAAATGCGAGTTCGGGCCGATATCGGTATGATCGTGCATCGTTGCTTTTTCAAGCGTTGAAGCCGTGATCGTAACATCGCTGCCGATCTTGGCATCGACCAAACGAGATCCAGAGGTAATCGTACAACGCTCGCCAATGACCGTTTCGCCTTTGATCACGACGTTGCCTTCGATCACAGTGTCCGCACCGATCTTCACACCCGCATCGATGTAAGCTGTTCTAGGATCGACGAACGTCACGCCGTCACGCATGTGGGCTTCATTGATCCGCTGCTGCATCAGCTGTGAAGCTTTGGCTAAAGCGACACGGTCATTGACACCTAAAGACTGTGAAAAGTCAGCCATTTGATACGCACCGACTTTTTGACCAGCCCGACGCAAGATTTCCAAAACGTCCGTTAAATAATATTCACCTTGGGCATTGTCATGACCGACTTTTTTCAAAGCCGCAAAAAGCTGTTGATTGTCAAAACAAAAGACACCTGTGTTGATCTCATGGACTGCCAATTCTTCTGGCGTTCCGTCTTTTTGCTCAACGATCCGCAAAACTTGACCCGCATTATCACGGATGATCCGGCCATAGCCGAAAGGATCCGGTGCATTTGCGGTCAAAACAGTTGCAGCATTGTGCTGAGCTTCATGCTGAGCAAAAAGTGCTGAAAACGTCTGTGCGGTGAACAACGGTGTATCTCCTGTCACGACCAGCGTCGCACCAGAAAAGCGCCCCAAAACGTTTTCTGTCTGCAAAACCGCATGTCCTGTCCCTAACTGCTTTTCTTGCAAAACAAAAGCCGTCTTATCGCCTAAGACCTTCTTGACAGCTTCTGCCCCATTGCCGATGACAGTCACGATCTTTTGCGGTTCAAGCGTTTGAACGGCATCGACGACGTATTCGACCATCGATTTGCCGCAGACTTGATGCAACACTTTAGGCTGCTGGGATTTCATTCGCGTACCCATGCCAGCCGCTAACACAACAACGTATTTTTCCATGACTTTTCCCTCTTCTTTAAAAAACTCGTGTTTAGTATAGCATTAAAAACGATCAAAATCGGTTTGCGTCAAAAAATTACCAACGTTGGCTTCGATTTTTTTATTGGTCGTATCGACACGATTGATATTGATCAAAGAGAGGTAATCTGCAACACGGCGCGGTTCTTTGAACTGCGTTTCGCACAAGACACAACGGCCGACGACGTGACATTCGAACTCCTTGACGAGTTCTTCCATTCCATTCATCGTACCGCCGCCCTTCATGAAGTCATCGATGATCAGGACGTTGGCATGAGGTTTGAGCAGACGTTTGGCCAATTCCATCTTTTCCACACGATCACTTGAAGAAGCAACATAATTCACTGAGATCGTTGCACCTTCCGTGATCTTGGGACGGCGTCTTACTGTCACGAACGGCAAGTTCAAATACTTGCTGACAGCCTGCGCCAAGGCGATTCCCTTCGTCTCGATCGTCATCAAATAATCCACTTGGGTGTAAGCGTAATGTGTCGCGATGATCTGACCGATCGCGCGCAGATCCTGTGGGGAACCTAAAACATCTGACAGATAGACGAACCCGCCTGGAAGGATACGTGAAGGATCTTGAATACGCTGTGCAAGGCCTGTCAAATAAGATGCCGTCTGTTTCTCGCCTAAAAACGGAATATAACGGACGCCTCCTGCCGCACCAGCGACTGTTTCCAAGATGCCATTTTCATGAATCGCGAGTGAGTGCTTCAAAATCGCGAGATCCTCCGAAATCGAAGACTTTGCAGAGCCATAACGCGCTGCAAAAAACGGTAGCGCGATCAAAGTATGCGGACGTGCCAATAAATATTGGGTCATATCGACAAGTCTTTCAGAACGTTTCATTGTTTTTACCTTCCTAATATCCGTGAATAACTAGCTTAACTATACGCTAATTGAAAACAAAAATCACTAGTGTTTAACAAAAAGCACTAGTGATTGTTCGTAAAATGATGATTTTTCCCGATTCAAGTTTGTTTAAAACAAAAGCTCGATATTTCTCGTCAACACGTCAGTGTAGCTATAAGAAACCCGTTCGATCTTGCTTTGATCTTGGTCTAAATCAACGACGAACACGGCAGGAAACGTCTTCGTCAGGATTCCTTTACGACGTGTTACTTTTTTACGGCCCACTTGCGCGACAACCGTTAGATTGTCACCGATATGGGCATCAAGCTGCTGCTTGATCTCAACGATGGTTTTTGGCACTTGACGTCACTTCCTTTTGAGAAACATTATACGTCAAAATGCCACGATTATCAAGCAAAGTGGCCTGATTTACTCAGCGTTTCACAGAAAGCGCCTTGACTAGTGCAATGATTTGCGCTATAGAAAGTTCTTCTGGACGCGCGTTCGGCTTGACGTCAAGCGACTTGACGAGTGCTTTTCGAGCACCTGCATCAGGCAAAATAGGCTTTAAATTATTTAAAAGGGTTTTGCGGCGTTGATTGAAGCAGCGTTTGACCATCCGATCGAATGCGGTGTCCTCTGCAGCGACCAAAGGCTGTTTTAAAGGTGTCAGCGTGACGACGCTTGACGACACTTTAGGTTGCGGCCAAAAACTCGTCTTATCGACTTCTAACTGCAATTGCGCCTTCATTCGGGTTTGAACTGCAATCGAAAGCGGTCCGAATGCTTTGGTCTTGGGAACCGCGACTAACCGCTGAGCGACTTCTTTTTGCATCATTAGTGTCAAGCTGTGCCAAGGCAAGTCGCTGTGAAGCAATGAAAAAATGATCGGCGTCGTGATGTAATAAGGCAGATTAGCCACCACTTTGACGGGTGCCATGCTTTGGAAAAAGGCCGCTGAATCATGTGTCAGATCTGCTTTCAGCACATCCTGCAGTTTCAGCTGAAATTTTTCTGCCAAAGGGACGCCTTCGATCTTAGCAGGAAGTTCATTTTCCAGGATCGGTTTCAAAGCCGGATCCACTTCATAAGCCAAGACTTTTGCACCTGCTAAAAGCAGCTGTTCGCTCAACGCACCGATTCCAGGACCGATTTCGATGACATGGTCACCTGGCTGAATCTCGGCAGCTTGCAAGATCGCCTGGATGACGTTCACGTCAACTAAGAAATTCTGTCCCAGTTTTTTTTGCGTATGGATCAAATAGCGATTAACGATCGCCTGCGTTCTAACTGGCGTCGCGATAGGTATCATCGTCAATGGTCAGCCTCCAAGATTTTCTTGACTTGCTCAGCAGTAAAGCCGAACAAGTTCAATCGTTTATAAAACTGCTTTGCATTGCCGTAGCCGATCCTAAGTGCGATGCCGACGCGTTCGCGTTTCTGCCGTGCATTAGGACCAGAGGCCAGCCCTAGTGCTTGATAGTCGGCTTTTGAAAGACTTTCAGGTTCGGCAGAAGTCTCATGCAGGCCATCCAAAGCACGGATCAAAGCAGCTTTAGAAGCGTGTTCGACGCCCAAGCTGTCTTTTTTTCGCATCGGGCGGCCTTCATCACGCGTGATAAAGGCTTGCTCAGCGGTGGGAACACGGCGTGAAACGATTTTTCGGATCCGCTCGCCGTTGAAATCTGGATCTGTGAAAACGATGATCTTGCGCTTTTTGCTGAGCTGTTCGATTTCAGTCAAGACTTCTTCCGAAACTGCAGACCCATTCGTTTCGACCGTTTCGATCCCTGGGAAAAACTGCTTCAGGCGCTTCGTGTCATCTTTTCCCTCAACGACGATGACGGCATCAAAATGTTTCTTCTTGAATTCCATAAATCCTCTCAGCATTTTCATAAGTGGCTTGGGCGATCTGATCGATCGGCAATCCTTTGAGTTGCGCGATCGCTTGCGCGACATAAGCCGTATATCCTGGTTCGTTTTGCCGGCCGCGATAAGGCTTCGGTGTCAAATAAGGTGCGTCTGTTTCGATCAAGATCCGGTCTAATGGCGTTTCTTTTGCTGATTCATGAACATCGACCGCTTTCGTGAAAGAAACCACGCCGGAATAAGAAACCATCAAGCCCAAATCTAAAAACCGATGCAACCAGTGGTGATCACCGTTGAAGCTGTGCAAAACGCCACCGTCTTCGCCGACGTGACTTTCTTTCAAAATGTCATACGCATCAGGAAAGGCATCGCGCAGATGAATATTGACTGGAATCTTGAGCCTGTGCGCGATCGCCAGCTGATCTGCAAAAACTTGACGCTGAACAGGGCGCGGCGAGGCATCCCAATAATAATCCAAACCGATTTCACCAAGTGCCACCGTCTTTTTGAGCTGCAGCTGTTCGATCAATCGATTTTGCTGCGGCGTCTTGAAATCTTTGGCAACGTCCGGACAATAGCCGACCATCGCATAAACATGATCGAATTGATTCGCCAAATCGACCGCACGCTGATTGAACCGTTCATCTTGACCGGCAACGGCCATTTTGACGACATTCATTTTTTGCGCACGATCCAGATAATATTGTTCGCGCCCGAAAAAAGCCGCATCGTTCAGATGAGTATGCGCATCAAACAAGCGAATCATCGTAAAACCGAACCATTTTCATATTCGGGGCTGACCAGTAACAATTCTGTCTTGCCGTTCTTCTCACTGGTCAGCAGCATGCCCTGACTCATCTTGCCAAGCATTTTGCGCGGTTTCAGATTCGTCACTGCGATGACTTTGCGGCCAACGAGTTTTTCGGGTTCTGGGTAAAACGCGGAAATGCCACTCAAGATCTGGCGAGGCTTTTCTTCACCGAAATCAAGATCGAACGCAAGCAGTTTTGCAGAGCCCTGAACTGGACTGACAGCTAAAATCTCACCGACTTGAATTTGAACTTTGGTAAAGTCTGACAATGCGATCTCTGCTGTCTTCTTCTGTTCGCTTCTCGTCGATTTCTTAGGTTTGGCCTTGGCCATCTGCTGTTTGATATAAGCGATCTCATCAGCAGCCTTGAGTCGTGGGAACAATGGCTTAGGCGTCTCCGTGACCTGGTTGCCCCAGCCGAACGCACCAAAGCGCAACGCGTTGACGTTTTCTGCTTCAGGAGCTAACCCCAATTGTTCAAACATCCCAACAGGGCTCTTCGTCATGATCGGTCTGATCAGGATCGCGACGAGACGAAGCGTTTCGGCAAGGTTCGTCAAAACAACCGATAAGCGTGCCGTTTCATGATTCTTGAACAAAACCCATGGCGTCGTTTCATCGATATACTTGTTGGCACGCGAGATCAATTGCCAAATCGCATCCAATGCTTGTGAAAAATGCAGCGCATCCATTTGTTCATGATAAGCAGCGATCGTATCTTGCGCTTGCTGAATCAATGACTGACCGTACGTATCCTGATCTTTCGAAACTGGAGCAACATGCCCTTCTTGATATTGGTTGATCATCGCGATCGTCCGATTGAGCAAGTTGCCCAAATCATTAGCCAAATCGAAATTCGTGCGTTCAACGAAATCTTCTGGTGTAAAAATGCCATCGCTCCCGAACGGAATCTGACGAAGCAGGTAATAACGCAACGCATCCAAGCCATAACGATCGACGATCATCTCTGGATAAACCGCATTCCCTTTAGACTTGGACATCTTGCCATCGCGCATCAGCACCCAGCCATGTCCAAACACTTGCTTAGGCAGCGGCAGATCGAGTGCCATCAGCAGGATCGGCCAATAGATCGTATGGAAACGAACGATTTCCTTACCCACCAAATGGACGTCTGCAGGCCAGTATTTCTTAAAAAGATGATCATCTTCGGAGCCGTAGCCCAAAGCCGTGATATAGTTCGACAGCGCATCGATCCAAACATACACGACATGTTTAGGATCACTCGGCACTGGGATTCCCCAATCGACAGTCGTCCGCGTCACGGAAAGATCTTCCAGACCCGGCTTGATGAAGTTGTTGACCATCTCGCGCTCGCGTGAATGCGGCAAAATGAACTCAGGATGGGCTTTATAGTACTCAAGCAATCTTGGTGCATATTTGCTCATCCTAAAGAAATAGGATGGTTCACGAACTAACTGAACTTCGTGACCTGACGGTGCCTTGCCACCGATGACTTTTCCAGCATCGTCTTTGTAGACTTCCGCCAATTGTGATTCCGTGAAATATTCTTCATCTTCGACCGAATACCAGCCTGAATATTCACCCAGATAAATGTCGCCTTGTGCCAACAACCGTTCAAAAATCTTCTGAACAGCAGCCACATGTTGCGGATCCGTCGTTCGAATGAACTTATCATAGGAAATATCCAGCATCTTCCAAAGGCTTTGATACTCATTGGCCATCTTGTCAACGTATTGTTGTGGTTCGATCCCCAATTTCTGTGCTTTTTGCTCGATCTTGAGACCATGCTCATCGTCACCAGTCAAAAAGAACGTGTCATAACCTTGTGCCCGCTTGTAACGAGCCATCGCATCGGCAGCCACTTCCGTATAGGCATTGCCGATCGTTAATTTACCTGATGGATAGTAAATTGGCGTTGTAATATAGTAAGTTTTTTGATTCGCCATCCTGATACACCTCTACTTTTAGTCTTGCTAGTTATTAATCATACACCAAAACCGAACGAAAACCGGTTCATGAAAAAGGGTTTATTTTAAAAATAATATCCTTTAAGGCAGTAAATTTTTTTGTTTATCCCATTTTTGACCTATCTCAGTCAAGATTGCTGATCAAAATCACCGATCGGTTCCAATGATTTGATATTTATTAAGATTTGATTGACTTCATTAAGAAAAACTGATATTTTCTAATCATATAGTTTACTTGAATGTAAAATCATAATCAAGTGTCTCATCAGTCAGTGCGATGAGTTAACAATTCTACTTCGAGAGGGGATTTAATGTCGATATCAACATTTTTATATCTTTTGCTTTGCTTATTGATCATCATTCGCGGCATCAAATTTCCAAGAGCTAAAACCAGCCTTTTCGTTCTTGGCTTAAGTTTTATCTCTGCGGCGTTATTATCTTTGATTGAAGTTTTTACATTCCCGACTGGTAATGACCAATCAGTACTTTATAAATTTTTATCTGGCGTGCTTTTGATCATTGGTATGATCCTTCTTATCATCAGCGTCGTTTCCAAGTCATCAAAAGCCATCACAGCACATGACAAACTTGAATTTGGTTTGACGATCGGAATGTGGAGCATCATATTTCTTCTTCCAATTTTTGATTTTGGCAGTAAAGCGACACTACTGTCTTGGACGGCACCTGGATCGGCGATTTTAGTGAGTTTCATCATGATACTTATTGGAAAAATAGAACTTAAACGTGACTGATTTTTTATTTCAGCAAAGAAAAGGCTTGAACCTGATTTTTGATCAGATCCAAGCCTTTTTCGATCCTTATTATTTTTGAAAATCTTAGCACGACGTGATTCTATATCAAGATCACTAGAAGTGACGATCCTGTTTGTGCTGAGCACGTGTACGGTTCCTGACGATACTATACTCTTTGTCAGGGTACTTTTCCTCAAGCAGTTCGCAGAACGCATTATAATTGACCCACGAGTATGCAACAGTGAACAGCCGCTTTCCGGAAGCGTTTTTCAACCGAACGGATGGTGGAAAACCACCATCGCCCCAGATCAATCTCCAGCTTCCTATCTCGTCAAGCGGTATCTCATATTTTTTGAAGCCAAATCTCTGTGTCACATGAAGCACGTTTTGATCTAACGTGACGCATACGGTTGCGGCGTAACGATAAAGTGCAAAAAATGCAGGACAAACCGTCAATAATAAAAAAAGGTACGGAAACCAAAAAGTTCCAGGTTCAAGTAAGCTTTTGACGAACAATACGAAAAAGATTAATGTGAATCCAATAAAAAACACTTGAAAAAGGACAACGACGAACTTTGAATAACACAAAACCATCGCTTCAGATTTCGTATTACGCTCACGTGCACCTTTAGCTGCTGAGGTCGTTGCCAAGCTGACGAGTATCCCCGCAGCCACGATAGCCAAAGTTCTCGCTAAATAAACTCTGGACATTTCGATACTTCCCAAATAAAGCATAGGCATTCTCGTGCTCCTTTTTTTCAGTCAAACCAGAAAATTCAGTTTTGAACGATTTCATTTATCGTTTCGGTTGAACGTCATGCCGATTTTGAAAAATGCTTAAAATTAGATGAGCCGCAAGCATTTTATGTCTTAAATTGTATCCTTAGACTGCATTTGAGTAAAGACTATTTTATAAGAAAATTCGTAAAAAAAGCTTAGAATAAGGATCTAATCAGGTGATGCTGCACGAAATACTGCCGATTACTGCTACCATGCCTGACTTGGCTCGTGTTTTAAAACACAATTCGATAATCATTAATCGCAAACAAAAAAGTATCGATTTTTATCATCAAATCGACACTTTTTTAAATTAACGCAAAGTAAAAGGAGCTTAACCGATACAGGTCAATCAAACATTTTCTTGCGCTTACTAATATGATGTTGTGGTTTTTCTTTGTTGCTGCCACTCGCTTTTGAGCAGCGACCACACATTTTCGTCATGAAAGCCATCTGGCAATAATTCATGGTCTCGTAAGACGCCATCAAAATTAAATCCCGCTTTTTTAGCCACGCTGTTGCTGCGCTGATTTTCTACCGCAGCATGAATCTCTATCTTGTGAACCTGATAATCACGAAATCCCAAGTCACACATCCCCAGTACTGCCCGATGCATGATCCCTTTGCCTACAAATTTAGTCCCCAGCCAATAACCGATCTCCGTACTTTGCTTAGTTAAATGGAATTGGTTAAAGCTGATCATGCCAACAGGCTGATCTTGATACAGAATCATTGCATTCAGTGAATTTCCTGTACCAAAGTGTGCCATAACGGTAGACAAAAATTTTTCTTCATCCGTCTTATCTTTAACATCTGAAAATCTTGGTAACCAAGTTTTCAATTCGTTGCGACTTTCATCAAGAAGTTTGAACAAAGGCTCAGCGTCGATTTTAGGTCTTGGTAATGCTAAACTGATTTCCTGATCGATTTGATATTTAAACATTGCACATGCCCCCTTAAAAATGATTTGTTTAAGGGGCATTATAACCTTTAAAAAACTTGATTTTTAGACATAAGACAATTAATAACCATTTTTGTTCTGTAATTTGCTAAGACAATGATCGATCAGTACAAAAACAAAACTTGCTGCCGTGGCATCCCTTGTGTCTCCGGCAATTGGTTTCGGCAGCTGAACGATCACTGATTTCTACTGTAGGATTTTCAAAATCAATCTTTCTTGTGTTTCATGAAAGCAACCGTAACGTTGACCCACGAAACGAGACTGATCACTAAAAACAAAAGCCAAAACGACAATCTGATATCGACACTGGACTCCTTGGCATTATTCGAGATTAAAATCCAAGAATCGAG
The DNA here is from genome assembly GCA_002417825.1 of Lactobacillus sp. UBA5815. Lineage (GTDB taxonomy): Bacteria > Bacillota > Bacilli > Lactobacillales > Lactobacillaceae > Lactobacillus. Next base: position 933 of record DICX01000066.1, on the reverse strand, counting down.
TGTACTTTCATTGGTTAAATAAAGATACAAGCTTAAAATCGAAAAAATAATGGCAGCAACTAATGAATAAAAAGTTTGTTTATTTTTTAGCAACTTGATTCTCCTTACACACCAAATTTATAGTGCTGATTAAGATGATTGGCTTAAAAGAATATTCTGACTGTAACATGCAAGCAGAAAATTTTCACTTGCTTTTTAAAAGTGACGACATGAATATGCACTTTTTTAACGTTGCTCTGCTTAATTTGGTACAGTGCTTAAATCAATGATCTGCTCTAAAGTATATCGATGGTGCAGCACTGAGTTTATCTTAATCGAAACACCATATATTTTACTTTTAGGTCCGATCGTCGCAGGAAAATAAGCCATATCTCCAGAACCTTGGTTATCTGTTCTAAAGTGTATGATGACGTTTTTTTGCGCTTTCAAAGCCTTAAAAACCTGATTGTCCGAACTGATCCTCAACAATTTGCTGTCGTCATTATTTTTCAAAGCCGCATTGATATCGTTTTGAACGTATTTTTCCATGCTCCAATCGGCAGTCAGATATTGAGAGGCAAGCATCAATAAAATGAGGATTATCACTACAGATGAAATTTTAAGAAACGATCCATGTTGCTTCACATTACCCATCACCTATCATAAAAAAGTTGCGTTAGTTTTCGTTGCGGTTTCTCTAAAAGTAGCTTCTCACTTCGTCCATCCTAAAAATATCGCAAAAATCACCAAGGTTCTGGAGATATGGCTTATTTTCCTGCGACGATCGGACCTAAAAGTAAAATATATGGTGTTTCGATTAAGATAAACTCAGTGCTGCACCATCGATATACTTTAGAGCAGATCATTGATTTAAGCACTGTACCAAATTAAGCAGAGCAACGTTAAAAAAGTGCATATTCATGTCGTCACTTTTAAAAAGCAAGTGAAAATTTT